>JBBQKZ010000005.1:0-59593 GCA_038327405.1 Burkholderiales bacterium | reverse complement strand
CGACACACCGGTGTGCATCTCCGCACCACCCAGCTCCTCTTCGGTGGCCACTTCACCCGTGGCCGCCATGAGCAGAGGCGGCCCCGCCAGAAACGCCCGCGAACGCCCGCGCACCATGATCACCACATCACTCAAGCCTGGCATGTAAGCCCCACCCGCCGTGCCCGAACCGTGCTGCACCGTGATCACCGGCAGGCCGGCGGCCGAGTGGCGCGCGAGGTTGCGGAACAGCGAGCCGCCGTGCACGAAGCCTTCCACCTGGTACTTCATGAGGTTGGCGCCGGCACTCTCCACCAGGTGCACAAAGGGCAGCTTGTTCTGCAGTGCGATGTCCTGCACGCGCAGGATTTTTTCCAGCCCGCGCGGCTGGATGGCGCCGGCCTCGATGCCCGAGTCGCTCGCCACCACCATGCAGCGCACACCGGCGATGAAGCCGATGCCCGCCACCATGCCGCCGCCGGGCACCGACTTCTCGGGGTCTTTCGTGTCCTGCAGAAAACCGGCCAGCGAACACAGCGGCAGATAAGGCGCGCCGGGGTCGAGCAACAAGGCCACGCGCTCACGCGGCAGCAGCTGGCCGCGTTTGTCGAACACCGGTTTTGATTTCGCCGAGGCCTGTGCGGCACGGTCTTCGAGTGCGCGCAACTGCGTGATGCGCGCGAGCATGGCGTCGCGCCGTTGCTGCGCTTGCGGGCTCTGGGGGTTGAAGCTGGACTCAAACATCCTGAAAGACCTTCGGCGTCACATAGCGGTGGAAACCATCGAAGGGTTTCACCGCGTCGCGGTCCTGCACCGACAGGGGCGCGGCCACCTGCCCCCAGCCCATGCGCACCTGCGGCCGCGCGCCGTCCACGCGCAGCACACTGCCGCTGATGAAGCTCGCCGCCGGGCTGAGCAAAAAGACGATGGCGGCCGAGGTTTCTGCCTCGTTGCCGAAGCGTCCGGCCGGCACGGTGTCGCGCATCTCGCGCAGCATCGGCCCGGCCTCGGCGGGGTAGTGGTCCATGCCGCTGGAGGCGATGTAGCCCGGTGCCACCGCGTTCACGCGCACGCCGCTTTTGGCCCATTCCAGCGCGGCGGTTTCGGTGAAGTTCACCATGCCCGCGCGCGCCGCGCCGCTGTGGCCCATGCCGGGCATGGAGCCCCACATGTCGGCCACGATGTTGACGATGGATCCACCCTGCGCCTGCATGCTCTGCACATAACACTCGCGCGCCATGAGAAAGCCGCCGGTGAGGTTGGTGTCGATCACCGCCTGCCAGCCTTTGGCGCTGATGTTTTCCAGGGGCGTGATGTACTGGCCACCGGCGTTGTTCACCAGCCCGTCGATGCGACCGTGCGCGGCCACGATGGCGGTGATGACGGTGCGCACGGTGTCTTCCTCGCGGATGTCGCAGGCGTGGAAGCTCGCGCGCCCGCCGTCGGCCACGATCTCGCCGGCCGTGTCCTGCAGCTTCTCCAGCTTGCGGCCGATCAGCACCACGTGCGCGCCCAGGCTGGCAAGCTCGTGCGCGGTGCAGCGGCCGATGCCGGAGCCGCCGCCGGTGACCACGATCACACGGCCGTGCAGCAGGCCGGGGGCAAACGCGGAGCGGTAGTGCTTGTGTTCGGTGGTGGTGCTCATGTCGGTTCCTTCAAGAAGAGTTGCAAGGCCGAGGTGGTGAGGTCGTCGAGCGAAGCGCGCGCACGCGCCTTGGCGCTGCGGCCCGAGGGCGGTGCGTACCACTGCACCGACCAGTTGAGCGCGCCGAAGATCATGAGCCGCGCCAGCACCGGGTCACCCGCCAGCTGACCGGTGGCGTGCAGCGCTTCGAGCACCGGCACCCAGGCTGATTCATAGCCATCCTTGAGGCGGTTCACCTCGCTGCGCTGTGTGGAGTCGAGCGAACGCCATTCGTACAGCATCACGGGAATGAAGTCGCTGTCGGGGCCGAGCAGCACGTCGAAGTGGTTGCGCACCAGCACCCGCAATTGCTCGCGCACACCGGCACCCGGCGGCAAGCCGGCCAGCGCAGCGTTCTGCCGCTGCAGCGCACCCTGCATGCCCTCCAGCATCACCGCGGCCAGCAGCGCTTCCTTGCTCTCAAAATGGTAGAAGGGCGAGCCCGAGCGCATGCCCACGGCGGTGGCGATGTCGCGCGTGCTGGTGCCGGCAAAGCCCTGCGCCCTGAACAACTTTGCGGCACCACGAATCAGCTCGCGCCGCCGGTTGCCATCGTCGCGCTCGTCGGCGGTCTTGCGCGGGCGGCCGCGCGCGCGGCGCGGTACTTCAGCACCCACCTCGGCGGCCAGCAATTCGGGAATGTCCAGGTTCATGGACGCAGACCATATCAGCGCCGCTGAATTTCAACAAGCGCTTGCTTTGTGAAAATGTGAACAGCTGTCTCCGGTTCGACATCTGCGGCCCGCGCAGGCCCTGAGGGCACCCTGTTTCTGCGACCATGCCGCATGGACAAAACCTTCGACATCATCGTGTTCGGCGCCACCGGCTTCACCGGGCGGCTGGTGGCCGAGTACCTCCACAACACCTATGGCGTGGGGCGCGGCGTGGCTTGGGCCATGGCCGGGCGCAACCTGGAGAAGCTGACCCAGGTGCGCGAGGCGCTGGGCATCGGCCCTGCCCTGCCGCTGCTGGTGGCAGATGCCACCGATGCCACCGCGCTGGGGAAGCTGGTGGCCCAGGCCCGGGTGGTCATCACCACCGTGGGCCCGTACCAGCAACACGGCCAGCCGTTGGTGGACGCGTGCGCGCAGGCCGGCACCGACTACGTGGACCTGTGCGGTGAACCCGGCTGGATGGCGCAGATGATCCCGCGCCTGCAGGGCCCGGCGGCGGCGAGCGGTGCGCGCATCGTGTTCTCGTGCGGCTTCGACTCCATCCCGTTCGACCTCGGCGTGGTCTACCTGCAGCAGGAAGCCTTGCAGCGCCTGGGCGCGCCGTTGGTGCGCGTGCACGGCCGGGTGAAGGTGATGAAGGGCGGCTTCTCCGGGGGCACCGCCGCCAGCCTGATCGCCACGCTGGAGAACGCCGGACGCAACCCGGCGCTGGCTCGCACGCTGGCCGATCCGTTTGCGCTCACGCCGGGCTTTCACGGCCCGAAGCAACCCGACGACAGCACCGCCGCTTTCGACGAGCTCGCGCAGTCGTGGAGCGGGCCGTTCGTGATGGCCCCCATCAACACCAAGAACGTGCACCGCACCCACGCACTGCGCGGCCACCCCTGGGGTGCTGATTTCGTCTACAGCGAACGTTTGCTCACCGGCGGTGGAGACGGCGGCGAGAAGCGCGCCAAAACACTGGCGCGCAACACCCGAATGCAGAACGCACTGCTGGCTTTTGGCCCCACGCGTGCACTCATCCGCCGCTTTGCGCTGCCGCAGCCCGGCCAGGGCCCCACGAAGGAGCAGCGCGAGAAAGGCCGCTACGAAGTGCTGTTCATCGGGCAGACGGCCGACGGCCGCACCCTGCGCGCCAGTGTGAAAGGCGACCGTGACCCGGGCTATGGATCCACCTGCAAGCTCATCAGCGAGACCGCGCTGTGCCTGGCGCGCGAGACCAGCCACACCACCACGCCCGGTGGCGTGTGGACGCCGGGTGCGGCCATGGGCCTCACGCTGGTGCGGCGGCTGCAGGAACACGCGGGCCTCTCGTTCCAGATCGTCGACGAGCCCCAGCCGAACTGACCCATGGCCGAACAACGCATCTCCATCGGCCACGCCAGCGAGATCCCTCCCGCCTGGGGCGCGCCGCGCACGGCCTCGCGCCGCTTCACGGTGGCCATCCGCGAACCCCGGGGCCTTGAGACCTTCGCCGTGGCCTGGGGCGAACTCACGGCCGACCAGGGCCTGGACTGGGTGCTGGTGCAGGACGACGGCGCGGCCTGGCCGATCAAGAAAGACCTGTTCGAGCGCACCTACGAAGCGGTCGGGCCGGGGCGCTACCGCAAGGTGGAGCGCAGCCGGCTGGTGCAGGTGCCACCGGACACCGTGGCTTTGTTGGCCACGCTCGAAGGCCCGCTCGAGGTGCGCCACCCCGACTACGTGGCCGTGGGTTCGCAAGGTGAGGTGTATGCCAACGCAGCCGACTGGGTGCGCGAGCACCTGAGCTTCGACACCGCGGGCATCCGCTGAGCTGCCCCATCCCCGACAACCTCCGCTTCAAGGAACGCCCGTGAGCCAGCTGTTTTCTCCCTTCGACCTCGGTCCGTTGCACCTGAAGAACCGCATCGTGATCGCGCCCATGTGCCAGTACTCGGCCGAACACGGCAACGCCACCGACTGGCACCTGATCCACCTCGGCCATCTGGCGCTCTCGGGCGCGGGTCTGCTGATCCTGGAGGCCACGGCCGTCACGCCCGAAGGCCGCATTTCACCCACAGACCTCGGCCTGTGGAACGAGGCGAACGAACAGGCGCTGGGCGAGGTGCTGCGCAAAGTGCGCCAGCACTCGGCCATGCCGATCGCGATCCAGCTCTCGCACGCGGGGCGCAAGGCGTCGAGCCGCGCGCCGTGGGAGGGCGGCCAGCTCATCGCGCCGGAAGACGGCGGCTGGGAGACGCTCGCGCCCTCGGCCATTCCCCACCTCACGCACGAGCCACCGCCGCATGCGCTGGCCGCGTCCGGCCTGGACCGCATCAAACAGGCGTTCGTGGACGCGGCTGTGCGCGCGCAGCGCATCGGCATCGACGCGATCGAACTGCACGCGGCCCACGGCTACCTGCTGCACCAGTTCCTCTCGCCCATTTCCAACCAGCGCACCGACGAATACGGTGGCTCGCTGGAGAACCGCATGCGCTTCCCGCTGGCGGTGTTCGACGCGGTGGCCGCCGTGCTGCCGGCCAGCATGGCGCTGGGCATGCGCCTGTCGGGTACCGACTGGGTGGACGGCGGCTGGGACGCCGAGCAGAGCGTGGTGCTCGGCCATGAACTCAAAAAACGCGGCTGCCACTTCATGCACATCTCCAGTGCCGGCATCTCCCCGCTGCAGCAGATTCCGCTGAGCCCTGGCTACCAGGTGCCGCTGGCCGAGCAGGTCAAGCGCGCGGTGGGCCTGCCCACCATCGCTGTGGGCCTGGTGACCGAGCCCGAACAGGCCGAAGAGATCATCGCCAGCGGCCGCGCCGACCTGGTGGCCCTGGCGCGCGCCATGCTGTTTGATCCGCGCTGGCCCTGGCACGCCGCCGCAAAGCTCGGTGCGCAGGTGGACGCCCCACCGCAGTACTGGCGCAGCCAGCCGCGCGGCATGAATCAGCTGTTTGGCGACGTGAAGATCGGTCAGCGCTGAAGCTGCCAGACCCATACAGACTCAGATGGCAGCGCCCGGAGGTGCCTGGGGCGTGCGTTGAGCCGGGTCGTAGAAGAACTGTTCCTGCACGATGCGTTCGCCCTCCCAGCGCTGGTGCGCGAGTTCCTCCATTTCGGTCACCGAATCGTCCTGCCAGACAAAGCGGAACTTCCAGCGGATCACGACGTGGTCGCCATTGACGAACAGCGGGCGCACGCAGCGCGATTCGATGGAGGCAGCGCGCGCCATCACCTTGCGCTCACTGGCCAGCAGCTGTTCGCGCCCCACTCGAGGCGCGGCCTGGTTCTCCTGCATGGAGGCGTGCGGTGCGTAGAAGTCTTCGATGGCCTGATCGTGCGCGTTGCTCTCCACCAGGGCGATGAAACGTTCAAGGGTGTCGGTGCTGGGCATGGTTGTGATGGGGGAAGTTGATGGTGAGCGGGGTCAGTCCCGGGATTCGCTGGCGATGTGATCCGCCACCATCTGCGCCTGCCCCGCAATCGCGCGCAGCAGTCCGCCAGGTTGGCGCACATCGAACCCCACGAAATACACACCAGCCAACGCGCCCTGCCCCACCACCTCGGCGGGCATGCCGCGCGCGTCCAGCGGCAGGGGCGTGGAGGGAAACAGTTCATTCAACGCCGCGTCGTAGCCGGTGGCCAGCAGCACCGTGTCAAACGGGTGCTCGGTGCCGTCGGTGAAGCGCACACCGCCGTACAGCAGCGTCTGGATACCGGGGTAGACCTGGATGTCGCCGCGCTTGATGCGCGCCACCGTGCCCACGTCGATCACCGGCGTCTTGCCTTCTTCGCGCAGCTGGCGCAGCGGTGAGGCTGTGGCGGTGTGCAGGCCGTAGCGGCCGAGGTCGCCCACGGGGTGGTTGCGCAGCAACTTGGCCGCCGCATCACCCAGGGCCGGCGGCAGCTTGCTGAGCAGGATGCTGGAGAGCTGGGTGGGACGGCCCAGCACGTCGCGGTACACGATGTTGAGTGGCGAGCGAACCGAGAGCGCTGCGCTCACGCCGTGCTCCACCAGGTCCAGCGCGATCTCGGCGCCGGTGTTGCCCATGCCCACCACCAGCACGCGCTGGTTGGCAAACGGCGCGGCGTTGCGGTATTCGCGGCTGTGCAGCACACGCCCACCGAAAATTTCCTGGTGGGGCAGCGATGGCGCGCGCGGGCGGCGGTTGGCGCCTGTGGCCACCACCACCCGGCGGGAGGCGATGAGTCGCCCGCTCGAGGTGCGCGTGAGCCAGCCGGCACCCTGGGGTGCGGGCTCGATGCCCACCACGTTTTCCCCCAGCTCGGGTTCGATGCCATGGTGATCGGCGTACCGCGTGAGGTAGTCCACCACCCCCTGGCGCGACACGTAGCGCGGCGCACTGTCGGGAAACGGCAGGCCCGGCAGCGCCGAATGGGTCTTGACGGTGTGCAGGTGCAGGCGCTCGTAGTGGTGGCGCCAGCTGGAGGCCACCTCATGCGCCTGATCGATCACCAGCGCCCGCATGCCCTGCTGCGCCAGGCAGGCCGCCGTGGCCAGCCCGGCAGGGCCGGCACCGATGACGAGCGTGTCTGTTTCGGTGCGGGTGGTGGGTTGGTAATCCATGAACGCTCGCTTTGTGCCCAGTGTGGCGGGCTGGCACGCACCGCGCCATGAGGGCTTGTACCCGCGCCAAAGGACCTCAGATCAGCGCACGCTTTACGCCCGATCCAGCAGGAAAGTTCGCTCCCGCTCGTTGCGGGCGCCGACGCCGACGCCGACGCCGGCCGATGGTGCGGGTGGGACGAAGCAGGCTGAATATCCTGTAAAGCGAGGGGACTTCCAGCACGTCACCGTTGGGGGTCTTGGCGCTGAGCGCTGCAGCCCGGCACATGCGCCGATACGATCAACGCATGAACGACACCACCCCCGCTCAGAACTGCATGACCGTGCTGTACGACGGCGACTGCCCGCTGTGCCGGCGCGAGATCGCCGTCTACCAGGGCCTGGCGGCGCGCGAGCCGGTGCGCTGGGTCGACGTGAGCGCCCCCGGCACCGCGCTGCCCGACGAGCGCAGCACGCTGATGGCCCGCTTTCATGTGCAGCGAGAAGACGGCAGCCTGCTCAGCGGCGCCGAGGCCTTTCTGGCGCTGTGGGCGCGCCTGCCGGGTTGGCGCTGGCTGGCCTTCATGGGTCGCGTACCGGGTGCGGCCTGGTTGATGGAGCGCGCCTACGTGGGTTTCCTGCGCGTGCGCCCGGCCATGCAGAGCGTGGCGCGCGGGCTGGACGCACCCGCCGTGCCCGACGACATGCTGGCCGACCTGCGCTCGGACCACGCCGGCGAGACCGGCGCGGTCTGGATCTACCGCGGCATCGCACTCGTCACGCGCGACGCCGACCTGAAGGCCTTTGCGCTGCGCCACGGCGCCACCGAACAAGACCACCTGCGGCGCGTGTGCGAGGTGCTGCCGTGGGCCCGGCGCAGCTGGCTACTGCCGGGCTGGCGCGTGGCGGGCTTCCTCACCGGCGCACTGCCCGCACTGGTGGGGCCGCGCGCGGTGCACGCCACCATCGCGGCGGTGGAAACCTTCGTGGACCACCACTACCAGCAGCAGATCGACCGCATCGAAGGTCGATCCGGCGTGGACTCCCTGCGCGCCCTGCTGGTGGAATGCCAGGCCGACGAGGTGGCACACCGGGACGAAGCGCTGTCCCTGCAAACCCACCCGCCCGGGGCGCTGCTGCGTGCCTGGTGTGTGCTGGTGGGCAGCGGCTCGGCCCAGGCGGTGAAACTCGCCCGACTCATCTGACGGCACAGCGTCGCCCATTCGCTTGACCTCGTTCCACCGTTGCGGAGAATCCGGGCAATGAATACCACCTTCGACACTTTCCGCCAGCAACGCCTCGCCGAGGGCTTTGACGAGGTGCTGGAGCGCGAATGGGCGCCGCTCACCGTGCTCGACACCCACACCCATCCGTTCGCCGCCAACGCACTGGTGGCGCGCGGCGAGATGTGGCTCACGGTGGGCGAGCAGACGCGCCACTTGCTGGCCGGCGACACCTTCGAGCTGGACGCACACGTGCCGCACGCCGAGCGATACGGCGCCGAGGGCGCGGCCTACTGGGTGGCACGGCGCAACGCCTGAACCGCTCGGCGCTTTCCCTCATCTTGGGGGTGGCGTTGTCACCCGGCGGGTGCACAGTCTGATCTCCACCCTGAGGAGGTCACACCATGAATCTCAAGCAGCTCAGCATCGGCTCGTTCAACCTCTACAACCTGAATGAACCCGGTCTGCCGGTGTACACGGACAGAACGGGTTGGACCCAGGCCGAGTACGACCGCAAGATCGGCTGGACCGCGCACCAGCTCCAGTCGCTGGACGCCGACGTGTTCGGCCTGCAGGAAATGTGGCATCCCGCTTCGGTGCAGCGCGCACTGCAGTCTGCTGGTGTGGAGGCCAACTACGACCTGTTGGCCCGGCCTGGCTCCATCGGAAAACGCATCGACTGCGGCGCCCTCGTGCGCAAGGGCCTGCTCACCGGCCAGCCCGAATGGATCACGAAGTTCCCGCCGGGCTTCGTGCTGCGCTCCACCGGCGACGACCCGCAAACGCCCAGCATCAGCGTGAACATCCAGGGCTACTCGCGGCCCGTGCTGCACTTCACCATCCAGCCGCGCAGCCCGGGCCCCGAGGTGCACGTGTACGTGTGCCACTTCAAATCGAAAGGGCCGACCCAGGTGTTCAACGAGAAGTGGTTCAAGGCCGACAAGGCGCTCTACGGCAAACACGCCACCGGCCTGGGCGCAGCGATCTCCACCATCCGGCGCACGGCCGAGGCCACGGCGCTGCGGTTTCTGCTCTCCGAACAGATGAAGGGCAACGACACACCGGTGATCGTGCTTGGCGACATCAACGACGGCCAGCACAGCAACACCGCCAACATCCTCACAGAGCAGCCACGCTATCTGGTGGGCGAGAGCAAGGGTGGCGGCGACTCCTCGCTTTACACCGCGCAGACCCTGCAGGAATACCGCGACACGCGCGACGTGTACTACACCCACGTGCACCAGGACATCCGCGAGTCGCTCGACCACATCCTGGTGAGCCAGGAGTTCTACGACAACAGCAAGAAGCGGATCTGGATGTTCGACGGCCTGGTGATCAACAACGACCACCTGAATTTCGACGACCACAAGTCATTGGGCACGGGCGACCACGGGGTGATCCGGGCGACCTTCCGGTACAGCCCGGCGAAGTTGGTTTGAAGTTCAGGCGCTGGCCACCGGCTCCAGCAGCACGTACAACCCCATCACAGGCTTTTGCTGGTCTTCGCGCAGCGGCGCCTGCCAGCTCTGGCGCACGCGAAAGCCGTTGAGCGTGGCGAGGCGGTCGATGTACGCGGGTGAGTGGGCGTAGCGCAAGCTGGGCAACAACTTGAGTTCGCTGCCGTCGGAGGCGAGTTCGACCGAAAAAGCAAAACAGGCGCCGGGCTGCAGCCGCTCGCGCACCGCCTCGAAGACCGCGTCGAGCGCGCCCACGTAGATGAACACATCGGCCGCCATCACGAGATCCACCGGCTCGTTGCCCTCGCGCAAGAACGCCAACAGATCGCCGTGCACCACGCGCCGGTAAGCGCCGCTGGCCTGGGCCTGCGCCACCATGGCGGACGACAGGTCGACTCCCTCAACCGAACCGGCCTGCGCCTGGATGAGGCGGCCACACAGACCGGTGCCGCAACCCAGATCGAGCACCCGCTCGAACCGTTGGCCGCTGGCGCGCAGCGGGGCCAGCAGGGTGTTGTGCGCCTGGTAGTTCAGCTGCTCGACCAAGTGGGCCTGGAAGTCGTCGGCGTACTCGTCGAAGAGCGCTTCCACGTACAGCGACGGCGGGTGAGCCGGCGCCGCGCCGCCCTGCACCGACGACAAATAGAAGCGGTTGAGGGTTTCGTCACCCCCGTTCGCCAGCGCCTGCTCGTAAGAGCGCGCAGCTTCGGCATAGCGCCCGGTGTCGCGCATCAGGCTGCCGCGCTGGCTCCAGGCTTCGGCCAGGGTGGGCTCGATGGCAACGGCCTGGTCGAGCGCGTGAAGCGCCTCAATGGGCTGTTGCAGGCGCATGCGGCACATGGCGAGCGACAGCCACAGCTGCCCGGTGTTCGCGCCGAGGCGGATACCCTGTTGCAGGGCGGTCGCCGCCTCATTCCAATGGGACAGCGCTTCGTGCGACAGCCCCAGCGCCACCCAGGCGTCGCGGTGGGTCGGGTCGGCCTTCGTGGTTTGCGTGAGTGTGGTCACAGCTTCCAGCCACCGGCCGAGGCGGCACTGCGTCACCCCCAGGTTGGCCAGCACCGAGGGGCGCCCCGGCACGAGGGCCAGCGCGGCCAGGTATTGGGCGGCGGCGTCTTCGAGCCGGCCGGCTTCAAAGAGCGCGTTGCCGTCGAAAAAATGGGTTCTGGCTTGTTCGGTGGGGTCGGTGGTGCTCATGGCGCAGCACCTTACACCACCGCCTTCACCGCCTCGGCCACCGCTGCGGCAAACAACGGGTCGTTGATGGGGGCGGCATTCACATCTGCAAGTGATGCGACGATGGACGATCGCGTCACCCATCAACCGAATCGATTCATAAAGCATCTGCTTTGGTCTCCCTGCTTCAAGTTCTTCTTCAGTCAGGGATGAAAGAAGCCGATAGTCGTATCAAACCTTGGTCAATCTCGACAGTTGGTTTGACTCTTGACCCGACTTTCCGCATGGAGGCTACCCATGATCCCGGCACCTTTGCCGCACAACGAGAAGCAGCGTCTTCTGGCGTTGCGCGAGCTGCTTCTTCTAGACACACCCCCCGAGGAGCGCTTCGACCGCATTTCGGCATTTGCCGCCAAGGAGTTTGATGTCCCCATTGCGTTGGTCTCGTTGGTGGACCAGGATCGGCAATGGTTCAAGTCGAGTTTTGGCATGGATGTATGCGAGACCGCGAGAGACATTTCGTTCTGCGGGCATGCAGTCACCATGTCCGAAACCCTGGTGGTGCCGGATGCCTTGAAAGATCCACGATTCGCGGACAACCCTTTGGTGATCGGTGCGCCGTACGTGAGGTCGTATGCCGGCGCCCTGTTGCGCCTGCCCTACGGGCAGATCGTCGGCACCTTTTGCATCATGGACCGCCGTCCGCGCGCCTTCGACAGACTGGATCTGGCGATCCTCGGTGGACTGCGGGATCTTGTGGTGGATGAGATGTTCCGCCGGGAAGAGGCACTGACATGACGGCGGCACTCGGCGCTCCCTCGGTCAATGTCCTGCTGATCGAGCCTGACAGCCTGATTCGCAGCACGGTGTCGTCCGTTTGCCGCCAGCTGGAGATCGTGCGTGTTCACGAGGCCACCAGCCTGACCATGGGTGAACAATGGTTGACAGCATGGCCAGCTGACGGGTTGTTGCTGTCGCTGGTCGATGGAGAGGCCGGGCTGGAGCTGCTGGGCCGTTTGCGTGCGGGAAAATTCCGCTGTGAGGCGAACATTCCCGTGGCAGTGATGGCGTCGGCGTGCGATCCGCAGATGCTCGGTCGGCTCAAGGAGCTGGCTGTGCGCCGTTTCTTGCTGCAACCCTTCAAGCTGCGCGACGTGATCCAGACGGTGACCCAGCTCTGGCCCGCCGAGGAGAGGATCAACGCCTGAGCGGATGATGCGCCGAAGGCCCCGGGGAGCCGCAAGGCAGGGAGCGCCTCACACCTTCGAAAAATCCGGCTTCCTGCGTTCCATGAACGCGCCAAACGCTTCCTTGGCCGCTGGCTCGCCCAGCATGCGGCCAAAGCTCACACCTTCTTCGGCCATCACGGCCATCACCTGCTTGAGTTGACCCTGCTTCATCAGGCGCTTGGTCTCGATGAGCGAGGTCATGGGTTTGGCGGCCATCTTGCGGGCAGCGGTCTGGGCGTAGCCGGCCACTTCGAGCGGGGGCAGCACGCGGTTGACCAGGCCCACCTCCAGCGCGGCTTCGGCCATGAACGGTTCGCCCAACAGCAGCGCTTCGGCAGCGCGGTGGTAGCCCAGCATCTGCGGCACCAGCAGGCTGCTGGCGGCTTCGGGGCACAGGCCGAGGTTGACGAAGGGCATGGAGAAGGCGGCGTTGTCACCGGCGTAGACCAGGTCGCAGTGGAACAGCAGCGTGGTGCCGATGCCCACGGCCGGACCACACACGGCGGCGATCAGCGGCTTGGGGAACTGAGCGATCGCGCGCAGGAAACGGAACACCGGCGATTCGGTGGTGGCGGGCGGGTTGTTCAGAAAGTCGGCGATGTCGTTGCCGGCGGAGAAAATGGCTTCGTTGCCCTGGAACACGACGCAGCGCACCTGCGCGTCGTCCTGCGCGACCTGCAATGCGTCGGCCATGGCGCTGTACATGGCGGCGGTGATGGAGTTTTTCTTGTCGGGGCGGTTGAACGTGAGGGTGCAGACGCCGGCTTCGGTGTGGACGAGGATGTCGCTCATGGGGGTCTCTCGGTGTGCAAAGGGGAAACCGCAAATTACCACGAACGGGCGTGCTTTTCCGGGTTGCACTCCCCAGCCCTGACGGGTGCGTGACAGCGTGTATCGGCACCGGTTTTCAGCAGGTGCCCGCCTACACTTGACCGCATCCCGGCGCCTGGACGCCGCCTCAGTTCACAGGTGTTGCATGCGCTCCCGTTTCATTCCCCTCGTCTTCGCCGCCGTGGCGACCTTGTTCGGGCCGTTGCCGTCGGCAGCGCAAGGCGAGGTGGCCAGCGAACACCCACGCGTGGCCCTGGTGCTCTCGGGCGGCGGCGCGCGCGGCTTTGCGCATGTGGGGGTGCTCAAGGCGCTGGAGGCGGCGCGGGTGCCGGTGGACATGATCGTGGGCACCTCCATGGGCGCGATCATCGGCGGCTTGTATGCCAGCGGCATGAAAGCCGACGACCTGGAGCGCGAGATCCTGGCGGTGGACTGGGGTGGTCTTTTCAACAGCCGCGAGCCGCGCCAGCTGCTGTCGCAACGGCGCAAGGAAGAAGACTTCGAACTCTCGCCGGTGTTGCAGCTGGGCTTTCGCAACGGCGAGTTCCGTCTGCCCACGGGCGCGGTCTCCAGCCGCTCACTGGAAATGCTGCTGCGCCGCTACACGCTCTCGACCCGCCACCTTGAATCGTTTGACCAGCTGCCCACGCCGTTTCGCGCCGTGGCAACCGACATGGAGACCGGGCTGGCGGTGGTGATGGATCGGGACGACCTGGCCGCTGCGCTGCGCGCGAGCATGTCGGTGCCCGGCGTGTTCTCGCCCCTGTCGATCAACGAACGCATCCTGGGCGACGGCGGGCTGGTGAACAACCTGCCGGTGGACGTGGCGCGCGCCATGGGCGCCGAGGTGATCATCGCGGTGAACATCGGTACGCCGCTGGCCGGACGCGACACGCTGGGCACGGTGCTGGGCGTCACCACGCAGATGGTCAACATCCTGACCGAGCAGAACGTGCAGGCCAGTATCGCCACGCTGACCACGAAAGACCTGCTGCTGGCGCCGCCGCTGGGCAAGCTCTCGTCCAGCGATTTCGACAAGGCGGTGGAACTGGTGAAGATCGGTAACGCCTACGCCGCCACCGTGAGCCAGGCGCTTGCGCGCTTCGCGGTGGACGAGCCACGCTACGCCAGCTGGACGAAAGCGCGCAGCGCACAGGCGCTGGCCAACGCCGACCGCGTGGGCCGCATCGGTGCCATCCGCTTCGAAGGCGTGAGTGAGGAGCGCGCCGCGCGCCTGGCGCGGGCCCTGGACACCGAGCCCGGCCAGCGGGTGGACGTGCCCAAACTCGAAGCCGATCTGCAGAAGCTGTCGGTCAGCGGCGACTACGAGCGCATCGACTACACGCTGAGCCGGCGGGAAGACAACGGCACCGAGGACCTCACGATCAGCCTGCGCGAAAACGCCTGGGGGCCGAACTACCTGCGCGTGGGCCTGGACCTGCGCACCGACTTCCAGGGCGAAGGCGCCTTCAACCTGCGCATCAGCCACAACCGCCACTGGCTGAACGAGAGCGGTGCCGAGTGGCGCAACCGCGTGCAGCTGGGCGAAACGGTGGGCTTGTATTCCGAGATCTACCAGCCCCTGGGGGTGAACAGCGAACGCTTCGTGGCGGCGTATGTGGACGGCACGATCAACAAGGTCGAGTTGTTCAGCGACCAGGGTGACGCGCTCGCGCTGGTGCAGCGGCAAGGCGTGAAGATGGGCGCCGACGTGGGCTGGCCGATTGGTCTGCGTGGAACGATCGGGGAGGCCCGGCTGGGCGTGGTGGCGAGTGCGCGCCGCGCCACACCGGAGCTGCTGTCGGCAGCGATTCCCGCCGGGGTGAGCACCGTGCGATGGACCGAGCGCGGCCTGCGCGCCACCGTCATGGCCGACCAGCTGGACTTCGCCAACTTCCCATCGCAAGGCTACCGCGGTCAGGCCGAGTGGTCGTGGGGCCGCCGGCAGGTGGATGGCGGGACCACCACCGACTTCACGCGACTGGATGGCACCTTCACCGCCGTGAAGTCCTGGGGCGTGCACACCTTCAATGTGGGCGGTCGCATGGCCTACACCGACCAGATTCCACTGGCCGCCATCGACGAGTATTCGCTCGGCGGCTTTCAGAATCTGTCGGGCTACCGCACCGCTCAGGTGGCAGGCAACTACCTGCTGTTTGGTCGGCTCACCTACTACCAGCGCCTGGCTTACAACGTGGGCGTGGCGCGCGCCCTGTTTGTGGGCGGCTCGCTGGAAGCCGGCAACGCCTGGACCGCGCGCAAGGACATTTCGCTGGGGCAATTGCGCGGCGCCGGCAGTCTGTTTGTGGGCGCGGACACGGGCATCGGCCCGCTGTACTTGAGCGTCGTGAGTGCGCCCAAGGGTTACACCGGGCTCTACCTGTTTCTGGGCAGGCCCTGAGGCTGGCTTACCCCCTGAAGCAAACGACCTCGCGGGTGGCGATGGCCGCACCGGAGGTGGGCGCTGTCGTCAGACGCGTTCGATGATGCCGGCAGCCCCCTGACCCATGCCCACGCACATCGTGACCATGCCGTAGCGCTTGTTGTGCCGCTTGAGCGCATGCACCACGGTGGCCGCACGAATGGCGCCGGTGGCGCCCAGCGGGTGGCCCAGCGCGATGGCTCCGCCCATGGGGTTGACCTTGCTCGGGTCCAGGCCCAGGGTGTTGATGACGGCGAGCGACTGCGCGGCAAAAGCCTCGTTGAGTTCGAACCAGTCGATGTCGTCCTGCTTCAGCCCGGCGGACTTCAGCGCCGCCGGAATGGCCTCAATCGGGCCGATGCCCATGAGGTGCGGCGGCACACCGCGCGATGCGTAGCTCACGAAACGCGCCAACGGCGTGAGGTTGTAGCGCTTCAAGGCGGCTTCACTCACGAGGATGAGCGCGCCCGCGCCGTCGCTGGTCTGCGAGCTGTTGCCGGCGGTGACCGAGCCGCGCGCGGCGAACACCGTGCGCAACCTGGCGAGGCCCTCCAGCGAGGTGTCAGGCCGTGCGCCTTCGTCCAGGCTCACAGTGCGGGTGGAGGTGGTGACTTCAGCACTCTCCAGGTCCACGCTGCGCTCGGTCACTTCCACCGGCGTGATCTCGTCGGTGAATTCGCCGTTCTTCATGGCGATCACGGCGCGCTGGTGCGACTGAACCGCAAACGCATCCTGCGCGTCGCGCGACACCTTCCACTGCTGCGCCACCTTCTCGGCCGTGAGGCCCATGCCGTAGGCGATGCCGTAACTCTCCACGTCGTCGGTGTTGGTGAAGATGGTGGGCGAGAGGCTGGGCGAGTTGCCCATCATGGGCACCATGCTCATGCTCTCGGTACCGGCGGCGATCATCACGTCGGCCTCGCCCACGCGGATGCGGTCGGCCGCCATCTGCAGTGCCGACAGGCCCGATGCGCAGAATCGGTTGACGGTGATGCCCCCCACGCTGTGCGGCAGCCCGGCCAGGATGGCGCCGATGCGCGCCACGTTCAGGCCCTGCTGCGCTTCAGGAATGGCGCAGCCGCAGATGATGTCTTCAATGGCCTTGGGGTCCAGCGTGGGCACCTGGCTGAGTGCGGAGCGTAGCGCAAGCGCCAGCATGTCGTCGGGGCGCAGATGCTTGAACGAGCCCTTGTGCGAGCGGCCGATGGGGGTGCGGGTGGCGGCGACGATGTAGGCGTCCTGGATCTGTTTGCTCATGGTGTCGCTCCTTCAGCGGTGTCTGACTCCTTCCCCCTCTGGGGGAAGGCAGGGATGGGGGCAATGCCCGCCAACATGTTGAGTTGATGAAGGATGGCGCTCAGCACGCCATCGAGGTTCTGAAACGGTGCGTTCGAAGGAAAGCGCATGACGGCAAAGCCCTTCGCTTCGAAGAACGCCTCCCGAGCCCGGTCGTAGGCTTGGTTGTCCGCATGCTGCGAGCCATCCAGTTCGACGATGAGCTTCGGCTCTAAGCACGCGAAATCGGCAATGAAGTTGCCCAGTGGGTGTTGGCGACGGAACTTGAAGCCCAGTTGTTCACCCCGAAGCCCTGACCACAGCTTGCGCTCGGAATCGGTCATCTCCCGGCGCAGGGCGCGGGCGTTGACTTGGGCTTTGGGAGTGGCCTGGTTTTGCATGGCTATTTGCTGGCGGGGAGCCCCCATCCCTGCCTTCCCCCAGAGGGGGAAGGAGTCAGACACAGGCTCCGGAGAGATGTCTTGCCCCTTCCCCCTCTGGGAGAAGGCAGGGATGGGGGAAGGCGCACCAACAACATCAGTTCCGCACCGGTTTGCCCGTGTTCAACATCCCCAGAATCCGCTCCTGCGTCTTCGGATGCACGATCAGCGCGCAAAACGCGCGGCGCTCCAGCGTCATGAGGTAGTCCTCGTTCACCAGCGTACCCGGCTCCACGTCGCCACCGGTCACCACGTTGGCGATCAGCGATGCAATGTGGAAGTCGTGCTGGCTGATGAAGCCGCCGTCGCGCATGTTGACCAGGCTGCCCAAAATGGTGGCCTTGCCGTCGCGGCCGGCCACCGGGAAC
Organism: Burkholderiales bacterium; assembly: GCA_038327405.1. Classification (GTDB taxonomy): domain Bacteria; phylum Pseudomonadota; class Gammaproteobacteria; order Burkholderiales; family Burkholderiaceae_C; genus Hydrogenophaga. The sequence continues at coordinate 42,304 of JBBQKZ010000005.1, read as the reverse complement.
AGGCGCTTGTGCGGCGCGCGGTAGCCACCGTTGAACATGCCCTTCGCTTCGTTGATGGCCACGAACAGGAGCTCGTCCTTGTGCGGCACGATCACGTCGGAGTGCAGCACGAAGCCCAGCTTGCGTGACTCCAGCGCGCTGGTGCCGACCTTGGCCATGGCAGCGGCGGTGAAGCCTTCGGTGAGGAAAGGCAGCAGGTCTTTGCCGGTCGAGGTTTCGGCGTTCTCGGCTGCGCGACGCGCGATGTAGGTGAGACCGCCAGCGCCGGGCACCAGGCCCACACCGACTTCCACCAGACCGATGTAGCTTTCCATGTGCACCACGCGGCGTGCGCTGTACACGGCCAGTTCGCAGCCACCGCCCAGCGCCAGGCCGCGCACGGCACTGACGACCGGCACGTTGGCATAACGCAGGCGCAGCATGGTCTGCTGCATGAAGCCTTCGGCGTCTTCGATCGCGCTCACGCCCACCGCCATGAAGGCCGGCAGCATGGCCTGCAGGTCGGCACCCGCGCTGAAGGGCTCGTCGCCCGACCAGACCACCAGACCTTGGTATTCCTTCTCGGCCAGGTCCACCGCAGCCATGAGGCCCTCGCAGACCTCGGGGCTGATGGCGTGCATCTTGGTCTTGATGCTGACGATCAACACCTGCTCGTCGAGCGTCCAGATGCGGATGGCGTCGTTCTCTTCGATCGTGGTGCCGGCCGTCTCGAACTTCGGGCCGGCTTCGCCGAGCAAGAGCTCGGGGAAGTGCTGGCGCTGGTAGACCGGCAGCTGGCGGCGCGCGTCAAACGTGCCGTTGGTCGGGTTCCAAGAACCTTGCGCGGTGTGCACGCCGCCAGCCTCGGCCACCGGGCCCTTGAACACCCACTCGGGCAACGGCGCCTTGCTCAGCGCTTTGCCGGCGTCGATGTCTTCCTGGACCATCTTCGCCACTTCAAGCCAGCCAGCCTCTTGCCAGAGCTCGAACGGGCCCTGCTTCATGCCGAAGCCCCAGCGCATGGCCTGGTCCACGTCGCGCGCGGTGTCGGCGATGGTGGCCAGGTGCACAGCGGCGTAGTGGAAGCTGTTGCGCAAAATCGCCCAGAGGAACTGGCCTTGTCCACCTTCCGCGCTACGCAGCAGCTTCAGGCGCTCGGCGGCCGGGCGCTTGAGCATGCGGCCGTAGACCTCGTCGGCCTTTTCACCGGCGGGCACGTAGTCTTCGCTGTCCAGATCGAAGCGCAGGATGTCGCGCCCCACCTTCTTGAAAAAACCCGCCTTGGTCTTCTGGCCCAGGTTCTTGAGCTCCAGCAGTTTGGCCAGCACCGGTGGCGTGCCGAAGCTGCCGTAGAACGGGTCGGTCTCCAGGCTCAGGTTGTCCTGCAGGGTCTTGACCACGTGGGCCATGGTGTCCAGGCCCACCACGTCGGCGGTGCGGAAGGTGCCGCTGCTCGCGCGGCCCAGGCGCTTGCCGGTCAGGTCGTCGACCACGTCGAAGCTCAGGCCGAAGTTCTCCACCTCTTTCATCGTGGCCAGCATGCCGGCGATGCCGATGCGGTTGGCGATGAAGTTGGGTGTGTCCTTGGCGCGAACCACGCCCTTGCCCAGACCGCTGGTGACGAAGCTTTCCAGGTCGTTCAGGATCTGCGGCTGCGTGGACGGCGTGGCGATCAGTTCCACCAACGTCATGTAGCGCGGCGGGTTGAAGAAGTGAATGCCGCAGAAGCGCGGTTTGATCGCCTCGGGCAGCACTTCGCTGAGCTTGGTGATCGACAGGCCCGAGGTGTTGGACGCGACGATCGCGTGCGGCGCGATGAAGGGGGCGATCTTGGTGTACAGATCGAGCTTCCAGTCCATGCGCTCGGCGATGGCCTCGATGATCAGGTCGCAGTCCTTCAACTGGTCCATGTGCTCTTCGTAATTGGCCTGGCCGATCAGGTCGGCATCAGACGCCACACCCAGCGGCGAAGGCTTGAGCTTCTTGAGGTTCTCGATGGCGCGGGTGACGATGCCGTTCTTTGGACCTTCCTTGGCCGGCAGATCGAACAGCACCACCGGCACCTTGACGTTGACCAGGTGCGCAGCGATTTGCGCGCCCATCACGCCCGCGCCGAGCACGGCGACTTTTTTCACTTGAAATCGGTTCATTGGTTTTCCATGAATGGGGAGAGGCTCGCGTTCACTCGACACGAATCCACACTTGTGTTCTGTAGAACGGGCCGATGTAGCCGCGCATCTCCAGCTTCTTGCCGTCGTCCACCGGCTTGAGGCGGGTGCGGTAAAGCTTGCCGTTGTTGGGGTCGACGATGGTGCCGCCATCAAACACCGCCTTGTCGTCGGCGTTCTGCTTGAGCCCACGCAGGATGGTCATGCCCAGCACCGGCTTGTCCTTGCGGTCGTCGGTGCACTTGTCGCACACCTCGTCCTGCTTGGTGGTGGGGTCCAGCAGCTTCTCGATGGCACCACTGAAGACGCCGTTCGTTTCCTTGATGCGCACCAGCGACTTCTCCTTGCCGGAGTCGTCGTCGATCGTCTTCCACAGACCCACAGGCGACATCTGCGCAAACGCAGACAGCGAGGCCAGCGACAGGGCGAGGGTGCTCACAACGGTCTTGATCATGGAAGTCTCCTGGTGGTTGTCGGGGGCAAAGTTTTATGCCAATGCCGCATCCGTGTCCATCAACACCTTGCTGCCCGAGCGCGCAGTGCGCATGAGCGTCGCGGTCTCGGGGAACAGCTTGGCGAAGTAGAAGCGCGCGGTCTGCAGCTTGGCCACGTAGAACGGGTCGGTATTGCCCGCGGCGATCTCGCGCAGCGCCACTTGAGCCATGCGGGCCCAGAAGTAGCCGAACACCAAGTGGCCGGCAACGCGCAAATAGTCCACCGCCGCAGCGCCCACCTCGTCGGCGTTCTGCAGGCCCTTGAAGCCGATTTCGGTGGTGAACTTGGTGATCTGCTCACCCAGGATGGCCAGCGGGTTGATGAACTCGGCCATCTTCTCGTTGACGCCCTCTTCCATCACCAGCGCACCCACCAGCTTGCCGAACTTCTTCAGCGTGGCGCCGTTGTTGCCCAGCACCTTGCGGCCCAGCAGGTCCAGGCTCTGGATGGTGTTGGTGCCTTCGTAGATCATGTTGATGCGGGCATCACGCACGTACTGCTCCATGCCCCATTCCTTGATGTAGCCGTGGCCACCGAAGACCTGCTGGCACATGGTGGCCGCGTTGTAGCCGTTGTCGGTGAGAAAGGCCTTGGTGATGGGCGTGAGCAGCGAGAGCATGTCGTCGCTGTCCTTGCGAACCTTCTCGTCCGGATGGGCATGCACCTTCTCCAGCAGCACCGAGCAGAAGATGGCCAGCGCCCGGCCGCCTTCGGCATACGCCTTGGCCGTGAGCAGCATGCGGCGCACGTCGGGGTGCACGATGATCGGGTCGGCCGGCTTGTCCTTGGCCTTCGGGCCGGTCAGGCTGCGCATCTGGATGCGGTCTTTCGCGTACGCCAGTGCGTTCTGGTAAGCCACCTCGGTCAGGCCCAGGCTCTGGTTGCCCACGCCCAGGCGCGCGGCGTTCATCATCACGAACATGCCCTGCATGCCCTTGTTGGGCTGGCCCACCATGGTGCCGATGGCGCCGTCCATCACGATCTGCGCGGTGGCATTGCCGTGAATGCCCATCTTGTGCTCCAGGCCACCGCAGTAGATGCCGTTGCGCTCGCCCAGCGTGCCGTCCTTTTTCACGTTGAACTTGGGCACGATGAACAGGCTCACGCCCTTGATGCCGGGAGGCGCGTCGGGCAGGCGGGCCAGCACCAGATGGATGATGTTCTCCGCCATGTCGTGTTCACCGGCGCTGATGAAGATCTTGTTGCCGGTGAGCTTGTAGGTGCCGTCGGGCTGCGGCTCGGCCTTGGTGCGCATGAGACCCAGGTCGGTGCCGCAATGCGGCTCGGTCAGGCACATGGTGCCGGTCCATTCGCCGCTGGTCATCTTGTGCAGGTAGGTCGCCTTTTGCTCGTCGGTGCCGAAGGTGTGCAGCGAGGCGTAAGCGCCGTGGGTGAGGCCGGGGTACATGGTCCAGGCCTGGTTGGCCGAGTTCATCATTTCGTACATGCACTGGTTCACCACCAGCGGCAGGCCCTGGCCACCGAATGCGGGGTCGCTGGAGAGCGCTGCCCAGCCACCGTCAACGTAGGTCTTGTAGGCTTCCTTGAAGCCCTTGGGCGTGGTGACTTCGTGCGTCTTCTGGTCGAGCTTGCAGCCTTCGGTATCGCCACTGATGTTCAGCGGAAAGATCACCTGCGAGGCGAACTTGCCGCCCTCTTCCAGCACCGCGTTGATGGTGTCGGCGTCGATGTCGGCATGCGCCGGGATGGCCTTGAGGTCGTCGGTGACCTTGAGCACTTCGTGCATCACAAACTGCATGTCTCGCAGGGGCGGGTTGTAAACGGGCATGGGGAAACTCCTGTGCTGGGTTTGCGAAAAAACGAAAGGAAAATCAGCCCTGCGTGCGTGCAGCGGCTGGGGATTTGGTGACTGTCTTGCGGGGCGCGCTCGCTGGCGTGTTGCCGAAGCGGGTGACGATGTTGTCGAACGCGCGCAAGGCGCGGCTGGCCGAATCGGGACTGCGCAGAAAGCGGGCTTCATAGTGCAACGCGAGGATCAGCGCATGGATCTCAAACGCCATCTGCGCGGCGTCGGTGTCGGGGGCGAGGTGCCCTTCTTCAATGGCGATTTCAACCGCGCGGCGCATCGCGCTGAGCCAGGTGTTGACCGAACTGGCGAGTGCGTCGCGCACCGGGCCGGGTCGGTCGTCGAACTCGACCGCGCCGCTGATGTAGATGCAGCCCGAATCGATCTCGACCGAGGTGCGTTTCATCCAGTTGTCGAACAACATGCGCAGGCGAGGCAGGCCACGCGGCGCATTGATGGCGGGGTAAAAGACTTCTTCTTCAAAGCGCGCGTGGTACTCGCGCACCACCGAGATCTGCAGCTCCTCGCGCGAGCCGAAGTGGGCAAACACGCCCGATTTGCTCATCTGCATGACCTCGGCCAGCGCCCCGATCGACAGGCCTTCCAGGCCGATCTGCGTGGCCAGACCGAGCGCCGCATCGACGATGGCGGCTTTGGTCTGCTGGCCTTTTTGCAGCGGCTTGTGGGCCGAGGTGTCGGCGCGTGGACGGCGGGCGGTGGGGGTGGTGCTCATGTGCTGCGGAGGTGGGGTATCCCAAATAATCGAACGGTCGTTCTATTTTTACCGCAAAACCCGGCGAGTGCGCGCATCCGGCGCTTTTTGTGGGGACTTTGTTTAGGGCCGAAGCCCTAAAAACTCAGCGCAGAGCCGCTGGCAACTCACGCACAGCCTCGTCCGCCACCGCCCACACCCGATCACCCGGGCGCCGCTGGACCGGGTGCATGCCGGTGAAGTCGCCAAACGCGGGCAGCACACCGACCGCGTGGCGCGCCGGGTCGCCGAACCAGAAACACGGCAGGCGCAGGCGTTCGCGCGCGCCGCCGCTCAGACCGATGCAGGGGTGCCAGTGGCCTGCCAGGGTGTAGGCACCTTCAACGGCTTGGGGTTCGTGGCACAGGGCCCAATGCCCCATGCGCCACGGCTCGGTGTACAGCCCAATGCCCCATTCGGCCGGCGGGTCTCCAGCGGCGCGGTCGTGGTTGCCGCGCACCAGGTGGACGCGCAAACCAGGGCACTTGCCACGCCAGGCGGTCAACGCCTGTTCGACCACCTTGCTCAACGCCGGGCTGCGCCCACGCGCGGCGTGCAGCAAATCACCCAGAAACACGAGGTGCTGCACCGGGGTGTCGCCCAGAGAGGCCAGTGCGTCACCCAAGGAGCCGAGCGTGGTGGCGGTGGAGCCAGCTGGCACCGGCACGCCCAGGCGGCGAAAGCTCGCGGCCTTGCCCAGGTGCACGTCAGCCACGAGCAGCGTGGCCTGATCCGGAATGAAGGCAGCACCCGAGGGGTGCAGGCAGATCGACAAGCCGGGGCCAAGGTGCGCCGGCACCCAGGGCGCGGGAAGCGATCCGAGTGTGGTCAGAGCCGTGTCACCGGCAGCAGCAGCGCCAGGCTGTGTTCGAGGTTTTCGCTGGGTGCACGCTTGAAGCCGCTGCGCGCGAAACGCTGCAAACGGCCGACACAGAAAGCAGTGATCACCGACGCGTCGGCCTGCGCATCCACCGTGGGTGTGGCCACGCCGGCCACCACGGCCGCTTCGCGCAGGTTCTGCCGCAGCACCGATTCGATCTTGTCAAAGAACAGGTTCATGCGCTGTTGCAGGCGCTCGTTTTCAAACACCAGGGCGTCGCCCACCATCACGCGCGTCATGCCGGGGTTTTTCTCGCCAAACTGCAGCAGCAGCGTGACGAGCTTGCGGCAGCGTGCGTTGGCGTCGGGCTCACGCTCGCCGAGTTGGTTGACGAGTCCGAACACAGACTGCTCGATGAACTCGATCAGGCCTTCGAACATCTGGGCCTTGCTGGCGAAGTGGCGGTAGAGAGCGGCTTCGCTCACATCGAGCCGCGCGGCGAGGCCGGCGGTGGTGATGCGCTCGGCGCCCGGCTGCTCCAGCATGGTGGCCAGCGCCTCGAGGATCTGCACCCGGCGCTCGCCGGGTTTGGGTCGCTTGCGGGTGCCGTTGTCGGCATGGGCTGCGGCTTCGATCACGCTGGCGGCCTCAAGGGCGGCGGCGTCTTCCGGCGATGGGGACTCGGGGGCGTTGGAGGTCATGGGCAGGCGGTCCGATCGGTGGAAGCTGATGGGTGCTGGTGGCCGCGGTGCCGGCCCGGGATGTCGTCCTGTTACGAATTTTCGCATATCACCGACGCGAGAAAAACCCAACCGGGGCGGGGTACCCGATGTCAGTGGGTGATCGCATCGAGTGTGACGCGAACCCGCAGTCCCCGCCCGTCTGCGCCGTTGTCCAGATGCAGGTGCGTGCCGTGCACGCGCGCGATCTCGTCGGCGATCGCCAGACCGAGCCCGTTGCCTTCGCCGGCGGTACCGGGTACACGGTAGAAGCGCTGCAGCACACGCAGCCGCTCGCCAGCCGGAACGCCCGGCCCGTCGTCTTCCACCTCGATCCACACGCGCTCGCCCTGGGGCGTTGGGCCGCCACCGCAGCGCAGGGTGATGCGCCCACCCTGCGGCGTGTACTTCACAGCGTTGTCAACCAGATTGATCAGCAGTTCGCGCAGCAGCCAGGCGTGGCCCAGCGTCTGCGCGGGCTCGATTTCGAGACCCAGATCCATCTGCTTGCTGCTGGCGGCGTCCAGGTAGAGGCCCAGGATGTTTTCACACAGCTCGGCCAGATCGACCTGCTGCAGGGCCTGCGTGTCGCCGCCCATGGCGTCGACCCGGGACAAGGCCAGCAGCTGGTTGGCCAGCTGCGAGGTGCGGCGTGTGGCATCGCGCAGGCGCAGCACCTGGTCGGCACGCAGGCTGAGCATGTCGCCCCCGCCCATGCTGCGCGCAGCCTGGGCCCAGGCCTCCACCTGCGACTGCAGGCCCGCCAGCGGCGTGCGTAACTGGTGCGCTGCGTCGGCCACGAAGCGCCGCTGCGCTTCGGTCTGCACATTGACCAGGCCGAACAGGCGGTTGAGCGAGTCCACCAGGGGCTGCACTTCCGCCGGCGCGGTCTCGGCGCTGATGGGACTGAGGTCGCGCGGAGAACGCCGTTCCACCGCCAGCTTGAGTTCGATCAAGGGCCGCAGCGCACGCGCCACGCCCCAGATGACCACGCCGGCAGCCACCAGAAAGAGGATGAGGTTGGGCAGCATCACCCGCATGAGCACCGAGTTGGCCCAGTGTTGCTGCGCGTCGGAACCATCCGCCAGCATCACGATGAGCTCGCCCGCCGATGAGCGCGTGCGCTGCGCCACCACCCGGTAGGTGACACCGCTTTCAACCACGCTCAGGAATTCCGCGCCTTCGGTGGCGGGCAACACGGTGGGCAACCAGCGTTCGCCCAGCAACTGGCTGCCTTGCGCGTCGAACACACCAAAGGCGGCGAAACCCGCGCGCTCCCGCAGGAATTCGTCCACGGGTGGCGCCAGCAGCAGGGCCAGCGCTGGTGCCTGGAGCAGGTCGTTGGCGTTGAGCAGCGGCTCCTCCAGCGGGGTCGGCCCGCGTGCCGCGATGTCCATCACCACCACCGAATCGGCCAGCAGCGGCACCAACTGCAGCAAGCGCTGGTCCTGCTGCAACGCGGCGGTGCCGGCACTCTGGAAGTGGAACACCACGCTGACGGCACCGATGAGGGCGATGGTGATGAGCAGCAGCACCAGGAGGCGCCGCTGCAGCCCCCAGATCATGCCGGGAGCTTGGGCGCTCTCAGGTTTGGGCCACATCGCCCGCGTTCCCGGTCAATTCCAGGCGGTAGCCGAAACCGCGGATGGAACGCAGGCACACGCCCACTGGCTCGAGGCGCGCGCGCAAACGGGAGATGTAGACCTCGATGGCGTTGGGCGTGATCTCCTTGTCCCAACCGGTCAGCGCCTGAAGCAGTTTGTCTTTGGCCGCCGGCTTGGGCGCCTGCAGCAGCAGGTATTCCAGCACGGTCCATTCGCGCGGTCCCAGCTCCATGGGCTCACCGGCCAGCGTGATGCGGCGCAACGCTGTGTCCATCTCCACCGGACCAAAACCCAGCACGGCCGAGGTGGCCGCCTGCGAGCGGCGCAGCAAGGCGCGCAGGCGCGCCAGCAGCTCGGGCAACTCGAAGGGTTTGACCATGTAATCGTCGGCGCCAAGGTCCAGCCCCTGCACGCGGTCGTGCAGGGCGTCGCGTGCGGTGAGGATGAGCACCGGCATCGCCAGCCCCGACGTGCGCAGCCGCCGGGTGAGCTCCAGGCCGTCCATACCGGGCAGACCGATGTCGACGATGGCGAGATCAAATGCATCGCTCTCCAGCGCCCGCTCGGCGCGCTCGGCACTGGGCACCCAGTCCACCGTGTAGCCGGCATTGCAAAGCCCCAGCTTGATGCCGCTGGCCACCATCACGTCGTCCTCAACAAGGAGCAGTCTCATCGCCCCCCCTGCCGCGCTTCGCGCGTTCCCCCCGAGGGGGGACACACCCTGGGACCGGCGGAGCCGGATCCGCGGGCGCCCTGGAGCAGACACCTCGCGCCGGCAGGCGGCGTTTGCTTCTGCATCAGTGGCTTTTGATCATGGTGCCGAAGGGCTCGTTGCCCAGCACTTCGAGCAGCAGCGCATGCGGCACGCGGCCGTCAATGATGTGCACCGCATTCACACCGCTCTTGGCCGCATCCAGCGCGCCGGCGATCTTGGGGATCATCCCGCCGGAGATGGTGCCGTCGTCCACCAGCTCGTCGATCTGCCGCGGGGTGAGCTCGGTGAGCAACTGGCCGTCCTTGTCGAGCACGCCGCGGATGTTGGTGAGCATCAGCAGCTTCTCGGCCTGCAACACGGTGGCGAGCTTGGCGGCCACCACGTCGGCGTTGATGTTGTAGCTCTCGTTGTTTTCGCCGAAGCCGATCGGGCTGACCACGGGAATGAACTGGTCGTCCTGCAAGGCCTTCACCACGCTGGGATCGATGCTCACGATGTTGCCCACCTGGCCCACGTCGTGCTCGAGATTCGGGTCTTTCTGGTCGGTCATGCGCAACTTCTGCGCGCGGATCATGGCGCCGTCGCGCCCGGTGAGGCCCACCGCCTTGCCACCCGCCTGGTTGATCAAGCCCACGATATCCTGCTGCACCTGTCCGGCCAGCACCCATTCGACCACTTCCATGGTTTCGTCGTCGGTCACGCGCATGCCCTGGATGAACTGCCCCTGCTTGCCCAGGCGCTTGAGCAGCGTCTCGATCTGCGGCCCACCCCCGTGCACCACCACCGGGTTGATGCCGACCAGCTTGAGCAGCACCACGTCTTCCGCAAAGTCCTGCTGCAGGGCCGGGTCGGTCATGGCGTTGCCACCGTATTTGATGACCATGGTCTTGCCGTGGTACTTGCGGATGTAGGGCAGTGCCTGGGCCAGGATCTCGGCTTTGTCGCGCGGGGGGATGGTGGTGACGTCGGGGGGGGTGGTCATGGCTTCTTCTGCTTGGATTGGTCTTGAAATTGTAGGCTTCGCGATTGGTGTTGTTTCGTTCGTGGCGAGCCGAATTCGCTGGCCCTTCGGGCACGCTGCGTTGCTCGGTCCGGAGAGGGGGAGCCCGGTCCCGATCCCGATTCCGGTTTCTCCTCCAGCCGTGTGGCCGGGCTGAGCAGCACAGGGGCGCTCGGACAAGGGGCGCGCACTGTTTGAGGCGATAGCCGAGTTTGCGCGCACCCCGAGCGAACCGAGCAGCGCAAGGAAGCCCGAAGGGCCCCGGACTTCGGCTCGCCTTTCTTTTGCTTACTTTTCTTTGGCGAAGCAAAGAAAAGTGAGTCGGCCGCCGGGCCGAGACCCGGCCAGCCACGAAAGAAAAAACATCAAGAAAAAGAGGAAGTGAGCCCGGCCACTGCCTGAAACAAAGCCTGCCGCGCCTGCACAACAACCTTCGCTTTCCACTCTGCAGTGTCCACATAAAACGCCGCCAGCACCCGAGCCTTGATCGCAGCACGCAAGGCCTGCGGCGCTTCGGGATGCAGCTGCAGCCAATGGTCCCCGCGCAGCGCGTCGATCACTTCCTCGATCGGCACCGTGCCGTACTCCATGGCGATGCCGGTGTACTCGGCCTGTGGACATTCTTCGTAGGCGGCGTTCCACATCAGGCCGGTCAGCAGGGCCGAGGTGGACGAGCCGTCGTAGATCGAGGTCACCGGCGTTTCACCGCCGCCACCCCACCAGGCGCGAGCTCGCTTCAGTGCAACAGCGTCTTCGCGGCAGGCGCAGATGCGCTCACCGAGGCCGCTTTCGCCCAGGCCGGTGTGCAGGTCGATCCAGGCCAGCTGGCTGGCCTGCCTGCCGTGTTGGCGCAGCACCCGGCGCAAGGTTTGGTTGCTCCAGGTGGCTTCAATGCCGCCGAAGAACAGGCCGTCGGCAAACGCATGCTGGCCTTGCGACACCGCGGCCTGAAAACGGGTCAGGCCGTGGGTGTGGATGTAAGCGCCGATGGCCGCAGCGTTGTCCGGGCCGGGCGGCCATCGGGCGGGCAGGAGCAGGTCGTGCAACTCGGCGTACGCGGGGTTGACCGGCAGCGGTTGATTGAAGTCCTGGAAGTTGCGGTTGAGGTCGACGTTCTCGTTCGTGACGCGTCGCACCCACGAAAACCCGTGCGGGTTGAGGGCGTGGATGTAGAGCACGGCCACGCCGGCTGCGCGCGCGTGCTCGCGCCACTCGGCGTCGTGGGCTGCGAACACCTGCACGCCGGAGCCGCAGTAGCCCTCCACGCCGTGGCAGGCACTGCTGACGATCAGCAGGCGGTCGGCGTCGGGGTCACCATCGAGCGCCACGTCCATCGCCAGCACTTCGCCATCGCGGCCAGGCAACGGGTGGTTGTTGCTGCTGATCGCCATGCCGGCAGTGGCGGCTGCTTCCAGAAACTGCACCCGGGCCCGGGCGTACGAAGGCGAGAACGCGTCCCCGGGCGTGATCAAGCAGCGGTCCCCGGGCGCGGGCGGCTCAACCACTTTTCGGCCAGCTGCACCCAGTAGGTGGCGCCCAGCGGGATCAGGTCGTCGTTGAAGTCGTAGCTGGGGTTGTGCAGCATGCAGGGGCCGCCGCCGTGGCCCATCTCGCGGTGCGCGCCGTCGCCGTTGGCGATGAAGGCGTAGCAGCCCGGGCGGGCCTGCAGCATGTAGGCGAAGTCCTCAGCCCCCATGGTGGGCTCCTGCTCCACCACGCGGTCGGCGCCCACGATGTCGGCCATGACTTCGCGCGCAAACGCCGTTTCGGCGGCGTGGTTGATGGTGGGCGGGTAGTTGCGCTTGAACTTGAACTCCACCGTGGCACCGAAGGCCGCGCTGGTGTGCTCGGCCACTTCCTGCATGCGGCGCTCGATCATGTCGAGCACGTCAAAGGTGAAGGTGCGCACCGTGCCCTGGATCTCGCAGCTGTCGGGCACCACGTTGGTGGCCTCGCCGGTGTGGATCATGGTGACCGAAATCACGCCGGCGTCCACCGGCTTCTTGTTGCGCGAGATGATGGTCTGGAAGGCCATGACCATCTGGCAGGCCACGGGCACCGGGTCGATGCCGTTGTGGGGCAGCGCGGCGTGCGCGCCCTTGCCGCGAATGGTGATGTGGAACTCGTTGCTCGACGCCATGACCGGGCCGGCGCTGGCGGCGAACGTGCCCACCGCCATGCCGGGCCAGTTGTGCATGCCGAACACCGACTCCACCGGGAACTGCTCGAACAAACCGTCCTTGATCATTTCGCGCGCACCACCACCGCCCTCTTCCGCCGGTTGAAAGATCAGGTAGACCGTGCCGTCAAAGTTGCGGTGCTGGGCAAAGTGCTGGGCTGCAGCAAGCAGCATGGCGGTGTGGCCGTCGTGGCCGCAGGCGTGCATCTTGCCGGCGTGCTGGCTGGCGTGGGCAAAGGTGTTGTGCTCCTGCATGGGGAGGGCGTCGATGTCGGCGCGCAGGCCGATGGCGCGGCCACAGGCACCGCCATCGCGCCCGTGCACGATGCCCACCACGCCAGTGGTTCCCATGCCGCGGTGCACGGGGATGCCCCACTCGGTGAGCTTGTCAGCCACCACGTCGGCGGTGCGCACTTCCTTGAAACAGAGTTCGGGGTGGGCGTGGATGTCGCGGCGAACGGCCGCGATGCTGGCGGCCTGCGTGAGGATGGAGTCGATGAGTTTCATGGAGACCTTTGCATGCCGTGGCAACGGCGGAACCAACAAAGATGCATGGTAGCCACGATCCGCGCGGCGGCGGGGCCACGCACGCGACAGCCCCAGGGTCCAATGGGTCGATCACGGACCGGCGCAGCCTCACTCCTTGCGGCGGATCACGCTGGCGCGGGCCGCGTCGTCCTTGTAGACATAGGTGCGCTCGCCACCCTGCCAGGTGCCCAGCCACAGCATGTTGGCCGAGATGGCGTCGTGATCGGTGTTGCTGAACGGCCGGTCGTAGGTGGTGACGACGCCGCGGTAGGGCTGTTGCAGGTTCTCCAGCGCGTTCTTCAGGCCCTTGCCGGTGATGTTGCCCTTGGTGAGAAACATGGCACGAAGCAGCAAGTGCACCGAGTCGTAGGTCTGTGCAGCCGCCATCATGGAACCGATGGGCCGCTCCTTGGATATCTTGGCGTAGCCGCGCAGGAAGGTGCTGTTGCGTTCCATGAAGGTGTTGGGCAACACGGTCTGCACCACGAAAGTCCCTTCGACCGCGCCCTTGGACGCGTCAAAAGCCGACGCGTGCGACAAGCCCCAGGGACCGTATTGCGGCACGTTCCACCCTGCGGCGGCGCGGCTGGCCGATATCACGCCCTGCTCGGGGCCCACGGTCCAGCCGATCAGCGCATCGGCGCCGGACTCCTTGAGCTGCTTCATCTCGTCGGCGAGGGTTTTCACGCCCACCTTGAAGCGCACGACGATGTGCGGCTTGAGGCCAACAGCCTGCAGCGCTACCTCCAGGTCTTTCAGGCCGCCGTCGCCGTAACCGGTGGTGTCCACCAAGAGCGCTACCTTCTTCAGGTTGCGCTTGACGATGTCGGCCACCAGAAACTGCGACTGCAACTGGTCGCGCGCCGAGGTGCGGAAAATATAGCTCTCGGCAGCCGGGTACTTGGCGGTGATCGCAGTACCGGTGGCACACGGCACGATCAGGATGTGCTGGTTCTTCTGAAACACATCCAGCGCCTTCATGGCCACCCCGGTGTTGCAGAAGCCCACGGTGGCCGCCACCTTCTCCTTGAGCACCAGTTCCTCGGCGTGCGCCAGCCCCATGTCGTTGTTAGCCTGGTCGTCGCGGATCACCAGCTCCAGCTTGCGCCCGAGGTAGCCCCCTACAGCGTTGATCTCGTCAACCGCCACCTGGGCGCCCACACGCGCGCTGTTGCCCATGTCGGACGACCCGCCGGTCAGCGGCAGGATCAAGCCAAGCCGGATGAGCTTGGACTCGCTTGCCGCAGGCACAGCGCTGGATGAGGTGGGCGCCTGGGCCCAGATCGGCATCGAGCCAGTCAACAGAACAAGCGCCAACCAATGGCGAAAGGACAACTGCATCACGAACCTCCAGAACGACGGGTAGACCTCGACTGACTCGAACAGGCTACAGCGCAACACTTTGCGGTGGCAATCGGGCGAAACCATCTGTCAAGCGCGCAGCCGCGTGGCCTGGGCACGGCATGGTCTCGGGTAGTGCCGGCAGATCGACTGCCCACGATTCGGTCGCGTTACTCCGAATCCAACAATTCACAGCCCACGGCAGAAAAAAAATCACACCAATGTATTCATCGAGGGACACGGATCGCCCTTCGCCTTCCGCGCGGCCGGGCGTGTCGCGCTAGGGGGCTGCCACGCGCGGCCCTACCTCAAAGGGGTGATGCAAAAGTGCAACGCCGATTTGCCGCCCGACCGCCTATCGGCGTATACGACCGTGTTCGGTGAACGGCGCAAAGAAAGGCACTTTCGCGGTGGACGCGAGCGTCGGCTGGTGGGTATGCCGGTGAAGGGTGCGGACTGCCCCAGAACGATTCGCGTGTCGTTCAGGGCGGCACTCTGCGCGCGGACAAAAGTGCCCCAGTAGGCCAGGGCTTCGAACCGATCAACTTGCACACGGTGAATAGCGCTGCACGACGCTGCACGCAGATACTCCTGATATGCTGATTTGGTAATGCTGCAGGTAACGCATGCGCCCTGCCAAGCCCGAGCAACAAGTTTCAGATGCCCTCTTTCCGATGAACTCCACCGTGCAGACGATCCGCGGCGCCTGCCCCCACGATTGCCCAGACACCTGCTCCCTGGTCACCACGGTGGAGAACGGCGTGGCGCTGCGCGTGCAGGGCAACCCCGAGCACCCACACACCGACGGTGCGCTGTGCACCAAGGTGTCGCGCTACACCGAGCGCACCTACCACCCAGATCGCCTGCTCCACCCACTCAAGCGCAGCGGCCCCAAGGGCAGCGGGCAGTTCGAACGTGTGAGCTGGGACGAAGCGCTGGACACCATCGCCGCACGCCTGCAGGCCATTGCGGCGCGCGATTCGCAAGCCATCGTTCCTTACAGCTACGCCGGCACCATGGGCCTGGTGCAGGGCGAAGGCATGGCGGCGCGCTTCCTTCACCGGCTCGGCGCCTCGTTTCTGGACCGCACCATCTGCGCCTCGGCCGGCGGCGAGGCGCTGGTGCAGACGCTGGGTGGCAAGGTCGGCATGAAGGTCGAGCATTTCGCCGATTCGAAGCTCATCGTCATCTGGGGCAGCAACTCCATCGGCAGCAACCTGCATTTCTGGCGCCTGGCCCAGCAGGCCAAGCGCAATGGCGCGCGGCTGGTCTGCATCGACCCTCGGCGCACCGAAACCGCCGAGAAGTGCCACGAACACATCGCCCTGCGCCCGGGCACCGACGCCGCACTCGCGCTCTCGCTCATGCACCAGCTCATCACCCACGACTGGCTGGACCACGACTACATCGCGCAGCACACGCTGGGCTGGGACGCCCTGCGCGAACGCGCCCTGCAATGGCCACCCGAACGCGCGGCCGGTGTCTGCGGCATCCCGGTGCAGCAGATCGTCGATCTGGCGCGCGACTATGGCACCACGAAGCCGGCCGCGATCCGCCTGAACTACGGCATGCAGCGCGTGCGCGGTGGCGGCAACGCGGTGCGCGCCGTGGCCTGCCTGCCCGCGCTGGTGGGCGCGTGGCGCGAGCCGGCGGGTGGCCTGCTGCTGTCGAGCTCGGCGCAGTTCCCGGTCAACCGCGCAGCCCTGCACAAGCCCGAACTGCTGGCAGGTCAAAGCCCGCGGACCATCAACATGAGCACCATCGGCAACGACCTGCTGAACCCGGGCTCGTCCGCCTTCGGCCCGAAGATCGAAGCGCTCATCGTCTACAACAGCAACCCGGTGGCCGTGGCACCCGAGTCGGGCAAGGTGGTGCAGGGCTTCCTGCGCGAAGACCTCTTCACCGTGGTGCTCGAACACTTCCAGACCGACACCGCCGACCACGCCGACATCATCCTGCCGGCCACAACACAGCTGGAGCACTGGGACATACACACCAGCTATGGCCACACCGACGTGCTGCTCAACCGCCCGGCCATCGCGCCCGTGGGCGAAGCCCGCACCAACACCGACATCTTTCGGGCGCTGGCCGCACGCATGGGTTTTGACGATCCGTGTTTTGCTGACGATGACGAGACCTTGTGCCGCACCGCATTCGGCACCACGGTGGACTTCCAGACCCTGCTCGACCAGGGCTTTGCCACCCTGCCCATTCCCGAAGCGCCCTTTGCGAACGGAGGCTTTCCCACGCCCTCGGGTCGCTGCGAGTTCTTCAGCGCGCGCCTGGCCGCCCAAGGCATGGACGGCCTGCCCGACCACCTGCCCAACCACGAGCTGCAAGGCTCATCGGTCGCCTTCCCGCTGGCCATGATCTCGCCACCGGCGCGCAACTTCCTCAACTCCAGCTTCGTCAACGTGCAGAGCCTGCGCGACATCGAAGGCGAGCCGGTGCTGGAGATCCACGCCGACGATGCGCAGCCGCGCGGCATCGAGACCGGCCAGATGGTGCGCGTGTTCAACGACCGCGGTGAGTACCGTTGCAAGGCCAAGGTGTCCACACGCGCAAGGCCCGGCGTGGTCAATGGGCTGGGCATCTGGTGGCGCAAGCTGGGGCCGTCAGGCACCAACGTCAACGAGGTCACCAGCCAGCAACTCACCGACATGGGCCGCGGACCCGTGTTCTACGACTGCCTTGTCGACGTGGCCTGCGTGCCTTGAGCCCTTCGTGAAGAAACTGCTGCTGATCGCATTCGTGGCCTGGCTCAGCGCCGGCTGCGCCAGCAACACCACCGGCGTGGGCTACTACTGGCAGTCGGTCACCGGGCACCTGCAGCTGATGCGGGCGGCGCGCCCGGTGGACGACTGGCTCGCCGACGAAAGCGCCTCGCCCACGCTCAAGCAACGGCTGGAAAACGCCCGGCGCATCCGCACATTTGCCGTCAGCGAGCTCGCCCTGCCCGACAACGCCAGTTACCACCGCTATGCCGACCTGCAGCGCCGCGCGGCGGTGTACAACGTGGTCGCTGCTCCCACCCTCTCGCTCAAACTCGAGACCTGGTGTTTTCCGGTGGCGGGCTGCGTGGGTTATCGCGGCTACTTCCAGCAGTCGGACGCCCAGGCCTTCGCCGACAGCCTGGACCCGCAGCTGGAGGTCGCTGTCTACCCGGTGCAGGCCTACTCCACGCTGGGCTGGATGAACTGGGCTGGCGGCGATCCTTTGCTCAACACCTTCATCAACTACCCTGAAGGTGAACTTGCGCGCATCATTTTTCATGAGCTCGCGCACCAGGTGGTCTACGTGCAGAACGACACCGCGTTCAATGAATCGTTTGCGACCACGGTCGAGCGGCTTGGCGGTGTGCGGTGGCTCAACCGCTCGACCGCCCAAGCCCGCGCCGACTACGCCACGTTCGACAACCGCCGTCGCGCCTTTCGCGCCCTCACGCGCGCCACCCGCGAGCGCCTGAAGGTCATCTATGACGACGTTGACCTGCCGGACGCCACCAGGCTGCAGCGCAAGGCCGTCGTCATGGATGACTTCCGCCAGCAGTACACGCAGCTGAAGGCGGGCTGGAACGGCTACGCCGGTTACGACCCCTTCGTGGCACGCGCCAACAACGCCAGCTTTGCAGCCCAGGCCGCCTACGACGAGTGGGTGCCCGCGTTCGAGGCCTTGTTCGAGCGCGAGGGCCGCGATTTCGCACGGTTTTATGATGCGGTTCGCGCCTTGGGCAACCGCCCGAAGGACGAGCGCCACGCCGCCCTGCGCGAGCTCACGCCCACCGCCCTGGCCGCCAGCGACGCCATCCGCCCCTGACAACAACATACGAGACACCCATGGCCGACATCCACATCGAACGCGATCACCAACTCGGCATGGGCGGCGCGCGCAAGCTCGCCTGGCGCTGGGCCGAACAGGCCGAGAATGACTTCGACATGAGTTGCACCTACGAAGAGGGCGATGACTGCGACGAAGTGCAGTTCAGCCGCTCGGGTGTGAACGGCACGCTCAAGGTGTCGGCCGACAAGTTTGAACTCGATGCACGCCTGGGTTTCCTGCTGGGCGCCTTCAAGGACCGCATCGAAAGCGAGATCGTCAAGAACCTCGACGAGCTGCTGGCAGCGAAGAAGCCGGCCGCCAAAAAGAAAAAGGCCGGCTGAACCATTCAGCCGGCCCGGTTCTGGCCGCGGATCAGCTCAGGCTCTGGATGAGGTCGATGTACTGCTGCATCGCCCCCTCCTTGTCGGTGCCCTTGAAGCCGTTCCACGCATCCCACTTGGCGCGCCCGACCATGTCGCCGAAACCGGGCTTCTTGCCTTCGACATCGCCCTCGGTGGCTTGCTTGTACAGGGCATAGATCTTCAGCAGCGTGGCGTTGTCGGGACGCTCGCTCAGGTTCTTGGAATTCGCCACGGCGGCGTCGAAAAGGGACTTGAGATCGGCCATGAATGCTCCTGTTGTTGAAATGATCGGCCCGGGGCACAGCCTGCGGCCTTAGGGCTCTCCCGCTATCTTACGGTTGGCGGCCTCTGCACAATAGCCCCACCAGCCAAGACCCGCCCAGTCATCCGAGGAGCATCCATGGTTCAACGCGTCGCCGCCCGCAGCGGCACCCCTGCGGCGCGTGCCGCCCGCCCCCGCGCACCCCTCAAAACCGCCATCAACGGCGCGTCGGCCGGCGTGCTGCCCGCGATGAAGCAGGCGCTGTCCAGCACGCTCGGGCTCGAAGGCGAGCGCATGAGCAAGGTCGACACGGCGTGGCTGCGGATGGACTCACCCTCCAACCTCATGATGATCGTCGGTGTGTGGATCCTGAAACCAGGCATCACCGTCGAGGCCTTGAGCGAGCGCGTGCGCGAGCGGCTGCTGCCTTACCGCCGCTTCGTGCAGCTGGCGCGCGAAGACGCCGCCGGTGCCCACTGGATCGAGGACGCCGACTTTCGTCTGGACCGTCACGTGGTGGGGCACCGCCTTTCGCAAACCGGCCACCAGAGCGAACAGGATGCGTTGCAGGCGCGCGTCGCCGAGCTCGCCATGCAGCCGCTGGACCGCCAGCACCCGCTGTGGCGCTTCGAGCTCATCGAACAGTATGGCGGCGGCTCGGCCATGATCGCCCGCATCCACCACTGCATTGCCGACGGCATTGCACTCATCAGCGTGATGATGAGTCTGGTCGATGGCGGCAAACCGCCACCGCAACGCAAGAGCGCCAGGTCCTCCAAGCCGGGCCTGGACGGCGCTGAAGACTGGGTGGCCGACACCTTGATCCGGCCCCTGGGCGACATCACCGCCAGGGCGCTGGAGGCCGCTGGTGGCGGAGCCGCCAAGTCATTCGCCATGCTGGCTTCACCCCAGCAGAGCCTGACCGACTCGCTGGGGCAGGCGATCGATCTGGCCCGCATGGGGGGCCAGCTCGCGAGTGACCTGGCTGCACTCGCGCTCATGCCCGACGACTCACCCACCCGTCTCAAGGGGCAACCCGGCAACACCAAGCGCGTGGCATGGTGCGAACCGATCCCGCTGGACGAAGTCAAGGCCATTGGCCGGGCACTGAACTGCTCGGTCAACGATGTGCTGCTGGCCTGCGTGGCGGGGGCCATCGGCGCCTACCTGAAGACCCAAGGAGACGAGACACAAGGCCAGGAAATCCGCGCCATGGTGCCGATCAACCTGCGCCCGATGGAAGACGCCTGGAAGCTCGGCAACCGGTTCGGACTCATTCCGCTGGTTCTGCCCATCGGATGTGCCAACCCGATCGAACGGGTGTTCACCGTGCGTTCCCGCATGAACGATCTGAAAGGCAGCCTTCAGCCCATCCTGACCTTTGCCCTGCTGTCGGTCGCCGGCCTGCTGGTCAAGCCCGCGCAGGACGCCTTGCTGAGCCTGTTCGGGCGCAAGACCACCGCCGTCATGACCAACGTACCGGGCCCGGCCACCAAACTCAAGGTGTGCGGCTCCACGCTGGAGCAGACCATGGTGTGGGTCCCGCAGACCGGAACCGTGGGGCTGGGTGTTTCGATCCTGAGCTACGGCGGCGGTGTGCAGTTCGGCGTCATCGCCGACACCACCTTGTGCCCCGACCCGCAGCGCATCATCGACGAGTTCGAGCCGGAGTTCCGGCGCTTGCTGACCTTGACCTTGATGCTGCCCTGGGGCGAAAGCAAAGCCTGACGGGCCTGCTGCTTCAAACCACCGCCAGTCGGCGCGCAGCCATCTCCAGCAGCCCATCAAAGATCAGACCCTCCACAAGCTCGACCTGCAAGGCCATGCTGGGCGCCATCTTCCAGCCGGCACCACCGGTCATGAAGCACACCGGCTCATCGCCACAGTGACGGCGCAGGTTGTCGACCATGCGCTGCACCGCACCGGCAATGGCGAAGGTGCCGCCGCTGGTGAGAGCATCGCTGGTGTTGGTGGGAAAGTCGCGCACCTCGCCGGTGGGCACGTGCAGGCCGGCTGTGCCCGATTCGAGCGCACGCAACATGATGCCGTGACCCGGCAGGATGATGCCGCCCAGAAACCGCCCCTCGGTGTCGATGGCTTCCACCGTCACTGCGGTGCCCACCATCACCACCACGCAAGGCCGTGGCTGGCCCCGCGCAACCAGGCGCTGGCGGGCCCCGATCATGGCGACCCAACGGTCCGAGCCCAGCCGCGCAGGGTGGTCGTAGCCATTGGTCACCCCGGCTTCGGCACTGCTGGACACCACCCAATGCGGGGTCACGTCCCACAATTCAAGCTGTTCCTCCACCCGTCGTTTGACCGCATCGCCCGCCACCACACAGCCCAGCACCCAGCGCGGAACGGGCAGCTCGGCCCACTCGCCTTCGGCGAGCGTTTCGATGTTTTCGAGGAACTGGGCACCCTGCGCGATCAACCGGGATCCGGAGCGCGGCTCTTCGTACAAAGCCCATTTCAGGCGGGTGTTGCCAACGTCCAGGGCCAGAAAAGTCATGCGCGGATTATGACCACGCAAACCCGCGGGGGTTTGCGCACCGCAGCATGACGAGGCACTGAGACTGCCGCCGGGCCGCCCCCAAGGCAGGCTCAGCCCCCTCGGGGGGCAGCGGACCTCGCGCAGCGGGGGAGCGTGGGGGCGAGCCGACCCGGCGCCGGGCCGCCCCAAGCCGGATCAGCCCCCTCGGGGGGCAGCGGACCTCGCGCAGCGGGGGAGCGTGGGGGCCCACTACCCCTAGATCAGACCAATCCAGCAGGCGCGCTGCACGGCGGCCAGTTTGTTGTCGGTCTTGAGCTTGGCCATGGCGTTGGCCAGGTGGTAGTTCACCGTGCGCTCCGAGCAGTCCATGCGCAGCGAGGTCTCGCGCGCGGTCAAGCCTTCAAAGGCCATGTTCAGGCTTTCGAGCTCGCGCGGGCTCAGGTTCACCCGGGCTTCGGCGATGGCGCGGCGCAGCATGGGCCAGATGTTGAAGGCCGACCACGCCAGCGCTGCAGCCTCGGAACGATCGGCAAACGCGCGCGGGCTGAACATGAAGCACTCGAAGGTGCGCCCGGCCGGCAGGCTGAAAGCCACCCGCACCAGCGTCTGGTAACCGTGCGCCAGCCACAGGCGCCGCCAGCGGCTCGACTGTTCGAACACCGATTTGGAGATGTCTTGCCAAGCCACCAGGGGCGCATCGCTGTCACGCCAACTGGCACCGAAGTCGGTGCTGTCGGCCAGGGCCTGGGCCGCCACCAGCAGGCGGGGTGGGTGCACGGCCAGCACTTCGCGGTCTTCCCGGCTGCCGGTGGGCGCCGGGCCCAGCACCATCACGGCCTCCACACCCTGCTCGTGCAGGGCACACACCCAGTCCGCCATGATGCTGTCCAGGCTCACGCTGTCAAAGTTGACAGGCAAGGTCATGGCCGCAAACACTCTGTTGCAGACACAATGGGCCCGGCGCTGGGACAGCCGGCACAGGCAGCGGATGTTCTGCAGTTCAAGGAGTACATATTGCCGATGGACCGGTTGAGGTTGTTCAGCGCCAGGGCGCGTCTGTGGCGCTGGCTGCTGGACGAGGTGGTGCATGCGCCTCTGGAACCGATTTTGCACCCATCCCGCGCCAGGCTGCAGTATCTGGGTGCCTTCACGATTCTGGGCCATCTGGCTTTCGGCTGGATCTGGATCGCCCTGCTGCCACAACCGTATGAAAACCTGGCCACCCGACTGGCCATGGCCAGCCTGGGCATCCCGCTGCTGCTGGGTGTGATCAACCGCGATCTCACCTCCCACATCACCATCTGGACGTATTCGGTGGCTTGCTGGCTGCAGCTGCCCATGTTTTTCTCGTTCATGTATTGGCTCAACGGCGGCAACGACGTCTGGCTGGCCACCGTGGCCTGCATGCTGGTCATCTACTACCACCTCACCGACTGGCGTCTGGCGACCCTGGGCGTGGTCGCCGGTGCGGCTGTGAGCCTGGGGCTGGTCCAGCTCATGCAGGTTGACCTCAATCCCAATGCCACGCAGGCCGACCACCTCGTGGTGCTGGCGTTCGCCTGGGGTGCAGCAGTGATGCTGGGGGCGTCCAGTGCCAACCTGCGCCGCACCCGCCTGATCAACACCCTCAGCACCATGGGTGTGATGGCGCATGAACTGCGCACCCCGCTGGCCACGGTGAACCTGATGGGTGACGTGTTGCGCAATCTCTCCCAGCACGATCTGCCGGAGTCCAAACAGAAGAAGTTCGACGAACTCGCCACACGCCTGCAAAACCTGGTGCGCAGCATGAACCGGCAGATCGACACCCAGATATCCAACGCGCAACTCACCCGGCTGCCGCGCGACCAGTCCCTGATCCGGGCGGCCGAACTGGTGCAGGACGCGGTGTTGAACTATCCGTACCGGTCCTCGCGCGAGCGCGACTGCGTGCAGGTGCACATCCAGCAGGACTTTCAATTTGTGGCTTCTCGCCAGCTGTTCTCGCAGGTGCTCACCAACCTGCTGAAGAATGCACTGCACTCCCTGGCGTCGGCCAGCCAGGCGCCCAGCCCAGGCGACCTCAGGCTGGACGTGGGATTGCACCATGGCAAAGGCCGCATTGCAGTATCTGACGACGGTATCGGCATCGCCCACGAACAGCAGGCGAGAATCTTCGAGCCGTTCTTCTCGACGCTGGCAGGTGCCGGCAACGGCCTGGGGCTCACGTTTTGCAAGAACGTGGTGGAAGCTGCCCAGGGGAGTTTGAGCGTGCATTCCGAGCCCGGCCTGGGCGCGGTCTTCATGATCGATCTGCCGCTCAACCCGCCGACTGGCTCCGCTCCAGTTTCCCCACGCTGACGTTCCGATGGCTCTGACGATTCCCCTCTTCCACCGTCCAGGCAGCATCCTGTTTCTTGACGACGACACCGACTACCTCGACATGCTCGGGTTGGTGATTCCGACGCACTGGCAGGTGGAACTGTTTTCGCGCCCGTCGGGTTTCTCCAGACGCATGCTCCAGGAGCCCGCCCGCTGGGAGGCTGACGCCATGGTGCAGCTGCAGATGCTCGAGCGCTGGCGCCAAGGGCAGCCCCTGCTGCCGCAGATCCTGCGCTACTGGGCGGCGCACACGGCGCGCTACCAGCTGGTCAAGACCTGCGTGGTCGACTATGCGATGCCGGGCACCGACGGCCTGAAAGTGCTCAACACCCTGCTCGACTGGCCGGGCTCGCGGGTGTTGCTCACCGGTCAGGCCGACGAACAGATCGCCATCCAGGCCTTCAACAACGGGCTCATCGACCAGTTCGTGCCCAAACAGACCACCGACATCACCCGCCACTTGCTGGGGGTGCTGCGCAAGCTCATGCACGCACCGCACCCGCGCCTGAACACCTTGTGGCGTGGCGCCATGCAGCCTTCACAGCAGTCGCTGTTGCAGATTCCGTCGATTGCCCAGGCCCTGCAGACCTTCACCAGCCAGAACTGGGTGGAATACGCGGTGCTGGGCGAGCCGTTCGGCCTGATCGGTCTGGACAGTTCGGGTGATGCCCACTGGCTGCAGCTGGAGACCACCAGCGGACTGGGCGATCTGGCCGAACTGGCCGGGTCGGCCGGGGTGGGCTTCGAGGTGGTGCGTGCGATCCAGGCCGGTCATCAGCTGGCGGCGGTGGAGCTGCACCAGCAGCTGGGCCTGAGTGGCCCGATCCGCACCGCACCCGCCTTCGGACTGGGTGACGACAAGCTGCTCACCGGCGCGGTTTTTTCGCTCGACACCGCCGACCTGCCTCAGCCGATCTATGGCTACCGGCGTTTCCTGGACGCTGAGGGCCACCGCACCGTTCAGGACAACTGAGCGCAGGCGGCGCGGGCGCGCCGCGCGATCGGCCAGTCCCACGGCTTGACCACCGGAGCGAGTTCTTTCGCCACGCCGGCCACGTGATCCAGCTCGGCGTCGGTGAGCGCGGCGTGCAGGGTGAGGCGCACCATGGTGCGGTTGCGGCTGGTGGCGGGTGCGCAAAACACCGCACCGAACACGTCGCGTTCTTCCAGCAGATCGCGCAACACCATGGTGGCGGGCTCGGTGCCGGCTTCCAGCGCAATGATCTGCTCGGTGCCCTGGTGGATCGGGTAGACCAGGTCGCTCAACATGCCGCGCAGCTGGCGCGTGTGGGCGTGCAGCCGTTCGCGTTCGGTGTCGCTGCGCCGGATGACGTCCAGCGTGGCGTCCAGCGCCGCGATCTCGTGCGGCAGCAGGCACGAACTGAACATGTTGGGGTAGCTGGTGCTCAGCACGTAGTTGCGCATGGCGGCCGGCACGCTCAGGAATCCGGCGCGCCCGGCAAACGCCTTGGCCAGACTGGCGGTGATGAAGTGCACGCGCTGGCTCAGGCCCAGCTCGGCGCACAGGCCGGCGCCCTGCGGGCCGTGGGTGCCCAGCGAATGCGACTCGTCCACCAGCGTCATGCAGCCACGACGCTCGGCCACCTCGACCACCTGCACCAGGGGCGACACGGCGCCGGTGGTGCTGTAGACCGAGTCGACCACGATCAGGCCGGCGCCATGGCGCTGCACCAGCCGGTCCAGGTGCTCGGCGTCGTTGTGGCGGAAGGGATGCGTCGTGGCACCCGCCCGTCGAGCGCCTTCCCACAGCGAGGTGTGGGCCAGCGTGTCCATGTAGATCACGGTCTTTTCGTCGGCGATCGACTGCAGCAGTCCCAGGTTGGCCGCGTAGCCCGACTGGCAGATCAGGCCATCTTCCTGGCCCAGCATGTGGGCCAGCTTGAGTTCGAGTTTGCGCGCGGGATGCGCGTCCAGCAGGAAGACGCCCGACTGGATGACGAACTCGGCGTCGGTCTTGATGGCCAGTGTCTGGGCCTGGACGATGTCGGGATGGCCGGTGAGGCTCAGGTAGTCGTTGCCATTGAGTCGGACCGCCCCCGGACCGGCTTCGCGCCCATGCAGCAGTGAGCGCCCGCTCCAGAGTGTGTCCCAACGGGTGGTGAATTCACGCTGGATGCGCTGAGCCAGATGGTCAGAAATCGCCGGGGGTGTGGGTGCTTTCTCGCGCGTGCAGGCCAACGACGTCATGGGGCAATCCTTTTGAAACGGAAAACCCCATTGAAAAAAGAAATGTGCGAAAAATCACGTTGACCCTGTCAGGCCTGACAGGGGGTGTGAATCTTTCTACTCAGTTTGGCCTCAGGCAGGGCGACCGGCGGCTGACCGGGCCTTGCGCGTTACCGGCCACGCCCGGTCAGTTCTGTCGCCACGGCAGTGCATGGTGGCGCCAACCACCGCGTTGACCGCGGTGGGCCTGTGTGTCCGGGTCGCCCTCGAAACCTTCGAGGATGTTGTACGCCTCCAGCCCGAGTTCGGTGGCGCGCTTGGCCGCTGCGATGGAGCGCACGCCACTGCGGCACAGCAGCACGATCTTCTTGCCAGCGGCGGCTTCCTTGACCTGGGCGTCGAAATCGGGGTTCATGGCCATGCCGGGCCACTGCTTCCAGGCCACCGGCACAGCGCCGGGCACAAAGCCCACCCACTCGCGCTCGGCGTCGGTGCGCACATCCACCATCACCGTCTCGCCAGCCTGCATCCACTGCCAGGCCAGTTGCGGCGTCACGTCGCCCGCGTAGCTGCCGGCATTCTGGCCGGCCGGGGGCCGGGGCTCCATCAACGACACGCCGTCGGCATCCTGGCGCTGTCCCGACATGAGGTTGGCAGGCACGGCCTCGTCGATGCGGCGGGGCCTGGGCAGGTTGAGCGCCTCCATCCGGGCGATGAACTCGGCCTCGGTCTTGCCCGCCACGCGCTCGTTGTGCTGCTTCTCTGCGCCGATGGTGGAGTGCTGACGGCCGTGGTAATCGTGGCCGGGCCAGACGGTGGTGTCGTCCGGCAGATCAAACAGCACCTGGGTGATGCTGTGGTACAGGTCCTTGGCGCTGCCCGACTGGAAATCGGTGCGCCCGCAGCCCCCGATGAGCAGCGTGTCGCCGGTGAACACATGGTGCCGCCAGACCAGGCTCATGCTGCCGGCGGTGTGGCCCGGCGTGTGCAGGGCGCGCAGCACCTCGCCGCCAAAACTGAGCGTGTCACCATGGCCCAGCTGAACACCGGCCGTGCCTATGCCGCAACCCACTGGAGCCGCTGTCTTGGCGCCCGCCAGCTCGGCCAACTTGGCGGCGCTGGTGATGTGGTCGGCGTGCGCGTGGGTCTCCACCGTCCAGACCAGCTTCAGGCCGTACTCGCGCAAGGTGGCCAGATCGCGTTCGATCTGTTCGTCCACCGGATCGATGATGAGCGCATCGCGCGTGGTCTGGTCGAACAGTACGTAGGTGAACGTGCTGGACGCGGGGTCGAAAAGCTGGATGGGTTTCATGGTCCACAGCATGCCACCGGCGGAGCGCTCCTGCTGATCTCGCATCTGAGCTCTCCGAAAGAAAATCAAGCTTGCACCTGACTTACAGCCCATCGGCCATTCAGCCCATTGCGTCGCAAAACGATCAAACAGTTAGCATGCAAACCCATAGTTACGAAGCTTTTTGTATGCGTTTTTCCAACCCAAAAGGTGCAAAGTAATCCGAACGAATAGTGGTCGGTGAAAACCCTGCCGAATGAAGCATGAAGGGGGGCGCATGATGCGAAACCCTCAACCCAGACTGGAGACAAACCCATGTCAGACAAGAAAACCGTGACCTCACGCCGCGGCATGCTCAAAGGCGCGGCCGTCGCGGCAGGCGCCATGTCGGTGCCGATGATCGCCACCGCCCAGACCACCTCGCTGCGCTTCCAGAGCACCTGGCCCGCCAAGGACATCTTCCACGAGTACGCCAACGACTTCGCCAAGAAGGTCAATGACATGGCGGGCGGCAAGCTGAAAATCGAGGTGCTGCCTTCCGGCTCCGTGGTGCCTGCATTCCAGCTTCTTGAAGCGGTGGCCAAAGGCACGCTGGACGGCGGCCACGGTGTGGTGGCTTACCACTACGGCAAGAACTCGGCGCTGGCCCTGTGGGGTTCCGGCCCCGCCTATGGCATGGACCCCAACATGGTCCTGGCATGGCACAACTACGGCGGCGGCAAGGCTCTGCTGGAAGAAATCTACGCTAGCCTGAACCTGGACGTGACCTCGTACCTGTACGGTCCCATGCCCACCCAGCCACTGGGCTGGTTCAAGAAGCCGGTGGCCAAAGTGGCCGACATGAAGGGCCTGAAATTCCGCACCGTGGGCTTGGCTGTGGACGTGTTCACCAAGATGGGCACCGCGGTGAACCCACTGCCCGGTGGCGAGATCGTGCCCGCACTCGACCGCGGTCTGATCGATGCGGCCGAGTTCAACAACGCATCGAGCGACCGTTTGCTGGGCTTCCCCGACGTGGTCAAGAACTGCATGTTGCAAAGCTTCCACCAGAGCGGCGAACAATTTGAAATTCTGTTCAACAAGACCAAGCTCAACGCGCTGCCGGCCGAGCTGAAGTCCATCGTTGACTTCGCTGTGCAGGCCGCAAGCGCCGACATGAGCTGGAAGGCCATCCAGCGCAACTCGCAGGACTACATCGAGCTGAAGAAGCAAGGCGTGAAGTTCTATAAGACGCCCGACCCGATTTTGCGCGCGCAGCTCGCCGCATGGGACGAGACCATCGCGGAAAAAGCCAAGACCAACCCGATCTTCCAGAAGGTGCTGGACTCGCAAAAGCTCTTCGCCGAGCGCGCCGGTCAGTGGCAAAACGACTACATGGTCGACTTCAAGATGGCCTACAACCACTACTTCGGCAAAGGTGCCAAGAAGTCCTGATCGGACTGTATTGAACTCGGGGCGCCTGCGGGCGCCCTTTTCTGTTTCTGGAAATTCGCATGCAAAAACTATTGCTGGCCGTGGACAGGTTGTCGACCTGGTTCGGCAAGGCCTGTGCCTGGACCGTCATCGGTCTCACGCTGTTGATTACCTGGGAAGTTTTTTCCCGCTACGTTCTCAACAACCCCCACGCCTGGGTGCTGGACGCCCAGATCATGTTGTACGGCGTGCTGTTCATGTGCGCCGGCGCCTACACATTGGCCAAAAGCGGCCATGTGCGCGGTGACGTGCTCTATGGTTTTTTCAGCCCGCGCACCCAGGCCGGCTGGGACCTCGCTCTCTACATCGTGTTTTTCCTGCCGGGCATCATTGCCCTGACCTACGCGGGTTGGTTCTTCGCTAACGAGTCGCTCGCCATTCGTGAACAGACGTTCAACGCAGACCCGCTGCCCGTTTACCCGTTCAAATTCGTGGTGCCGATTGCCGGCGCCTTCCTGCTGTTGCAGGGCATCGTGGAAATCATCCGCTGCATCATGTGTCTGCAGACCGGTGAATGGCCCAAGCGCGAGGGCGACGTGGAGGAAGTCGATGTCGAAAAACTCAAGGAAATGGTGCACGTGAAAGACGCTGACCTCGCCGATCTGGAGCAACTCGTCCCACAAAAGGGGGGACAGAAATGAAAATCCGCAAAGAACTCTGGTTCGGCTTCTCGCTGATGGCGCTCATTGGTGGCGCCGCGCTCACCATGGTGATCAGCGTCGACACCATGACCAACGGCCACTACGGCCTGCTGATGCTGTCACTTGTTGTGGTTGCCATCATGCTGGGGTTCCCCACCGCCTTCACCCTCATGGGCATGGGCATGATGTTCGCGTTTTTCGCTTACCACTCGGGTGATCAGTCGGCGGCTGGTGCGATGCAGCAGACGCTGAACCTGATGGTGCAGCGCGCGTTTTCGGTGATGGGCAACGACGTGCTCATTTCGATCCCGCTGTTCGTGTTCATGGGTTACCTGGTGGAACGCGCCAACCTGATCGACAAGCTGTTCCGAAGTCTCCACCTCGCCCTGGCCCGCGTGCCCGGATCGCTGGGCGTGGCCACGCTGGTCACCTGTGCGGTGTTCGCCACCGCCACCGGCATCGTCGGCGCGGTCGTCACGCTAATGGGCCTGCTGGCCCTGCCGCAGATGTTGCGCGCGGGTTACGACGTTCGTCTGTCCTCCGGCATCATCACGGCGGGCGGCTGCCTGGGCATCTTGATCCCGCCTTCGGTGCTGTTGATCGTTTACGGCGCCACCGCCGGCGTGTCGGTGGTCCAGTTGTACGCAGGGGCCTTTTTCCCCGGCATCATGCTGGCCAGTCTGTACATCCTGTACGTGATTGTCATGGCCAAGGTCAAGCCGGACTGGGCGCCCCCGCTCACCGCAGCGCAGCGCTTCGTGCCACTGCCACCTCCACTGATGGCCATTGGCGCCACCGGCGACGGGTGGGCCGTGTCCAACCTGTTCAAGGCACTCAAGGGCAAGCGCAACCAGAACGTCTCCACCAGGTACCTGCTGGGCCAGCTCGGCATTGCCCTGCTGCCGGCGATCCTGTTCGCGGCCGTGGCCGTTTCCAGCTACCAGAGTGCCACCACCGTGGTGCCGGTCGAAACCTACGACGAATTGCAGGCCATGGGCGCGGGCTCCAACGTGGACACAGGCACCAGCGAAGGCGGCCTGGCCGAACCCGAGGCTGAAGAAGGCGGTCTGGCCGAACCGCCGTCCGACGACGCGGTTGCCGAACCACCCGGGGCCGGTGCAGACGCCGTGGCCGTGCCGCCAGGTGCCGAAGCAGAAGCTCCATCCGCTGGTGCGCCGGCAGACGCCTTGGCCGAGCCGGGCGCTGGCGCCGCTGCACCGGCTGACACCACCGAGCCGGTGGCCACCACCAAGCCCGCCTCCATGAGCTTCTGGATCGGCCTGGCGGTGGGCCTGCTGGCCATGGTGATCTTCTATGCCATCCTGAGTTTCACCCGGCTGGAAGTCTTCAAGATGCTGCTCTCCAGCTTCTTCCCGCTGCTGGTGCTGATCTTGTCGGTGCTGGGCTCGATCGTGTTCGGTCTGGCCACGCCCACGGAGGCGGCGGCGGTCGGCGCGTTCGGTGGCTTCCTGCTGGCGGCGGCTTACCGGCAGCTAACGGTCAGCGTGATCAAGGAAAGCGTCTTCCTCACCGCCAAAACGAGCGCCATGGTGTGCTGGCTGTTCGTCGGCTCGGCCATCTTCTCGGCGGCGTTCGCGCTGCTGGGCGGGCAGGAACTGGTCGAGACCTGGGTGTTGAGCATGAACCTGTCCAAGACCGAGTTCCTGATCCTGTCGCAGGTGATCATTTTCATCCTGGGCTGGCCGCTGGAGTGGACCGAGATCATCGTCATCTTCATGCCCATCTTCATCCCGCTGCTGGACAACTTCGGGGTAGACCCGTTGTTCTTCGGCCTGCTGGTGGCGTTGAACCTGCAGACCGCCTTCTTGAGCCCGCCCGTGGCCATGAGTGCGTTCTACCTGAAGGGTGTGGCACCCAAGCACGTGACGCTGAACCAGATCTTTGCCGGCATGCTGCCCTTCATGGGCATTCAGGTGCTCGCCATCGTGCTGCTGTACCAGTTCCCGGCCATCGGCATGTGGCTGCCACAGGTGCTCTACCGCTGATCCAGCGGCCCGCTACGGAGTTCTGAAGGGGCGCGCGAGCGCCCCTTTTTTTGCTTAAAGGCGTTACTATTACGTTTACGTAAACGTCAATCAAACGGGCCGGCCTCGCCGCAGCCACGCACCGACCGGAGACCCATCCATGCCCAGCCCGAACGACGCGACCCTGCCCTTTCCTGCCAAGGCCATTCTGGCGAGCAAAGGCAGTGCTTGGCGCGACTGGCAGTTGGCCCCCGACAACGGCAACAAAAAGCCCAAGGGCGTCTCGCTAAAGTCGTACAAGCCCGACGCCAAGCCGTTCTCCACCGGCAGCAAGGCCAACGACCAGGCGGCCTTGACCGCCCTCACTGAAGAGCTCGACGCGCTGCAGAACCTCTTCTACGCCGATGGCCGTTACAAGATCCTGGTGGTGCTGCAGGGCACCGACACCGCAGGCAAGGACGGCACGGTGCGCGGTGTGTTCGCGCGCACCAGCCCACTGGGCGTGCACACGGTGGGATGGAAGGCGCCCACCGAGGCAGAGCAGGATCACGACTACCTCTGGCGCATCCACGACAAGGTACCCGGCGCCGGGCAGATCATGGTGTTCAACCGCAGCCACTACGAAGACGTGCTGGTGCCCACGGTCAACGGCTGGATCACGCCGCAGCAGACGCTGCAGCGCTACGAACACATCAAGGACTTCGAGAGGTTGCTGGCCGAGACCGGCACAGTGATCCTCAAGTTCATGCTGCACATCAGCTTTGACGAGCAGCGAGAACGCTTGCAGGAGCGCATCGACGACCCCGAGAAGCATTGGAAATTCAGCCTCGGCGACATCGAGGTGCGCAAGCAGTGGGACGACTACCAGAGCGCCTACGAAGCCTTTTTGAACGCCACCAGCACACCCTGGGCACCGTGGACCGTGGTGCCCGCCGACTCCAAGACCCACCGCAATCTGATGATCGCCACCATCGTGCGCGACACGCTCAAGTCGCTGGACTTGCGCTTTCCCCCCGAAGACCCGAAGCTGACCGGCTTGAAGATCGCGTGAATTCAAGGCCCGCGTTTTCAGGCACTGTTTTTTCGACACCGACAGAGAGATACACCATGAGCAACCTTGCCGCCGAATACCAGGCCCTGGCCAACTACCGTCCCACGCACAAGGTGCGATTCGTCACCGCCGCCAGCCTGTTTGACGGGCATGACGCCGCCATCAACATCATGCGACGCATCCTGCAAGGCATGGGCGCCGAGGTGATCCACCTGGGCCACAACCGCTCGGTCGACGAGGTGGTGACCGCAGCCCTGCAGGAAGACGCGCAGGGCATCGCGATCAGCTCCTACCAGGGTGGTCACGTGGAGTACTTCAAGTACATGGTGGACCTGCTCAAGAGCCGCGGCGGTGAACACATTCAGGTCTTCGGCGGCGGCGGCGGTGTGATCGTGCCCAGCGAAATCCGCGAGCTGCAGGACTACGGCGTGACGCGCATCTACAGCCCGGAA
This sequence comes from Burkholderiales bacterium, assembly GCA_038327405.1. GTDB lineage: Bacteria > Pseudomonadota > Gammaproteobacteria > Burkholderiales > Burkholderiaceae_C > Hydrogenophaga. Next base: position 9,820 of record JBBQKZ010000005.1, on the reverse strand, counting down.
GACGGCCAGAAAATGGGCCTGGCCGGCATGATCGGCGAGATGGTGATGCGCTGCGACCGCGACCTCAGCCCGTTTGCGCCGACGTCTTTGGCCGCGATTGAAGGCCAGGGTGAGATGAACTGGCGCGCGCTGGCGCAGCTCATCACGGTGCTGGAGAACGGCAATGCGGACAAGGCCATCGTGAGCGCCTTGCGCGAACAGGCCGCGTCGAAAAAGGTCCCCGTGCTCGGCATCACCGGCACCGGCGGCGCGGGCAAGTCATCCCTCACCGACGAACTCATCCGCCGCCTTCGTCTGGACCAGGACGACAGCCTGCGCGTGGCCGTCATCTCCATCGACCCGTCACGCCGCAAGAGCGGTGGCGCGCTGCTGGGTGACCGCATCCGCATGAACGCCATCAACCCCTGGCAGCAAGGCCAGCGCGTGTACATGCGTTCACTCGCCACGCGCGACTTCGGCAGCGAGATCAGCGCCGCCCTGCCCGACGTGATCGCGGCCTGCAAGTGCGCCGGCTTTGATCTGATCGTGGTCGAGACCTCGGGCATCGGCCAGGGCGACGCGGCCATCGTGCCGCACGTGGACCTGCCCATGTACGTGATGACGCCCGAGTTCGGCGCGGCCAGCCAATTGGAGAAGATCGACATGCTCGACTTCGCCGCGTTTGTGGCCATCAACAAGTTCGACCGCAAGGGCTCGCTCGACGCCCTGCGCGACGTGTCCAAACAGGTGCAGCGCAACCAGGAAGCCTGGAGCACGCCACCCGACCAGATGCCGGTGTACGGCACCATGGCTGCGCGCTTCAACGACGACGGTGTGACCGCGCTCTACCAGGGCCTCAAGGCGCGTCTGATGGAGCTTGGCCTGCCGCTGAAAGAGGGGCGTCTCCCGGTGGTCAAGGTTCGCCACAGCACCAACCAGACACCCATCGTGCCGCCCGCCCGCACGCGCTACCTCGCCGAGATCAGCGATACGGTGCGTGGCTACAAGAAGAAGGCCATCGATCAGTCGCGTCTGGCGCGCGAGATCCAGCAACTCAACGCCAGCGCGGCCATGCTGCGCGTGGAGAAGCCCGAGCGCTCCCGTGCGGCCGAAGCCGTGATCGACCTGGCGCAAGTGCGCGAACTGGACCAGGACCCGGCGGCCCGCAAGCTGCTGACCCAATGGCCCGACATGCAGAAGGCCTACGCGGGCGACGAATACGTGGTGAAGATCCGCGACAAGGAAATCCGCACCGCGCTCACCACCAAGAGCCTCTCGGGCACCACCATCCGCAAGGTGGCGCTGCCCAAGTACGAGGACCACGGCGAAATCCTGAAGTGGCTGATGCTGGACAACGTGCCGGGCAGTTTCCCCTACACCGCCGGCACCTTCGCCTTCAAGCGCGAAGGCGAGGACCCCACGCGCATGTTCGCCGGCGAGGGCGACGCCTTCCGCACCAACACGCGCTTCAAGCTGCTCTCGGCCGGCACACCGGCCAAGCGCCTGTCCACCGCCTTCGACTCGGTCACGCTCTACGGCAACGACCCCGACCCGCGCCCGGACATCTACGGCAAGGTGGGCAACTCGGGTGTGAGCATCGCCACGCTGGACGACATGAAGGTGCTCTACGGCGGCTTCGATTTGTGCCACCCGGCCACGTCGGTGTCGATGACCATCAACGGCCCGGCGCCCAGCATCCTGGCGATGTTCATGAACACCGCCATCGACCAGAACCTGGAGAAGTTCGAGCTTGAGAACGGCCGCGCACCCACCGACACCGAAGCCGCCAAGATCCGCGAATGGGTGCTGGCCAATGTGCGCGGCACGGTGCAGGCCGACATCCTGAAAGAAGACCAGGGCCAGAACACCTGCATCTTCTCCACCGAGTTCTCGCTCAAGGTGATGGGCGACATCGCCGAGTACTTCGTGCACCACGACGTGCGCAACTTCTACTCGGTGTCGATCTCGGGTTATCACATCGCCGAGGCCGGCGCCAACCCGATCAGCCAGCTCGCTTTCACGCTCTCCAACGGCTTCACGTTTGTGGAGGCGTATCTGGCGCGCGGCATGCACATCGACGACTTCGCGCCCAACCTGTCGTTCTTCTTCAGCAACGGCATGGACCCGGAGTACACCGTGCTCGGCCGTGTGGCCCGACGCATCTGGGCCGTGGCCCTGCGCGACCGCTATGGGGCCAACGAGCGCAGCCAGAAGCTCAAGTACCACGTGCAGACCAGCGGCCGCAGCCTGCACGCGCAGGAAATCCAGTTCAACGACATCCGCACCACGTTGCAGGCGCTGATTGCCGTCTACGACAACTGCAACAGCCTGCACACCAACGCGTTTGACGAAGCCATCACCACGCCCACCGAAGACTCGGTGCGCCGCGCCATGGCGATCCAGCTCATCATCAACCGCGAGTGGGGCCTGGCCAAGAACGAAAACCCCAACCAGGGCGCCTTCATCATCGACGAGCTCACCGAACTGGTGGAAGAAGCCGTGCTGCAGGAGTTCGAGAAGATCGCCGAGCGCGGCGGTGTGCTGGGCGCCATGGAAACCGGCTACCAGCGCGGCAAGATCCAGGACGAGTCCATGCACTACGAGATGCTCAAGCACACGGGCGAATACCCGATCGTGGGTGTGAACACCTTCCGCAACCCGCACGGCGACGTGACGCCCGACACGCTGGAACTGGCCCGCTCGACCGACGACGAGAAACAAAGCCAGCTCAAGCGCCTGGCCGAGTTCCACACCAAACACGCCGACGCATCACCGGCCATGCTGCAGCGCCTGAAGCAGGCGGTGATCGAGAACGGCAACGTGTTCGAGGTGCTGATGCAGGCCGTGCGTGTGTGCTCGCTGGGCCAGATCACCTCGGCCCTGTTCGAGGTGGGCGGCCAGTACCGCCGCAACATGTGAGAGCCAGCGCCCAGCGCTGCGTGCTGCTCAACCCGAACGCCCGGGGCGGTCGGGCGGGTGCCTTGTTGCCCACGCTGCAGGCGGCCTTGCCGCCCGACGCCGTGCTGCACGCACCGCGCGACCTGGTGGACGCTCTGGCGCTGCTGGAGAGCCTGCCCGAGGGCAGCCGCGTGGTGGCGGTGGGCGGTGACGGCACCCTCAACCGCTGGCTGCCGGCGCTGCTGAAGCGGCGGCTCGAACTCGGGGTGGTGCCCATGGGCAGCGGCAACGACATTGCGCGCTCACTCGGCATGCACCGCCGCAAACCCCTGGCCGCGCTGGTGCACGCCTTGAATGCCGACACGCGGCCGATGGATGTGGGATCTGCCCGCTGGCGCGATCCGATGGGCCGGGAGTTCCAGACCGTCTTCCTCTCGAGCTTCACCGCAGGTTTTGATTCCGCGGTGGTGATGCGCACCCTCAGTGGACCGCAATGGCTCCACGGACTGCCGCGCTACCTGTGGGCCACACTGAATGAGCTGGCCCAGCTGCAGACATGGACGCTGGAGATCACCGCCAACGGCAAGCCGTTGCACAGCGGCCCTGCGCTGTTTGCCTCCAGCCTGAACACGCCCACCTTCGGCAGCGGCATGCCGGCCACGCCGGCCGCCCGCACCAACGATGGCCTGCTCAACCTGCTGCTGGCTGGTCCTTTCGGCCGTTTGAGCGCGCTGGCCATGCTGCCGCGCCTGCTCACGGGCACGCACCTGGGCCACCCCTACATCAGCACCCGGGCCTTCGAGACCATGTCCCTGAGCAGCCACACCGACCTGCCGCTGGCCGCCGACGGCGAATTTCTCGGGTACGCCCGCCAGTTGAACCTGAGCGTGTTGCCGGGCGCACTGAGCGTGGTGGGCCTCGGGGGCTGACGAACCGGGACCGGTTCAGAACGGGTGGTTGCGGTAGCTGTCCTTGTCGGCGATCACGGCAGCCTGACCGACGATCAGCCAACCACCGCCCGCGCCCTTGCTCACCTCCACCTGCCGGTACCCTGGCACGCCCAGGTCCATGCCGTCGGTGATCGGCTGTTTGTCCAGCAACAGGCGTGCGACCCGGTTCATGGCCAGGCCAGCGTTTTTCGGGTCCCAGAAACCGATGCCCTGTACCGCCCCCGAGTCCAGCAAGGCTTTGGTGCGGCTGGGCAGGCCGGTGCCGACCACACAGACCTTGCCCTGCAAGCCCGCCTCTTCCACCGCGCGGCCGATGCCGATGACGTCGCTGGAGGCCGCGCCCTGGAAGCCCTTGATGCCAGGGTACTGCTTCAGGATGTCGCGGGCCCGGGCGTAGGCGGTGTCGGCGTCGTCGTTGGATTCGGTCAGGGGCTCCACCAGCACCATGCCGGCATGGCGGCGCGCGTTCGCAGCGCCGCCTTCGGCCCACTGCAGGTGGGTGCGGCTGCCGCGGGTGCCGACGAACGAGGTCCACTGGCCGGTCTGGCCCATGCAGCGAGCCAGGCGCTCGTTGAGTGAAGCGCCGAAAGCGGTGTTGTCGAAAGCCTCAATGTTGGCGTGGGTGTGGCGCAGGTTGTCGGCCTCGTGGGTCACCACGACCATGCCGCGCGCCATGGCGCGCCGGGCCACGTGTTCGATGGCGGCGGGGTCGGTGGGCACGATGGCCAGCGCATCGACCTTCTGGGTGAGCAGGGCTTCGAGCAGCTTCACCTGGGCTGCCGGATCGGCCTGGGCCGGGCCGATCTGGCGGGTGGTGGTGCCGGGGGCAGAGGTGGCAAAGGCCTGCACGCCTTCGGCCATGCGCTCGAACCAGGGCAGGCCGGAGACCTTGACAACGGTGACGATGGTTCGGTGGCCTTGTGCCAGCGCGAAGGACATGGACACCAGGCAAACGGCAGCAGCGGCTGCCCGGAGGGTGGGGCGGAACATGGACATCTCCAGAAGGGTGGGGCGGAACTGCGTCACGACCAGGACCCTCGGGATGTGGTCCCACGCGACACGACGCGTGGAGATGATATGAACCTTTTAGCTCTATTTATGGCCTTTTTTGCCTATTTATTAACTCCATTGAGCTCTTTCATGCAGCTGCGTCGGCCACTGCGAGCGGCAGGTTGAGCAACAGGTTCTGCGGTTTGAGCTTGAGCAGGCCCTCGGCGTTCATGGCCAGGCCCAGGTACACCGGCTTGCCGCGCACATCGGCGCGCATGTCCAGGGGCTCGTCGAAGCTCAGGCGGAACAGGCTGATCAGGCGTTGCTGGCGCTCGGGCGCCACCTCGTGCCCCAGGTACAGGTCGTTGAGCAAGGTGGTGGACTCGGCGTCCAGGCCCGCGTGCCAGCGCCAGGCTTCGTCATCCACCCGCGCTTCGGGCTGCACCTGCACCGCCACGCCGTGGAAGTGCCGCACCCAGGCCTGCAGCACCAGCGCCAGCGCCTTCAGGCCCGACTGCGAGCGGTTCATGGTGAGCGTGAGCCCGTGCGAAAGCTCGCGCTGGATTTCGTGCGTGAGGTCAAGCACGAAGTTGAAGCGCCCGGCGCCGGCGCGACTCTTCAGGTAGCGCCCGGCGTTGTCGTCACCCAGCACCTCGATCTGCACCTCGGGAATGGCGGCGCCGCTCTGCATGAGCAGGCGCCCCACCGCACCCAGGCCACCAGTCTCGTTGAGCATGTCCAGCACCTCGCTGTCGCCGCTGAGCACGCGCCCGTCCTGCACGCGCACGCGCTGGCGGCGAAACAGCATCTCGGCCGCGCGCCACTGCCAGGCGTCGTCCACGCCGTCGAGCAGGTTGCAAACCAGCGCCTGCACCACCAGGTCGAGGAACAGCGGCGGGATCTGCACCGAGCCGGCCTTGAAGAAGCCGGCATAGGCCGCTTCCAGCGAGCCAGCCGCGATCACCGCGTCGCGAAAACCCAGGAACAGGCGGTGGTTGGCGCGCGCGTCATCGTCTTCAAAGGCATGGAGCTCTGCTTCGCCCACGGCGCGCGTGGGCGCGTCCATGAGCGAGGTGTGCAGCGCCTGCTCGGCCGCGCACGATTCTTCGACCAGCGCCAACTCGGGCCGCTGCAGCCACAGGCGCCAGTAACCGTCGGTGGGCACGAGCCAGCCGCGCGGGTTGCGCGTGAGGTGGTCAAAGCCGCAGGGAGTCCACAGGGGGGAAGCTTGGGAAGGCATGGCAGGGGCCCGCGGCGGGTGGCCGGCGTGGGTGGGTTTGGCAGGAACACAGGGGGCCTGCATTGTCGTTCACACGCCCTGCCCCCCGGGTTCAAGGGGCCGACTGCAAGGCCCCTGCTTTTCGGGCGTCAGAGATGGCGCGCAACTGGTAGGGCCGAGGTACATCGCGCACGTAACCTGCGTCGAGCACGCTGCCCACGTCCAGCAAGGCCTGCAGGGACACGTCGGGCCAGAAGCAGGGGTTGGCGATGTTGTCCGCACCCGGGATGTTGCCGGCCAGGCCGCTCACGTTGCCGGTCTGCACCGCATTGCCGCTGGCAAAGCTGCCGGTGAGCACCGCCTGGTTGCCGGTGCCCGCGAACAGGTTGGCCTTGAGGTTGACCGACTGCGTGCCCGCATACACCGCCACGAAGGCGCCGCCCGAGCGCGTGATGGCCACGGTGTTGTGCGTGAGTTCCAGCGTGTTGGTGGCGTGGGCAAGACCTTCTGCACCGAACGAAACGGCGCTGGGGTTCTCGGCATCGGGGCCCTTGTGCAGCAGGTTGCCCCGCATGACCACGCGCCCGCCGTTGGGGAAGTCGGCCAGGTAGCTCGCGGTGCCGGTCGGTCCGTCCATGAGGTAGCTGTTTTCAATGATGGACTCGCGCGCGCGGCTCTTGAGGTTGTGACCCACCTTCGCCTCGTGGAAGTAACTCGCCGACACCGTGAGGCGGTCGATCTGGCCCACATAGAGGTTGTGGGTGTAGCCATCACCCCGGCCGTTGCGCGCGAATTCGGACCCTTCGATGACCAGGCTGGCGGCGCCCGAGCTCGTCAGGATGCCGTTCTCGTTGTCGTAGAAGCCGCTGTTGCGGATGCGCAGCCAGCCCCCGTGTTCCGCGCGGATGCCGGCCCCGTTGCGATCGGGCACGGCGGCGTTGCGAAACTCGACGCTGTCAATCGTGATGTTGGAGCCCGACACCACCCAGATGGCCTTGCCACCGGCGCTCCTGCCATCGGCAAACAGGCGGGCACGCCCGCCCACGCCGCAAATGGTGAGGTTGCTGCGGCTCCAGGTGGCCACATCGCCGCGATAGTCGGCTGCAGCGATGCGGATCACGTCGCCGTCCCGGGCCGCCGCCGCCGCCGCGCTCGGGGTGGTCAGCGTCTGGCCAGGGCCCACGTTCAACACGCGGCCGCCAGCTGTATCGCAGGCCAGGCCGCCCACCGGCACCGAAGGCAGGGTGGCCTGGCTCGCCGGCGCAGACAAGGGTGCGGCGGTGTCTTCCGATCCGCCGCCGCCGCAGGCGCTCAGGCCCAGGGTGGTCAGCAGCAGGCAGGTCAAGGGAAGCGGTGTGTTCATCGGTCGGGGTTCACGGTCGGATGGGGCAAAGGGCGCAGTCTGCCAGCGGCATCGTGGGCGATCACCGCAAGACGTAGGCTGATGTAACGGCCTTCAGCCCCCGTTCACGGCGCAGTGGCCCGCCGCTGGCCGCATCCCGTCACAGCGCATACCAAGAGATACAGGGCTGCCCCTTGAATGCCCTTCTCAAGGACAATCGCCGGATGCATAAAACCATCAGTCTCATCGGCGTGCCCACCGACATCGGCGCCGGCGCGCGCGGCGCCTCCATGGGCCCCGAGGCCATGCGTGTGGCCAACCTGGCCAGCGTGCTGGAAGGCCACGGCCTCAACGTGATCGACCGTGGCAACCTCAGCGGCCCACCCAACCCCTGGCAGCCGCCCACCGACGGCTACCGCCACCTGCCCGAGGTGGCGGCGTGGAACGAAACCCTGCACCACGCGATGCACGCCGAACTCGCGCTGGGCCGTTTGCCCATCGTGCTCGGTGGCGATCACTGCCTGGGCCTGGGGTCGATCAGCGCGGTGGCTCGGCACTGCCGTGACACCGGCAAGCAGCTGCGCGTGCTCTGGCTGGACGCGCACGCCGACTACAACACCGCCGCCCTCACCCCCAGCGGCAACATCCACGGCATGCCGGTGGCGTTGCTGTGCGGGCATGGCCCGGCATTGCTGACTGGCATTGGCGGCACCACACCCGCCATCGACGCCAGCGTGGTGCGCCAGATCGGCATCCGCAGCGTGGACGCGGGTGAGAAACGCTTGGTGCACGAAGCGGGGCTGGAGGTGTTCGACATGCGCTACATCGACGAGAAGGGCATGCGCCACACCATGGAGCAGGCTCTCGCCGGCATGGACGACAACACGCACCTGCACGTGAGCTTCGACGTCGACTTCCTCGACCCCGACATTGCGCCCGGCGTGGGCACCACCGTGCCGGGTGGCCCCACCTACCGCGAGGCGCAGCTGTGCATGGAGATGATCGCCGACACCGGGCGGCTGGCGTCCATGGACGTGATGGAACTCAATCCGGCGCTGGACGTGCGCAACCGCACGGCGGAGCTGGCGGTGGACCTGATCGAAAGCCTGTTCGGCAAATCCACGCTCATGCGCAAGGGCTGATCAGCTCTTGCCGACCAGTTCAAGGTGCTCGACCACGGGTGGCTGGGCGAAGAACGGGCCCACGATGGCGCGCCACTGCGGGAACAGGTCGGAGCCCCGAAAACCCACGGTGTGGTCTTCGAGCGTGTCCCAATAAATCATCAGCAGGTAACGGCCCGGGGTCTCGATGCTGCGGTTGACCTTGTAGCCCTTGAAGCCCTTGGCGTGCGCGACGACGGTGGTCACCCCGCGCAGGATGGCCTCTTCAAACGCCGAGCTCTTGAGGGGATCGATCCGGATATCGGCGTGTTCGAGAATCATCGTGAAGCTCCTGAAATGATGAGGCGACCAGGCGGTCTTCGAGGATCATATCGACGGCCTTCTCGGCCATCATGATCACCGGCGCATTGGTGTTGCCGCCCACCACCGCAGGCATGACCGACGCATCGACCACCCGCAGACCCGCCACGCCGTGCACCCGCAGGCGCGCATCCACCACATCCATCGGTCCAGGGCCCATCCTGCAGGTGCCCACCGGGTGGTAGATGGTGTCGGCGTGGTTGCGCACGAACTGCTCGATCTGCGCCTCGCTTTGCGCCAGTGCTGAGGTGCTGGACTCGGTGCCGCCGTGCCGGGTGAGCGCTGGCTGCTGCAGCAGGCGGCGAACCGCCTGGAAGCCGCGCACCAGGCGCGCCGTGTCGTCGGGGTCCTGCAGAAACGCGGGGTCGATGAGCGGGGCCACTTGCGGGTCGGCGCTGGCCAGACGCACGCTGCCCCGGCTCTTGGGCCGCAGCAGGCACACGTGGCACGAATAACCGTGGCCCAGCACCGTCTTGCGGCCGTGGTCCACCAGCTTGCCCACCACAAAGTGCAATTGCAGGTCGGGGATGGCTTCTTCCGGAGCGCTCTTGATGAAGCCGCCGGCCTCGGCGAAATTGCTGGTCAGCATGCCGCTTCGACGGCGCCGCCATTCGAAGATGCCTTTGACCATGTTCAACACGCCGGGCAGCGAAATGCCGAACAGGTCGGTCACTTTCGGCGCGTTCACCACCAGCACCACGTCCGGGTGGTCGTGCAGGTTCTCGCCCACACCCGGCAAGTGGTGCACCACGGGGAGGCCCTGTGCACGCAGATGGTCTGCAGGACCGATGCCCGAGAGCATCAGCAGCTGGGGCGAGCCGAAGGCCCCCGCGCTCAACACCACTTCGCCACCTGGTTTGAGGCGCAGGCTCTGCATCGGGCCACGACCGCCGTTGCCACGGTATTCCACACCCACCGCTCGCGGCTGGCCGTCCACCGCTTCCGTGACGATCCGCGTGGT
>JBBQKZ010000004.1:0-61559 GCA_038327405.1 Burkholderiales bacterium | reverse complement strand
GCGCCGGAGGCAATCACGGAGGCCGCTCGCGCTCGAAACTCCAGTGGTATCAGCTCCAGCACGGGACGGCCCAGCAGCTGGTTTCCAGGCGCATCGAACAGCAGGCTGGCGGCGGGGTTGGCATCGGTGATCAGTCCGTCGCGGTGGAACAGGACGCCTTCCTCGCTGGCGTTCATGAAACGGGACAGGCGGTCCTCGGATTCGCGCCGGGCGAACTCCGCCTTGTGCCGTTCGGTGATGTCGGTGATCAAAAACGAAAACCCCTGGCCTGCATCGGCCAGTGCCGAACTCTGCCAGGGGGTGACCGTCACCTCAAGCTCGAGTCGATGCCCTTTTGCGGATTGCATTCCGAATGGGAAGGTCACGGGGGCGCGCTGCATGAGCGCCTCGCGCAGGAACGGCGCCACGGTAGCTCGCGCGCCCTCGAAGATGCCATCGAGGGAAGACACGCCAATGATCGATTGCTCGCTGTGCCCGAACAGCTCTGCAAACGGTTGGTTGGCAAACTCGCAGAAGCCTTGTGGCGGCGGGCCGAAGTGGGCGACCATCACCGGCAGGTGCTTGAAGATCAAGTGGATGCGCTCGGTCAGGGTCTGGGCTTCGGTGCGGGCCAGTTCGATGGCCGTGGTGTCTGCAAAGTGGCACAGGTGATGGCCGGATTCCGCTGTCCAGTGGCCCTCGCACGCCAACCACTGGGGTGTCGCGGCTGTGTCGGACGCGGCTGTCTCGCTCAAACACAGCGTGGCGACGAAATCCTCGCGGCTCAGCAGGTGCTGGCGCAGTTCGAGGCCCGACGAGTTGGACAACAAGGCTGTCCAGTCGGCGGAAGCACCCCTGGTGCTCAGCAGTTCCTGCAGGGCTTGCGAGGCGCCCAGCAATGTGGCGTCCTGTCCCAACGCGGCCGAGAGACCAGGGAGTTGATCCCAAGGAATCGAGTCGGGGTTTCGCATGGGATTGCGTTGCTTCCTTGGGTGGCTTGAGAGGCTGGGACCATCGTAGCCGCGTGCCTCGAAAAAATCCATGGCGTGCCCGTGAAGTCGGCAACAAGCCACGAGGAAAATACTGCGCTGGCGTTATTGAGACGCCACTCCCCACCCCAGAGACTGCAGGCTCATCACTCCACACGGGAAGAGTCGAGCATGACCGAGCGCCCTGCACCGTCCGTACCAAACGGCCTTTCGAACCCAACGCTCCACCCGGAGGCATTCACCACCTCGGCGATTCAGAGGCATGACGCTGCCAGCCAGCGCGATGCCGTCCTGCAGCGCAGTTCCAGCCAGAGCCACCAAGCGATGTCGCTGGCGGCTGTGGTTCGTCACGTCATGGCGCTGGCGGCGTGCGCCGGCCCGTCTGCCGAGACGCAGGCGCCGGCTGATGAGTCGGCCCTGCGGCGGTTGAACGGGCGACTCGACGCCACGCTGGACATCTGCTTCCAGCTTGATGCTGCGCGTCGCCAGCTCCACAACGCGATTTCCACACAGCGCGAACTCGAGACCGTTCTGGAGATGCTTGCGGCCCGCGTTGACGCCGGACAGGCCAGCCCCGACGAGAGTCGGCAGGTCGCTTCACTGGTGAGCTTTGGGCGCGAGAAGGTGGCTGAGGCCGTGAGCGAATGGAACCGGACCGGACGGTGTTTTGCCCGGCACACACGTCTGCTGCCGACCCAGCTTGATGGCTTGGGCGACACACCGGAGCCGCTGTCGGCCGATGAGATGGACCGGCTGGCTGAAGCGTGCCTGTGGACGCCTGCGGATGTGCATTTCAGCCTTCGGCAACGAGCCAACGCCTGGTCGCAGCGGCGCTGCGGTGCGGCGCTGGAGCCTGGCCGGGCACTGGAAGACTTTCACGCCTGGATTTCGCGCATGGAAGAGGCGCGGTCGCAGGCGGCTGCGGATTTTTCTGCGGCCCGCGAAACCTATCTGCAGTGCGTGCTTGGTCTGGATCGGGAGCATGCCAGCCTGGTCCGGGCCCGGTCCTTGCGCCGGTCCGCAGAAGTCGGGTTTCGCTGCAGGTTCGCAAGCGCTCATGCGTTCGCGGCATCCATCGTGGAGGAGAGCCGGCGCATGCACAGCGTGCTGGCGCTGCAGGCGCACCGATCTGCTGCAAGGCATCGCCTGTATGCATTGGCCGGGCTGCTGCCCAGCCAATTCGGGCTGGCCGGTCCTGTGGCTTGCCACTGATCGAATTCGCGAAGGGAAGTCCGGGCGCAAAGGGCCGGGCTTGAGAAACGAGAAAGGCCTTGCCGCTGTTCGGCAAGGCCTTTCTCGTTTCAGTCGGGTGCGGAGGCCCGCCCCTCGCCGAACGCACGGTCAGTGCATGGTGGCGATCGCCCCGTTGACGCCGGCCGGCGAGCGGAACCAGAGGCCTGCAAAGGCGCTGTAGCGCAGCATGGAACTCTGTCGCACGCGTCGGTCGATCTTCTTCTCGATCACCGGCATGTTGCTGAGCATGTCCACTACGCGGGCGTCCCACTGCACCACCTTGACAAAGGCCGCGTAGATTTCCAGTCCGCTGGCGTTCAAGCCGACCGATCGGACCATGATCCGGATCTGGCCAGCGTCAAAGCCCAGCGCCTGGAAACAGTCCTTGATCAGTTCCTGGTAGTCGTCCGAAATCGACGTGGGCGTGATTTCGGAGTCGATGGTTTCTTCGCTTTGCATCTTCACCTCGCTTTTCAGGCCGAGGTGTTTGAAGACACCCAGCGTCAGTGCGTTCAGTACCATGGTTTGCCCCGTTTCTCTGGTGTTGGCTAGGTGACCGAAGATGCGTTCACCATGGGAAGAAGTATCCCGCCCGGATACCCCTACCCCCAATAATGCATGAGCACTATTTTGCGAAATTCAGGCAATTGCCCCTGACAAATCAACACTTGAGTAGACCTTCAAAGGCTTGCACGATAGGGGGGTGTGTACCTGACGAAGGCCGCAGGTTGTGGCCCGAGGGGGCGCAGGTCAGGCGCCCTGCCATCTGCGTGATCTACAGGTTGCTGTCGAGGTCGGGCGCTTCGGCCAGCCCCGATTGCATGGCATAGGCCGCGATTTCCGCGCCGTTGTGCAAGCCCAGTTTGAGCATGACGTTCTGCCTGTGCTTGCGTGCCGTGAGCACGCTGATGTGCAGTGCATCGGCGATTTCCTGGTTGCTGCCGCCTTTGGCAATCATGCGGACGATCTGCTGCTCGCGCTGGGTCAGCGTCTGCGTCATGCCCTGGCTGGCGGCACGCCCGGAGGCTGTGTTGTCCAGGCCTTTGGACACTTGCGGGCTCACATAGCGCCGCCCTGCCAGCACCGCCTTGATGGCGTCCAGCAGCTCCGAACCCTGTTCGTGTTTGAGGACAAAACCGTCTGCGCCGGCAGCAAATGCGTTTGCCACGGAGCCGGGGTAGACGTTGCCGGTGACGATGAGAACCTTGGTGGCGGGAGCGACCTTTTTCACCTTGCGGGCCACTTCGATCCCCGAGCTGTCGCTCAGCGCAAGGTCCAGCAACAGCAGGTCGGGCTTGTGGAAGGCCACCAGAATCTCGACTTCGCTGCCCAGCGCGGTTTCGGCCACGAGTTCGAAGCCGCCCGTGGTCGACAGCAGCATGTTGATGCCCTGCCGGACCAATGCATGATCTTCTGCAACAACAACTTTGACCATGGTTGGCACCAGTTTGAAGGATGAAACACCGGGCCGAGTGCCCACGCCGTGGGCTTCTCTGCGTCAGAACGGAATGTCGTCGTCCATGTCGTCGAAACCGCTGGACTGGCGGGCCGGTGCGGCAGCTGCCGGTGCCTGGCGCGGCGCAGGGGCAGGAGCACGAGGCGCTGCCGCTGGACGTGAGTAGCCGCTGCCACCTCCCTCCTCAGATCCGCCCATGCCTTCGCGCCCGCCAAGCAGCTGCAGTTCGGTCGCAACGATGTCCACGGTGTTCTTTTCGACGCCGGCCTGGTCGGTGTATTTGCCGTACTTCAGCCGGCCTTCCACATAGATCGGACGACCCTTCTTCACATACTCCCCGGCGATTTCGGCCAGGCGGTCGTAGAAGGTGACGCGGTGCCACTGGGTGTCTTCGATCATCTCGCCACTGGTCTTGTCCTTGCGGCGAGTGGACGTTGCCACACTCACATTGGCCACGGCCTGGCCCGAGGGCAAGTAGCGAATCTCGGGGTCGCGGCCGCAATTGCCGATGAGGATGACTTTGTTGACGGATGCCATGGTGAATTCCTTGAATGTCCGATGAGTCGTGCCATGAGAACACTGTATCGATCGACGAGATTGTGCCGCATGACGATCGGCTGAATGCTTGATTTCAGCCCTCGCCCGGGTGCTTGATCCCGACAGGGTCAATAATGCTCCGCAGTATGAAACAGCAAGAGCCGGACTTTTTCCAGAACCTTCAGGACGAAATCAAGGATGGACGTGCGTGGCTGGATCGCAGCATCGTGCTCGGGTATGCCGTGATCGCGGGTTTGTTTGTCGTGGCTTTCACTTACCTCAGTGAAACGGCTTTTGAGTGGTTCCGGCACCTGCATGCGATGGCACCCTGGGTCGTTCTGATCTGGACGCCTTGTCTCACGGCATTGATTGTCTGGTGCACGAGGCGGTTTTTCCCCGGGGCGTCAGGCTCCGGTATTCCACAGGTGATGGCGGCTCTGGATCCGCGCGTCAGCAAGGCATCCAGGCACCATCTTGTGTCGTTGCGCTTGACGCTGGCGAAGATGGCGCTGGGATCCGCGAGCATGCTTGCGGGTCTGTCGGCAGGGCGCGAAGGCCCTTCGGTGCAAATTGCGGCTGGCGTCATGCACGACGCCCGACGGTGGTTGCGCCCTGGATCTGCGATGAACGATCACGCTTTGCTCGTGGCCGGTGGGGCGGCAGGTATTGCCGCCGCGTTCAACGCTCCGCTTGCGGGTGTCGTTTTTGCCATTGAAGAGCTCTCCAAAAAGATGGAGTCGCGAAACAATGGGCTGATCATCTCGGCCATCGTGGTTGCTGGTCTGGTCGGAATTTCATTCTTCGGCAACTTGACCTACTTCGGCTCCATTGAAGTGCCGAGGTTGAGTTGGGGTGCGCTTCTGCCTGGCCTTGTGGTGGTCATTGCCAGCGGTGTGCTCGGAGGACTCTTCAGCCGCCTTCTGGCGGCGTCGCTGGAAGGTCTGCCCGACCGTTTCAGTGCCTACCGGCGGCGCTTCCCGGTTCGGTTTGCCGCTGGTGCCGGGCTTGCCGTTGCCGTGATCGGGCTGGTGAGCGGAGGTGCCACGTTCGGCGCTGGTGCAGAAGAGGTGCGCGCCATGCTCTCGGGCGACAGTGACGTGTCGCGGCTGTACGTGCTGCTCAAGCTGGTGGCGACGTGGTTGACCACATGGAGTGGCGTGCCCGGGGGCATTTTCGCGCCATCGTTGTCCATTGGAGGCGGGGTCGGATACGACGTGGCGCACCTGTTTGGCGGAACCAACAGCCCTGCGCTGACGGCCAGCTTGATAGCGTTGGGCATGGCCAGTTTCCTGGCCGCCACGACGCAGGCGCCCTTGACGTCGTTCATCATCGTCATGGAGATGATCAACGGACGATCAATGGTTCTCAGCCTGATGGCCGGGGCCATGCTGGCCAGCCTCATTGCCCGACTGATCAGCCGCCCTTTGTACTCGGCACTCTCGACCATGATGATCAATGCCCGGGTTCGCGCCGATGCACCTGCGCATGATGGCCGGATGACCCCCGACTCGCCGCCCGCCGGACCGGAAAAGTCCTGAGGAGAGCACCTCAGCGCTGGACTTTTCCCTGGCTCATCGGCCAGGCCAGCGCCATCCACAGCAGCATCAAGCCGGCGCTGACGAAAAAGATGCCGGTGCTGCCCCAGGTCTTGATCACGAGACCACCCAGGCTGCCACCGGCAAAGATGCCCAGCGACATCAGCGTGTTGTAAACGCCCAGGGCTGCTCCACGCTGGCGTGGCTCGGCCAGGCGCGACACAAGGCTGGGCTGGCTGGCCTCCTGGGTGTTGAAGCCCACGAAATACACGCACAGCAGTGCACCCACGGCCCACAGCGAGGGCGACTGCAGGTTGAGCCAGAAGCCCAGTTGGGCCAGCACGATCAGCGCAATGGAGCCCAGGTAGACCTGCTTGAAGTAACCCTTGCGTTCCAGCCGGAACAGCAGCCCGCCCATGACCAGCAAGGACGCGAGCACGGCGGGCAGGTACACCTTCCATTGTCCGGCGCTGGGCAAGCCCGCCTCCAGCAGCAGGGCCGGCACCGACATCCACATGGCGATCTGTACGGCGTGCAACACAAAGACGCCCAGGTCGACGCGCAGCAGCTCCAGGTCGGTGAGCACTTCCCGCAGGCCGCCCCGGTTCTGCACGTGCTGCACCGGCGGCTCCGGCGGCACCACCCAGGCCACCACCGCCATGCCGATGGCTGCCAGCAACGCGGTGAGCGCGAACAGGCCTGCGAGGCCAATGAGTGGCACCAGCAGTGGCGCCAGCACCAGCGACAGCGCGAACATGAGCGCAATGCTGACACCCACCAGCGCCATGGATTTGGTGCGCACTTCATCGCGCGTTAGGTCGGCCAGCAGGGCGGTGACGGCGGCCGAAATGGCGCCCGAACCTTGCAGTGCCCGGCCGATGGCCAGCCAGGTCATGGTGGGCGCCCAGGCGGCGATCAGGCTGCCGATCACGAACAACGCCAGGCCAGCCTGGATCACGGGTTTGCGGCCCAGCCGGTCGGAGGCCATGCCGAAAGGCACCTGGAACAGGGCCTGTGTCAGCCCGTAAATGCCCATGGCCAGGCCCACCAGAAAGGGGTCGTCACCGCCGGGGTAGGTGGGGGCCTGCAGCACGAACACCGGCAGCACCAGGAACAGCCCCAGCATGCGCAACGCGTAGATGGACGCCAGCGCGCCGCTGATGCGCCGCTCGGTGGGCGTCATGCGTGTACCCGCCGCCGGAGGGGTGGGGGTATCGGAGGGGGCGGTGCTGAGGGTGGACAAGGCGGCGCCGGGCAAAGCCGATATTGTGCTTGATGAGCCTGCGCACGCCGGGCGGGCCGGCGCGAAATCCCGGGGCGGCTTATCATGCCGGGTTGCCCTGAACACACCCACCGCGCCTTGAACCAGAACCTGCCCCCGGACCTGAATCTGCCGAGTTTGAGTGGCGCCCATATTCCGGAGCCTGTGCCGGTGGAGCCCGACGAACAAACGCTGCTGACCCGCGTCAACGCCGCCCACCTGCGGCACGCCAGCCCCTTTCTGTCGGTGCGGGGCGCGCGCACGCACAACCTCAAGAACATCGACCTCGACATCCCCAAGCACTCGCTGGTGGTGATCACCGGGCTGTCGGGTTCGGGCAAATCGAGCCTGGCGTTCGACACGCTGTACGCCGAGGGCCAGCGCCGCTATGTGGAAAGCCTCTCGGCCTACGCGCGGCAGTTCCTGCAGCTCATGGACAAGCCCGACGTGGATTTGATTGAAGGCCTGTCGCCCGCAATCGCCATCGAGCAAAAAGCGACATCCCACAACCCGCGCTCCACTGTGGGCACGGTCACCGAAATCCACGACTACCTGCGCCTGCTGTTCGCCCGCGCCGGCACGCCGCATTGCCCCGAGCACGATCTGCCGCTGGCCGCGCAGAGCGTGGCGCAGATGGTGGACGCCGTGCTGTCCCTGCCCGAAGGCACGCGCCTGATGATTCTGGCGCCCGTGGCGCGCGAGAAGAAGGGCGAGTTCACCGAGCTGTTCGCCGACATGCAGGCGCAGGGCTACGTGCGTTTCCGCATCAACCAGACCGTGCTGGACTTCGACGCCCTGCCGGCGCTGAAGAAAACCGAGAAGCACAACATCGACGTGGTGATCGACCGCATCAAGGTGCGCACCGATGGTGAAGAGGAAGGCGTGAACCCGCTTCGTCAAAGGCTGGCTGAAAGTTTTGAGGCCGCCTTGCGCCTGGCCGACGGCCGGGCTCTTGCGGTGGACATGGACACCGGCGCGGAAACCACCTTCTCGGCCAAGTTCGCCTGCCCGCTGTGCAGCTACACCGTGGGTGAGCTGGAGCCACGCCTGTTCTCGTTCAACTCGCCCATGGGCGCCTGCCCCACCTGCGATGGTCTGGGTCACACCGAGTTCTTCGACCCGGCGCGCGTGGTGGCCTTCCCCACGTTGAGCCTGGCCAGCGGTGCCATCAAGGGCTGGGACCGTCGCAACGGCTACTACTTCGCCATGATCGAAAGCCTGGCCGCGCACTACAGGTTCGACGCGGAAGGACCCTGGGAGGCGATCCCGGAACCGGTGCAGCAGGCCCTGCTGTACGGGTCAGGCGAAGAGGAGATCAAGTTCAGCTACGCCCTGGAATCGGGCGAGCGAGCGGGCAAGAAGATCAGCAAGAAGCACCCCTTCGAGGGCATCATTCGCAACTTCGAGCGCCGCTACCGCGAGACCGACAGCGCGGCCGTGCGCGAAGAGCTGGCGCGCTACCGCGCAGTGCAGCCCTGTCCCGATTGCGGCGGTGCGCGTTTGCGCCGCGAAGCGCGCCACGTGTTCGTGGGCGAAGGCGAACAGAAGCAGCCCATCTACAAGATCAGCCATGTCACGCTCGGCGACGCCCTGGCCTATTTCCAGAAGTTGGAGTTGCGCGGCACCAAGGGCGACATCGCCGCGCGCGTCATCAACGAAATCCGCCAGCGCCTGAAGTTTTTGAACGACGTGGGCCTGAACTACCTCAGCCTGGACCGCAGCGCCGACACGCTCAGCGGCGGCGAGGCCCAGCGCATCCGCCTGGCCAGCCAGATCGGCAGCGGCCTGACCGGCGTGATGTACGTGCTCGACGAGCCCAGCATCGGCCTGCACCAGCGCGACAACGACCGCCTCATTGCCACGCTGCAGCACCTGCGCGACCTGGGCAACACCGTGCTGGTGGTCGAGCACGACGAGGACATGATCCGCACCGCCGACCACGTGATCGACATGGGCCCTGGCGCTGGCGTGCACGGTGGGCGCGTGATGGCTCAGGGCACGTGCTCGCAGGTCATGGCCACGCCGGGCTCACTCACCGGCGAGTACCTCAGCGGCGTGCGCAGCATCGCGGTGCCGGCGCGGCGCACGCCGTGGCTGCCGGTGGTCAAAAGCACCGAATCTTCCAAGCCTGCCGCCTTCAAGCCGCGCTTTGCGCCCAGTCCCGCGGCCGAACGCCGCGCCGCGCGCGAGGCTGCGCACCAGGCTTCGCTGGGCGAGCTGCAGGAAATTCGCGTGGTCAATGCCACCGGCCACAACCTCAAGGGCGTGAGCGTGGCGTTTCCGGTGGGCCTGCTCACCTGCGTCACCGGTGTCTCCGGCTCGGGCAAATCCACACTCGTCAACGACACGCTCTACGCCGCCGTGGCGCGCACGCTCTACCGTTCGCACGACGAGCCGGCCGAACACGAAGCCATCGAGGGCATCGAACATTTCGACAAGGTCATCAACGTCGACCAAAGCCCCATCGGCCGCACGCCGCGCAGCAACCCGGCCACCTACACCGGCCTGTTCACCGGCATCCGGGAACTCATGGCCGAGGTGCCCACCGCGCGAGAACGCGGCTACGGCCCGGGCCGCTTCAGCTTCAACGTGGCCGGTGGCCGCTGCGAGGCCTGCCAGGGCGACGGCGTGGTCAAGGTCGAGATGCACTTTCTGCCCGACGTGTACGTGCCTTGCGAGGTGTGCAACGGCAAGCGCTACAACCGCGAAACGCTGGACGTGCAATACAAGGGCAAGAATATCGCGCAGATCCTGGACATGACGGTGGAGCAGGCCCACACCTTCTTCGCCGCCGTGCCCACGCTGCACCGCAAGCTGCAGACCTTGATGGACGTGGGCCTGACCTACATCCAGCTCGGCCAGAGCGCGACCACGCTCTCGGGCGGCGAGGCGCAGCGCGTCAAGCTTGCGCTGGAGCTCAGCAAACGCGACACCGGCCGCACGCTCTACATCCTGGACGAACCCACCACCGGCCTGCATTTCGCCGACATCGAGCTGCTGCTCAAGGTGCTGCACCAGCTGCGCGACGCGGGCAACACCATCGTGGTGATCGAACACAACCTCGACGTGATCAAGACCGCCGACTGGGTGATCGACATGGGACCTGAAGGCGGCTCGGGCGGCGGCGTGGTGGTGGCGCAGGGCACGCCGGAGGCCATTGCGGCGCAGGTGGGCAGCCACACGGGGCATTACCTCAAGCGTCTGCTGGTGTTGCCTCAGGCCGCGTGACGATTCAGTTGTTCCGGTAAGCCAGCCCCAGCGTGGCGCCGAAGGTGGTGGTGCTTGTGGCCAGCGGGCTGCGGGCCACGGCGCCTTGCAGCTGGTACACGCTGAACCCTCCATACGCCACCCAGTTCCGGTTCAGTGCCGACGTCATGCGCCAACCCAACGAAGCTCCGTCGAAGCCCGAACCCAGCGCGTAGGCCTGCAGGCCGGTGGTGGCTGCGGCGGTGGGTGCAATGCCGTAGTGGGATTGGCGGTAGGTGCCGTTGGCCCAGCCAAGCCCCAGGGACAAGTCCCAGTGCGTTTGCGGGGACAGGGGGTAGCGGTAGTTCAGGCCGGAGTCGAGCCGCAGGCCGCCCTCGCGTCCGAGCAGGTCTTGCGAGGCGCGCAGCGATCCGCTCCAGCGCGGGCCGAGCGTGACGCCGGCGGTGACGCGTCCACGCACCGTGTCGCGCACCCGTGGCAGGCCGCCGTACACCGGATCGCCTTTCCACGAACGGCCTTCGTCGATGGACAACGAGGTGCTCAGCGAGACGAGGTCGCTGCGCGTGAGCACCGTGCTCACGCCGCTGTCCACCGATTCGCGGCCCTGCGCGAGCAGCGCGCTGGCGCCGGAGGTGGCGAAGCGAAAGCGCCCGAGCTGGAAGGCCCAGATGGGGCGCAGGCCCAGCTTCTGTTCGCTGGTGCCGAAGGGGTCGCGCCCGCTGGAAAGGGAAGCGCCGAGCAAATAGTCGCGGCTGGCTTCGAGCGCTACCGGCTCGGCATTCTGGGCGTGACCCGCCACCGCCCAGCACGCAGCGATCATCGTCAGGGGAAGCGCGGCCCGTTTCGCCATGGTGGCGCCCTCAGAAGCGGCTCAGGTCTTCAATGGCGTCCACCACCATGCTGGTGCCCACGGCAATCAGCAGGATATCGGCCGCCACGCGCACGTACTTGTAGCCCGACGGCGGCACGCCCAGGCGGATCGAGATGTCGTTGGGCACGGGGTAATAGACCACGTCGGACGGAAGGCGGTAGCCCTTGCGCCATTTTTTGGCCTGGCCTGGCGGCATGCAGCCGTTGTTCTTTTTGGCCAGACCGGGTGGGCAGTTGCCGGCACGGAAACGCGGTTCGTAGTATTCGCGCACCGACATCCTCTGGCTGTCCTGGAAGTAGCCGCCGATGTTGATCTGCACGGCGACGTTGGTTGATGAGCGATCGCCCGAGCCTTGCTGGCTGTAGCGCGGTTGGTCATCGCGGTCTTTCTTTCCGCCCTTGTCTCCTTTGCCGCTGTGCTCGTACTTGTCTCCCTTGCCGTGTTTGCCACCGCCCGCGTGATCGGGCTTCTCGGCCAGGGCGGGTGCCAGGCTCAGGCCAATGCTGAGAGCCACCGCGAATGCGCGGGTGGTGCGTTTCAGTGAGGTGTTCATGGCTGGGTAGGGCTCGGTTGTCGTTGAACGGGAACGTTCTCACAAGTATTGTGCCCCTCGGTCTGCACCGTGGGTAACCGCTTGTGAGCCGAGCCGCGTGGTGTTGCGTCGTGGCTTCAGAGGCTGTCAGACTCGGCATCCCGTCGCCCCGCGACTACCGTCTGCCGCCCGCCATGTCGCAAGAAACCGAACTCAAGCTTGAAGTGCATCCGCAAGATCTGGCCGCGCTGCTCATGCACCCCTTGCTGAAGGCCCGACCCGCCCGGCGCGAGCGCTTGTTCAACACCTACTTCGACACTTCCACGCTCGCGCTGCGCGCCCAGCGCATGGCTGTGCGGGAGCGCCGCGTGGGCCGCCGCACCTTGCTCACCGTGAAAACGGCCGGGCAGTCGGTGGGTGGGCTGTCGAGCCGCGGCGAATGGGAGGCGCCCACCCGGCCGGGTGCGTTTGACTTCGCCAAGCTGGTCACCGACCCGGCCCTGGCCGCCCAGCTGGCCAGCGTGGCCTGGCAACTGGTGCCGGTATTCCGGACCGATTTCACTCGGCGCAGCTGGGTGTTGCAGCACGGGCCGGCCCGTGTGGAGGTGGCGCTGGACGAGGGTTTCATCGGCACCGGCAAGGCGCAAGGCAACCACCGCCAGCCCATCCTCGAACTGGAGCTCGAACTGCTCGAAGGCCCTGTCGATGCCTTGCTGGACCTGGCCCACACCCTTGCACTGGGCCCGCAGGGGCAGGCCTCCAGCGCCTTGCGCCTGCTGCCGGCCAACCGCAGCAAGGCCGAGCGTGGCTACGCGCTCTTCATGGGCGAGAAGCTGCAGCCCGTCAAGGCCGTGCCGCTGCAGCTGCAGGCCGGCATGCACCCGGTGCAAGCCTTTCGCGCGGCGGCGCTGAGCTGTCTCACCCACCTGCAGGCCAACGATGCGGGGGTGCTGCATCCGGGCACCGAGGGCCTGCTCCCCAACCCCGAATTCGTGCACCAGGCGCGGGTGGCGCTGCGCCGTCTGCGCACCGGCCTGCGCATCTTTCGCGCGCACCTGCCCGCCCGCTTCGCGGTGCACTGGTCGGCCGAGTGGCGCTTGCTGACCAACCAGCTCGGCGACGCGCGCAACTGGGACGTGTTCGCCACCGAGTGGATGCCCGAACTGGCCGCGGGCGATCCGACGCCAGCCGGTGCGCCCGAGGGATCGGCCCACGCACTGGAAGCCTGGGTGCAGCAGCAGCGGCGAGCCGCCTGGCAACGCGCGGCCGACGCCTTGGCCAGCCGCGAACACGCGCTGCGTTTGCTGGCCTTCACGCGGGCGGTGCTGTGCCTGCAGCCGGCAGATCCGGTGGGTGCGGCAGCGGTCGGTGATGGCCTGGCGGTCTGGGCCCGGACCATCTTGCGCGAACGCCACGCCGGCCTTCGCCAGCAGGCCCGTGTGGCCCGGCGCATGGGACCCGAAGGCCGCCACGCGCTGCGCATCTCGCTCAAGAAGCTGCGTTACGCACAGGAGTTTCTCGCCAGTGTGTTGCCACCCAAACGGGTGGCGCGCAGCACCGCGGTGCTGGCCGATGCCCAGGAACTTCTGGGGCGCCTCAACGACCTGAGCACTGCGCACACCCTGCTGGGCTGCATGGCGGCGGGGCCCGCTTCGGCCCTGGTGGTGCATTGGCAGCAATCGCTGCAGGCCCGGCTGCAGGCCGGTCTGGTGGAACTGCCAGCCATGGAGCGTTCGTTGGAGAAGGCCCCTGAGCCCTGGGGCTGAACGGTGTTGCCGGCTTGATGGATGGATGACGGATTCGTGACAGCCTGCGGATAATCACCCGAAAGTATTCTTCGGAGTTCAATGTGTCAGTCATAACCATGCGATTCCTCGCCTCGGCCATGGCCCACGGGCTTGACAAGACGGTCTCGGGCGGGACGGTCATGAAGTGGATCGATGAGGCGGGCTACGCCTGCGCCACGGGCTGGGCGCGGCGCCATTGCCTCACGGTGTACGCCAGCGGCGTGCGTTTTCACCACCCCATCGGCATGCAGGATCTGGTCGAGGTTGAAGCACGCCTGGCCTACACCGGGCACACCGGGATGAACATCGCCGTGGAGGTGCGCAGCGGTGACGTCAAGGGTGGGCGCATGCTCAAGACGACCGAATGCCTGATGGTGTTCGTGGCGGTGGACGCCGATGGGCAACACATGCCAGTCGACGCCTGGCGGCCGGGAACCCCGGGTGAAATGGCGCTGGCGCGCGCCGTGCGCACTCAGCTCGAGGCCTTCCGGACCCCGCAGTTCGCGTGATCCCCCGGGCCTGGGTCAGGCCGCGGCGCTGGGTCGCGCCGCCACCCGGTCGCGCCAGGCCTGCAGCGCATGCAAGCCTTCGTCCGCCGGCTTGAAGCGCAGCAGCTTGCCGAACTCGACGGTGCAGAACGCGGTGATGTCGGCGATGGTGAATCGGTCGCCGGCCACCCAGTGCTGGCGTTGCAGTTCGGTGTCCAGCCAGACCGCCGTTTCCATGGCCTTGAGCCGTTGCGATTGGCCAAAGTCGGGAAACTGCGGCTGCTCCAGCGGTGCCAGGCCAGGATGCGTGTGGCGGATGGCGTTGGCCAAGGGCAGCATCAGGTACCACTCCATGCGCCGGTCGGCCATCTCGATGAACGCTCGCTCTTCGGCCGTTTCGCCCATCAGGTTGGGTTGGGGGTGCTGGCCCTCCAGCCAGGTGCAGATGGCGCGGGTTTCGCTCAGCGTGCGACCGTCGTCGAGCTCCAGCACCGGAATGCGCGCCAGAGCGCTGCGGGCACGAAAGGCCGGTGTGCGGTGCTCCTGGGCGTTCAGGTCCACCATCACCTGCTCGATGCCTTCAATGGCTTTTTCGGCGATGAACATCTGCACCCGCCGGGGGTTGGGCGCACGTTGCGACACATACAGCTTCATGGCGCCTTGCCTTTCAGGCTCTGCCCCATTTCAACCATGGTGCGGGCCTCTTCGGCAAACTTCCTGGCGCCCTCGTCGCCGTCGCGCGTGAGGTCCACCCGCGACGCGGGCTTTTCGATGCCGCGCTGCACGGCCGGGCGGGCGCGGATCGCGTCGCGCCAGCGCACGAGGTGCGGCAGGTCGTCCACGTCCACGCCCGACCACCGGTGCGTGCGCACCCAGGCCCAGTTGGCGATGTCGGCGATCGAATAGTCGCCGGCGAGGAATTCGTGGTCTTTCAGCCGCTCGTCCAGCACCCGAAACAGCCGCTTGCTCTCGCCCTGATAACGGTCGATCACCGACGGGATCTTCTCGGGAAAGTAGCGGAAGAACACATTGGCCTGGCCCATCATCGGACCGATGCCACCCATCTGGAACATGAGCCATTGCATCACCAGCGAGCGGCCTTTGACATCGGAGGGCATCAGTTGGCCGGTCTTCTCGGCCAGGTACACGAGGCATGCGCCCGACTCGAACACCGCAAAACCATCGGCTTCGTGGTCGACGATGGCCGGAATGCGGCCATTCGGATTGATCGCCAGAAACGCCGGCGTCTTCTGCTCGCTCTTCGAGAGGTCGAGCACCTTCAGCGTGTAGGGCAGCCCGAGTTCTTCAAGCGCGATGGACACCTTGTGTCCGTTGGGCGTTGCCGCCGTGTAAAGGTCGATCATTCAATGGCCCATTCGAGATATCGGGCCATCTTAGTGAATTCGCCGGCGCGAGCTGTCTGTTGGGGAACACCGCGGAACTGGCTCTGCCAGACCGCAGGTGTTGCCCCCCGGGGGTGACGCGCCGAAGGCGCGGCGCGGGGGGACTCAGATCATGAATCCCAGGTCGCGTGGGTAGTCGCTGGAATTGAAGTTGGCCAGGTTGGGCAGGATGGCGTTCATCTCGGTGCCTTGCACACCGAACCAGCTGGCCAGCGTGCCGGCGTACTGGTCGACCGAGGTGCTGGGCAGCAGGCGGCCCTGGCCCACGTGCCACTGGTCGAAGGCGTCGGTGGTGCTGTTGCCCACGCTCACCGGCGGCGCCTTGCCGTACAACGCCGCGCCACGCACCGCGCCGCCCACCATCAGGTGGTGGCTGCCCCAACCGTGGTCGGAGCCGTCGCCGTTGGAGGTGAGCGTGCGGCCGAAGTCGGAGGCGGTGAAGGCGGTGACCTGATTGGCCACGCCCAGGGTGGCGGTGGCGTCGTAAAACGCGGTCAACGCCGTACTCAGGCGACCCATCAGGGTGTTTTGGCCATTGATGAGGTTGTCGTGCAGGTCAAAGCCGCCCATGGAGACAAAAAACACCTGGCGTTTGGCACCCAGATCGCCGCGGGCGGCGATCAGCCGGGCCACGATCCTGAGCTGGTCTGCCAGGTTGTTGCTGGCCGGGAAGCCGGCATAGGCAGCGCCGGTAGGGGGCACATTGGCCAATGCCGTGGAGACCTGGGTGAAGGCCCCGTTGGCTCGCCCGGTGACCAGGTTGTATTCCCGCTCCAGCCGGTGGGTGCGCTCCTGCACAGCCAGTGCCGTGATCGCCGCACGCACCATCTCTGACCCGTACACCCGGTTGTCATTCAGGGCCTTGATCCGCACCGGGCCGCCGGTCCCCACCTGGTAGGAAAGGGCGGAATTACCCGCCAGAAAAACCGCATTGCCGGTGACGGAAATGCAGGTGAACAGGGAGTTGCTGTTGGCATTGCTGGAGAGCACCAGATCGCCGATGCGCCCGCCCCAGCCCGTGGGCGAGCCTTCGGGGGCCGACGACTGCCAGACCGACTGCTGGTCGTTGTGCGAGAACAGTTTGGGTGGCCGGGGCACCGACCGAGCGTTGTACTGCTGGCGCGTGATGGGCTCCACCAGCGGACCCACGTTGAGCTGCACGGCTGCCCGGCCGGTGTTGAACAGGTTGGCCAATCCCGTCATGGCGGGATGCAGCGCGTACTGCACGCCACCCGGCAAGGGCGCGGTGGGGTTGAGTACCGTGGGGGCCAGTGCCGCCCGGCTCAAGGCAATGTTGGAGCGCACGGTGCTGTAGAGCCCATGGCTGGTGGGGTCGTAGTTCACCACCGTGTTGGCGTAGTCATTGCCCCCGTTGAGGAAGATGCAGACCAGCGCCTTGTAGTCGGTCGCGTTGAAGGCTGCCGCCTCGCCCATGGCCGCCAGGTTGATGGCGGTGGGCAAAGCCGCGCCGGTGAGGGCCAGCTGACCCGTGCGGCGAAGAAAGGCGCGGCGGGTGTGCAGGTCGGGTCGGATGAAGTGCATGGTGCGCCCCTTATTTCTGGATCAGGTACTGCGGACACGCCATGACCATCAGCACGGCGGCCCACACGCGCCTGAGCTTCACATCGGTGGCGCTGCTGGCGGTGACCGCCGTGGCGTTGAGCGCGTTCACCATCAGCTGCTCGTTGGCCGAGTTGGGCGCGATCTGACCCGCGCACAACACCAGCGAGAGATGTCGCACCAGCGCGGTGGCGTCGGTCACCAGCGTCAGTTCGCGGCTGTAGGTGGCCTTCACGTCATACTGGTAGTTGGTCCAGTCCGCTTGAGGCACCGCAGGGTTGGGACAGTTGATGCCGCGCTCGATCACGTCCTGCATGAAGTTCAGGTAGCCACCCACCGTGGTTTCATTGACCAGCTGGAACTCCGGCGCCGTGGCACCCGATGGCGTGAGCGAGGTGTTGGGCGGTACGTAGCCCGGTCGGAAAAAGTTGAACACAGACGGCGCGCGCAGCGGGCTCTGGCCGAGCTGGTTGGAGGGGTTGCTCAGCTCGAAAATCTTCCAGCTCCCCGCCGCCGACTGTGCGCCGAAGGTGTGCGCCCACTGGATGAAGCGGAGCATGGGTTCGCGCAACTTGCCGAAGGTGTTGCTGGCCAGCGTTTGTGGCCCCCGCGCTTCGTCGTGCAGCAGGATCGCGGCCCACACCGCCTTGAGGTCACCACGCACACCCTTGCCGTTGTCGTTGAAGGCGGCAGCCACATGCGCCACATAGGCGCCACTGGGGTTGCTCGTCACCAGGCGCTGGATCATCTGCCGCGCAAAGAACGGCCCGACGTTGGGGTGGTTGAACAGCGTGTCCAGCGCGGTGCCCAGCGCGGCCTTGCCGGGTGTGTTGGCCGGGATCGTGGTGCCCAGGAAGGTGGCCGCCAGGTTGGAGTGGCGGCTGGCGTTGATCGCCATCGGCTTGCGGGCAAAGGTGCGCGACTCGATGGTGTAGCTGTCCACTGGAATGCGAACGCCGTCGGAGGTGTCGAAGTCGTAGCCGGTGAACACGCGCGCCAGGTTGGTCACGTCGGACTGGGTGTAGCTGTCGATCGGTTGGCCGTTGGTGCGCTTGAGCGTGCCGTCCAGGTTGAGTTCGACCAGGCCGATGGTGAAAAGCTGCATCACCTCGCGCGCATAGTTCTCGTCGGGCACGCGGCCGTTGTTGTTCTCTTTCTGGTTGCCCTTGGTGTTGAGAAACCAGCCCATCGCCGGGTGCAAGGTCACGTCTTCCAGCAGCTGGCGGAAGTTGCCGAATGCGTTGCGCGTGAGGGTGTCCCACCAACTGGCGTAGCCATGGCTGCGCCAGGTGAATTCGGCCGAGCTCATGGAGGTCACAAAGAATTCGGACAGTGCCAGGGCCACGCGCCGACGCACCGGGTCTGGTCCGCTGAGCAGTTGCTGCCAGACCATGAACTCGGCCGGGTACATGTTGAAGTAATAGCTGTGGCTGTTGGCCACCCCGTAGCCGCGCGCCTCCAGCCAGTCCCACCCGGTGGGGCCCAGCGGGCGCGAGAACTCGGTGGCCAGCCACGTCACATAGCCATTGCTGCGCAAAGCTGCGATCTCTTCCACGGTGGAGGAGAACTGTGCCTGCTGCAGGAAGCGGGCGGCGTCTGCGTCGGAGGTGGGTGTCGGGTTGGCATACCCCGTGGTGCTGAAGTCGACGGTGACGACAAAGTTGTCGCCGCTGTTGCCGCCTTCCCCTCCGCCACCGCCACCACAGGCCGCCAGCAAGGCGCTGGCCGCCGCCGCAGAAGCGAGCAGGGCCGCGGGCCGCGCAGCGTTGTCGATGGGTACAGAGGCTTCTGCGATCCCGGGATCCAGCGCCGGTGGCGCGGGCATGTCTGGCGTTTCAACGTTCGTCATTGGACTTTTCCTCCAGTCAACGAGCGCGAGTCTAGGCAGCCGATTTCGGCGACCCAGGCCAGGTTTCAATCAGTTACAAGTGGCTGTGGCGCGCCAGCGGCACCCGCCAAACGGCTATACCGTCCGGGGGTATGGCGCGCGCCATCGGTCGAAATTCAGATGCGTGCCGCGTGCAATTCATCACGCGTTTTCAGGGCCACGCGCCGCGAGGCCGCCGCGAAGTCGTCGCCGTCCGATGCATACAGGATGGCGCGCGACGAGTTCACGATGATGGGCCCCGTGGTGGCCTTGCCCTGCGAGCGCAAGCCGGCGCGCACCGTGGCCACCGCGTCGCCACCCTGTGCTCCCACGCCGGGAATCAACAGGGGGAGCGTGGGCGCGAGGGCGCGTACGCGTTCGATTTCGGCAGGGTAGGTGGCACCCACCACCAACCCCAGTTGCCCATTCAGGTTCCAAGGTCCCTGGGCAAGCCGCGCCACGTGTTCATACAAGAGAGGCTGCCCTTCCACCGAGGCCAGGCGCTGGTTCTGCAGGTCGTCACCGCCGGGGTTGGAGGTGCGGCACAACAAGAACGCGCCCTTGCCGTGGTACTGCAGGTAGGGTTGCACCGAATCGAAGCCCATGAAGGGCGAGAGCGTCACCGCATCGGCGCCGTAGCGCTCGAAGGCTTCGATGGCGTACTGCTGCGCGGTGCTGCCGATGTCGCCGCGCTTGGCGTCCAGGATCGTCGGCACATGGGGCGCCGTGCGGCGCATGTGCTCCATCAGGCGTTCGAGCTGGTCTTCGGCGCGGTGCGCCGCGAAGTAGGCGATCTGGGGTTTGAAGGCAATCGCCGTGTCGGCGGTGGCGTCGACGATGGCGGCACAAAAATCGTAGATGCGGCTGGCGTCGCCCTTGAGATGGGCCGGGAAACGCGCCGGGTCCGGGTCAAGGCCCACGCAGAGCAGGGAGCGGTTCTGGCGCTCGGCGCCGCGCAGCATGTCGAGAAAAGTCATGCGCGGATTTTAGGTGTCGGGGCGGGGTGGCTCCCCCGGGGCATACCGGAGGGGGGTTCCCCCTAAGATCACCACCCATGCAAACGCTTTCCCGCCAACAGCTCATCCTTCTGGTCCTGCTCACGTTGGTGTGGGGCATCAACTGGCCCATCATGAAGCTCGGCGTGACGGGTTTTCCGGCGCTCACCTTTCGCACCATCAGCATGTGGATCGGTCTGCCGGTGTTGACGTTGGTTCTGGTCGTGCGGCGCGTGCCGTTTCGTATCGGGCGCGAGTACTGGCGCGAACTGGCCGTGCTGACCGTCTTCAACATGCTGTTCTGGCACACGCTTGCGGTGCTGGCGATCCAGACCCTGTCCAGCGGGCGGGCGGCCATCCTGGGCTACACCATGCCGGTGTTCTCGGCCATGGTCGGGGCGTGGTGGTTCGGGCAAAAACTCAGCCCGCGCGCCTGGGGAGGCGTGTGCGCGGCGGCACTGGGTGTGATGCTGTTGCTGTGGCATGAGGTCACGCAACTCACCGGCAAGCCGCTGGGCGTGGTCATGATGCTCACCGCCGCGGCCGCCTGGGCACTGGGCACGCAGATGCTGCGCCGGACCACATTGCCGCAGCCCACCTTGGCCATCTCGTTCTGGATGACGCTGTTCACCGCGCTGTGGATGACCGCGGCGGCCGTGCTGTTCGAAAGAGATGCCTGGGTGGAACCCACACCCGTGGTTTGGGGCGCCATCATTTACAACGCGCTGGGCGTCTTTGCGTTTGCGCAAGTGGCCTGGCTCATGATGGCGCGCGACCTGCCGCCCGTGGCCTCCACGCTGTCGGTGATGTTCATACCGGTGCTTGGGGTGTTCAGTGGCGCCTGGTGGCTGAACGAGGTGCTGCACTGGCAGGACTGGGCCGCAGTGGCGCTGGTGATGGTGGCCATTGCCAGTGTGCTGTGGCCGTCGCGCTCTGCGGCTGCAATTCGCGCCGATTGACCGAACTCAACCCGGCAGCTGGTCCATCGCCAGGCACAGGTCGGCCCAGGCCTTGCCCTTGTCGGTGGGGGTGCGCAGCAGGTAGGCCGGGTGGTAGGTCACGATCACCGGCACGCCTTCGTAGCGGTGCACCTGCCCACGCAGGCGGCCAATAGGCTCGTTGGTCTTGAGCAGCGCCTGCACGGCGAAGCGACCCATGGCAACGATCACCTTGGGCTTGACCAGCGCCACCTGACGCGCCAGGTAGGGCTCGCAGGAAGTCACCTCATCGGCCTGCGGGTTGCGGTTGGCCGGCGGGCGGCACTTGAGCACGTTGGTGATGAAGGCACCCTCGGCGCCTTGGCCGGTGCGGCTGCGGCCCACGGCCTTGAGCATGTTGTCGAGCAGCTGGCCGGCGGCGCCCACGAAGGGCTCGCCTTGCAGGTCTTCGTTTTCGCCGGGGGCTTCACCCACCACCATCCAGTCGGCCTGTTCGTCACCCACACCAAACACGGTGTTGGTGCGCCCTTGGCACAGCCCGCAGGCTTGGCAGCCGGCCACGGTTTCGCGCAGTGCGCCCCAGTCGAGTGTGGCCACGGGGCTGGCTGGCCGGGGCGGCGTTGGTTCAGCTGGTGCGGGCGCGGCAACCTGCGCGGGTGCACCCGTTGCGATGGGGCGGGCGGCGGGCGCAGCTGGGCGCGCCGCCGGTGCGGCTGCAGTCGCCAAGGCCTCCGCGGCGGTGGCCTTGGCCGTCTGCGGTCTGGGTGCCCAGACCCGCACGCCCATTTCGGCCAGCATGGCGCGCTGGCGCGCGTCGAGTTCGGGCACGAAGGAGGTGTCGGGCGCTTCGTTCATCGGGCGGCCTGCGCGGTGGCTGTCACCAGGTTGAGACTCATCACGACCGCGTCTTCGCGCTGAAAGTGCCCGGCCGGGTAGTAGCCCTTGCGCAAGCCCACCTGCGAGAAGCCGCAGCGTTCGTACAGGGCCCGGGCGGGTGCATTGCCCAGGCGCACTTCCAGCCACAGCCATTGCGCGCCCTGGCCGCGCGACCACAGGGCCAGCGCGTCGAGCATGAAGCGGGCCCAGCCCTGGCGCTGGTGGGCGACGGCCACGGTGATGTTGAGCAAGTGCACTTCTTCCACCCCGGGCATGGCCACCAGGTAGCCCAGCAGAACGCGGCCGTCCGGGCGCGGTGGGTGGGGCACTTCACCCGGCAGCGCCTGGGCCAGCAGCAGGATGGCGGGGTAGCCGGCCTTGAGCGAGTCGTTGAAGTGGCGCCGCGACCAGGGGTGGGCGTAGGCCTGAGTTTCCACCACCTGCACCGCGTCCAGGTCGGACTCGAGCATGGGTTCGAACGCGATATGACGCTCGGGGCGGGAGGCAGTGCGCGGCTGCACCAGCGCTTCGGTGGGGGCAGGCCAGAGCCCGCTGGCCCAGGCGGGGAGGCTGGTGCGCTGCGCCGCGTCGGCGGGTGTCGGCGTGCTCATGCGCCGGCCTCGGCAGCCAGGCGGATGCCCTCGCGCTCGGCCGTGGTCTGCGCCACCTTGTCGCGAACATACAGGGGCAGGGCGTCCTGCGCGGCCACCGCGTGGCCAGCAGCCATCAGGCCCGGGGCCAGGCGCAGCAGGGCCGCGGCAGTCGGCAGGGCGCTCAGGCGCTGGCCTTGGAGCGAAGCCAGGGCCTCCATGTCGAACACATTGCCGGCGAGCAGGCGCTCGCCCGGGGCCAAGGCTTGCAGATAGGCGGGCAGGTCGGCGGGGGTGCACAGGCGTGGCTGCGCCAGCGGTGTCAGGCCGGCCGGGCCCGGGGCTTTGCAGGCAAAGGGCGCCACATACAGCTCGCCCATGCGGGCATCGAGCAAGGCCACGATCACCGCCTGCGCGGGCTGCCCGGCGTGCTCCTGCGCGGCCCGGGCTTCTTCGGCCAGGGCCAGCAGCGTGTCCACCGGCAGCACCGGCAAACCGCCGGCACGACCCAGCCCCTGTGCACCATAGGCCAGGCCCTGGGCCACCGAACAGGCGGTGCGCAAGCCGGTGAACGAACCCGGCCCGCGCCCGAACACCACGGCGTCGAGCGTGTCCAGCGACCAGGCGGCCTCGTTCAGCAGGCTGCGCACCATGGGCAGCAGCGTGCTGGACGCTTGCGCGCCGCCGGGGCCGCTGCGTAGCCAGCTGGCAGCGCCGGGTTCGCCCGAACCCAGCGCCACCGACAGCGCGTCGGTGCTGGTTTCAATGGCCAGCAGTCGCAGGGAAGGCGGGGGTGTGAAGGGCATCCCGGGATTATCGGCCAGGGTGCCGGTCGTCAGTCGTGCGGTTCATTCCAGAGGGGCATGGCGCTGTGCGCACGGTGCCGTTTCATAATGAAACACATGTCTCCCACCCGCTCCTTGTTTGCCCTGCTGGCCACCGCCGTGGTGGCCTTGCCCGCTTGCGCCCAGCTGCCTGGCGAATACGGCGCCTTGCCACCCACCGTGGTGGCGGCCCTCAAGCGGGCCCAGGTGCCGCCCAGTGCACTCTCGGCGCTGGTGGTGTCGGTCGACAACCGGGCCGAAGAGCGGCTGCGGTTTCGCGCCAGCGTGCCGGTCAACCCGGCCTCGGTGATGAAGCTGGTGACCACCTACGCGGCCATCGACCTGCTGGGCGCCGACTACACCTGGAACACCCGCTTCTACACCGACGGCACGATCGACCAGGGTGTGCTGCGCGGCAACCTGTACGTGCGCGGTGATGGCGACCCCAAGTTCGTACTCGAACGCATCCAGGGTGCATTTTTTGCCCTGCAGGACAAAGGCGTGCGTGTGGTGATGGGTGACATCGTTCTCGACCACAGCGCCTTCGAGGTGCCAGCCACCGACCCCGGCGCCTTTGATGGTGAAGGCCTGAGGCCTTACAACACCACGCCCGATGCGCTGCTGGTCAACTTCAAGTCGGTCGTGCTCACCTTCCAGCCCGACGCCGCCAACGGCGTGGCGCGCGTGATCAGCGAGCCGCCCATGGCCGGTCTCACGATCGACGCCACGGTGCCGCTGGCCCGCTCGGGTGTGGGTTGCGGCAACTGGCGCAGCGGCCTGCAGGCCCGCTTTGAAGATGCCAACTTCATCCGTTTCGAGGGCCGCTACCCGCAGAGTTGCGGCGAACTCAAATGGCCCGTCGCCTATCAGGACCCGGCCAGCTATGCGGCGCGTGCCATGGAAGGCCTGTGGCGCGCCAGCGGCGGCGCCATCACTGGCCACGCCCGCCCGGGCCTCACGCCACCGGGCGCCACGCTCCTGCACGAAGCCGCGTCGCTGCCGCTGTCAGACATCATCACCGACGTGAACCAGTGGAGCAACAACGTGATGGCGCAGCAGGTGTATCTCACGCTGGGCCGGCTGGTGCCCACGCCGGCGCCGCAGCCCGCGATGTCGCCAGCGCTGCCTGGCGGTCTGATCCCGATGCGCCCGGCGCGTTTCGAGCGCTCGCGCGAGGTGGTTGAGAACTGGTGGAAACGCACCTTCGGCATCCGCAGCGCCATGCCGGTGATGGACAACGGCTCGGGACTCTCGCGCGACGAACGCATCACGCCCGAAGCCCTGGCCAACCTGCTTCGCCACGCCAACCGCCATCCCCAGGGTGAGCGCTTTGCCAGTTCGCTGTCGATCGCCGGCGTGAGCGGCACCGCGGCCCGCATGGCCCGCGCGCCCGGCAGTGCCGCGCGTGGCAACGCCCAGCTCAAAACCGGCACGCTCAAGGACGTCACCGGTATCGCCGGTTACGTGAACGGCGCCAATGGTGCGCGCTACGTGGTGGTCGGCTTTGTGAACCATCCCAATGCCCCCGCGGCCCGCCCGGCGCTGGAAGCGCTGGTGGAGTGGACCGCCTCCCTGCCCGACTGATGGAGCCCGTTTGATGCAGGGCGGCGACATCATCGGCTTCTGCGCCGCCTTCCTCACCACGGCCAGCTTTGTGCCGCAGGCCTGGCTCACTTTCAAGACGCGCGACGTGAGCGGCATCTCGCTCGGCATGTACAGCGCCTTCACGCTGGGCGTGGCGCTGTGGCTGGTCTACGGGCTGACGCTGGGCGCCTGGCCGGTGGTGGTGGCCAACACCATCACGCTGATGCTGGCGCTGGCCATCCTGGTGATGAAGCTGCGCTACGGACGCTTGCCCCGCCGCTGACCGGCCGGCGGGCAACACGGTGTTGCCCGCGTAAACCCTCTGGTGTGTGATTTTTTGCCTGCGTAGCATCGAAAAGGAACGGTCGTTCGTTTCCGTTCTGCCCTTTCGCACAACCACACCCAGGAGACTCCCCATGTTCTTTCGCACCAGCTTGGCCGCTGCAGCGGCCGCCTTGATTCTTGTTGCCTGTGGCGGGGGCGACGACACCCCGGTATTCAGCTACGACAAGGTGGTGGTGTTTGGCGACAGCCTGAGCGACACAGGCACCTACAAGGTGGGCACGGTGCTGGCGGCCGGGGGTGGGCGCTGGATCATCAACGGGGTGCCCGGCTCCGAGATGTGGGTTGAGCGTGTGGCGTCGCAACTGGGGCTGGTCAAACCCTGCCCGGCCGAGACTGGGTTGTCGCCCAATGTTCCGGGGATTGTTGGCGAGGTGGTCACGCTGAAACCTGGCTGCTTCAACTACGCGCAGGGCAGCGCACGCATCACCAGCCCGCTGGGTCCGAATTCTGTGGCGCTTCAAGGGTTTCCCGATCCGGTGGCCATGACTCCGACGACCCAGACCCTGGGGCTCATGGCGAAACCCGTGTCGACCCAGATGGCGGCCCACCTGACCGCAGTGGGGGGCAACTACACCGGCAAGGAACTGGTGACGGTGCTGGCCGGTGCGAACGATGTATTCATGGAACTGGCCTTCCTCAACACGGCGCTGGGGGCGGCTGATCCGGCCGGCGCCGTGGCCAACATGGCCATGCACGGCACGGCGCTCGGCGATCTGGTCAAGTCGCAGGTGGTGGCCCGGGGTGCCAAGCGGGTGCTGGTGCTCAACGTGCCTTACGTGTCCGGCACACCTTACGCGCGGGATCTGGGTCTTGCGACCAATACCTTGATTGACCAGATGGTCAACGCGTTCAATGCCGCGCTCGCCGCGTCGTTGAACAACGTGGCGGGGGTGCGTCTGGCCGATGCATACACCGACAGCAAGGCTCAGTTTGACAACCCGAGCAACTTCGGTATTGTCAATCGGGATGTGCGGGCCTGTGGCGCCAACCTCCTGGGAGGCTCGGCGCTGGTTTGCACAGGCAGCAACGTGATTGCTGGCAACGTGTCGAACTACCTGTATGCCGACGACGTGCATCCCACGCCATATGGCCATCAGCTGCTCGCCGAATTCGCGCAGCGCCAGCTGGTCACGGCTGGCTGGTAACAGGGCGTCAGGCCGCCGCGCGCACCAACCGGTCGCGCACGCCGTCCCACGCGGCGTCCCCCGGCGGCGTTTCCACCCAGATCAGGCGCACGCCGGTGGCGTCGAGTTCGCGCAGCACGGCGAACAGCTCCTGAGCGCTTCGGGCGGCGTCTACCGGCATGCGGCGAACGCTCACGCCTCGTGCAGCCGTGATGGGTGTGCGGGCGTAGACCGCGATGTGTCGCGCGTCCGGCCCCAGCAGGTCCAGCGCCGTTTGCAGCAGCTTGGCTTCCATCAGCCGAACCTTGGCGCGCGGCGCGTAGTGCGATTCGAGCGTGCCCGAGGCGCGGGGTGCTTCGTCGTCGCGCTCGCGCAGCGGCTGCTTGCACACCGCCTCGATCTGCGCGGCGGTGACCATGCCGGGGCGCAGCAGCACCGGCCAGGCGCGCGTGGCGTCGACGATGGTGGACTCGATGCCCACCGGGCAGGCACCGCCGTCGAGGATGAGCAGGTCGGCGTCCGGCAGCGCGGCGAATTCCTCAAGAACATGCGCAGCGGTGGTCGGGCTCACGCGGCCAAAACGGTTGGCGCTGGGCGCGGCCACGCCGCTCACGCCCCGCACAGCCGCTGCGGTGAGCAGTGCTTGCGCCACCGGGTGGGCCGGGCAGCGCAGGCCGACCGAGTCCTGCCCACCGGCAGCCACCGCCGCCACGCCTTCGCGGCGCGGCACGATGAGCGTGAGCGGGCCGGGCCAGAAGGCATTCATGAGCGCTGTGGCAAACGCCGGCACATCGCGCGCGTAGTGGTCGACCCCGGCGCGCCAGCCTTGCGCACCGGTGCCGGGAGCCAGGTGCACGATCAGCGGGTGGTCGGCCGGGCGGCCCTTGGCTTCGAAGATGCGGTGCACCGCGGTGGCGTTGTCGGCATCGGCTGCGAGGCCATAGACAGTCTCGGTCGGCATGCCGACCAGCGAACCCGCCGCCAGGCGCTGCGCTGCCTGCTCCACCGCGGACGCCTGGTTGGCGTTCAGCAACAGCGGCATGGAATGCTCAGGCGTCCAGCGGAGGCAGGCCGAGAAGCGTCAACACCTTCGCTGCGGTCTCGCGCACCTCGGCCACGGTGGGCGCGGTGATGTTGAGGTGGCCCATCTTGCGACCGGGGCGCGCGCTGAGCTTCCCGTAGAGGTGCAGGTGGGTGCCGGGCAGCGCCAGCACCTGCGCCCAGGGCGGCGACACACCGCGCTCGCTCACCTTCTCGCGCACGGCATTGGGCGCAAACCACAGGTCGCCCAGCAGGTTGACCATGATGGCCGGGCTGTGCTGGCGCGGTGTGGGCAGCGGCAGGCCGGCGAGTGTGCGCACCTGCGCTTCGAACTGCGAGATATCGCAGGCGTTTTGTGTGTAGTGGCCGCTGTTGTGCGGGCGCGGCGCCATCTCGTTGACGATCAGGTCCACACCACCAGCGGCGGTGTCGATCAGGAAGTACTCCACGCACAACACACCCACGTAGTTGAGGTGGTTGGCCAGGGCCACCGTGCTGGCCTGCGCGCGCGCGGCCAGCGCCGGGTCCAGCGCGCCTTCGAACACCTCGGTGATGGCGAGGATGCCGTCGTGGTGCGTGTTCTTCTGCACCGGAAAACTCACGGTCTGGGCATCGGCGCCGCGCGCCACGATCACCGAACACTCGCCGCGCAGCGGCATGAGCTTTTCCAGCACGCACGGCACCTTGTTCAGGCCGGCCCAGGCGGCGGCGAGTTCTTCGCGCGTGGACACACGCACCTGGCCCTTGCCGTCGTAGCCCAGGCGCGCGGTTTTCAGAATGCCGGGCAGCAGGTCGGCCGGCACAGCGGCGAGCAGCGCGTCGGTGGTGATGGCCGCGTACGGCGCGGGAAACACGCCGCTGACCGGCGCGCACTGCACGAAGTGCGCCTTTTCCTTGATGCGGTCCTGCGCCACCGCCACGCATTTCGCCGAGGGTGCCACCGGCCGGTGCGCGCCCAGCGTGACCAGCGCGGGCGCCGGCACGTTTTCAAACTCGGTGGTGATGGCTTCGCAGCGCTGCATCAGCTGGGCCAGGCCCTGCTCGTCGTCAAACGGCGTCTGGATGTGGAAATGGCTGATCAGGCCTGCCGGGCTGGCGGGATCGGGGTCGAGCACGGCGGTGAAGTAACCCATGGCCTGCGCCGCCTGCACGAACATGCGCCCGAGCTGACCGCCGCCCATGACGCCGAGCGTGGCCTGCTGGCCGGTGGGCGAGGTGCTGCCGGGGAGGATGGTCTTGAGGCTCATGGGCGTGGTGTCACAGAGGAAGGGTCATGCCGCGTGCGGCAGCGGTTTGTTGCGCGCGAAAGGCTTCCAGCTTCTCGCGCAGTGGGGCGTCTTCGTTGGCCAGCATGGCCACGGCAAACAGCGCTGCGTTGGCCGCACCGGCTGCGCCGATGGCAAACGTGGCCACCGGCACGCCCTTGGGCATCTGCACGATGCTGTGCAGCGAGTCCACGCCGCTGAGGTGTTTGCTGGCCACCGGCACGCCGAGCACCGGCACCACCGTCTTGGCCGCCAGCATGCCCGGCAGGTGGGCCGCACCCCCAGCGCCCGCGATGATGCATTTCATGCCGCGCCCGACCGCGCCTTCGGCGTAGCTGAACATGTCGTCGGGCATGCGGTGGGCGGAGACCACGCGCGCATCAAACGAAATGCCGAATTCCTGCAGGATCTGCACGGCGTGCTGCATGGTGTCCCAGTCGCTGCTGGAGCCCATGACCACGCCCACCTGGATGGGGTTCATGAAGTGCCTTTGGCCAAAGCGCCCCCGTCGGGGGCGGTGCCCGGTGGCGCGCATGATCAGGCATGGCGCTCTCCGGTAAAGTGTCGATTTTACGGGTCGCTCCACAGCGGCCCGCTTCCCCTTCAGGCCCCTCCCCATGATCAACGTCACCATCGCCAATTTTGAAGCCGAGGTCATCGAGGCTTCGCACCACACGCCCGTGCTGGTCGATTTCTGGGCCCCGTGGTGCGGGCCTTGCAAGGTCATCGGCCCGCTGCTGGAAAAGGTGGAAACCGCTTACGCCGGGCGCTTCAAGCTGGTCAAGATCGATTCCGACCAGGAGCAACAGCTCGCCACCGCCTTCGGCATCCGCAGCATCCCCACCTGCGTGCTGCTCATGAACGGCCAGCCGGTCGATGGCTTCATGGGCGCGTTGCCTGAGGGCCAGATCAAGGAATTCCTCGACAAGCACCTGCCCGCCGCCAACGAACTGGAAGCTGTGGCGGTGGAAGAAGAAGCGCTGGACGCCCTGGCCGAGGGGGATCTGGAAGGCGCGCTGGAGAAGCTGCAGGAGGCCGTGAAGACCGACCCGAACAACGACGACGCGCGCTTTGACCTGGTCAAGCTGCAGTTGGAGCTGGGCCTGGACGACGACGCCAAGGTGGCGTTTGCCCCGGTGATCGCCAAGGCGGCGGCGGTGCGCCGGCTGGATTCTCTGCAGCGCTGGATGGCCGCGCGCGACGCCAATATGGACGTGGCTGACCCGCAAGCCCGTGCAGCCGAACTGCAGGCGGCCATTGCCGCCAACAAGCGAGACTTTGCGTCGCGCTTCGCGCTCGCCCAGTTGCTCATGGCACACAGCCAGTGGGTGCCTGCGATGGACGAGTTGCTCGAAATCCTGATGCGCGACAAGGCCTGGAGCGAAGACCTCGCGCGCAAGACCTTCATTGCCATCCTCGACATCATCGAGCCACCCAAACCCAAGGTGGCCGAAGGCCAGGTGCCGCCGGAAGACCCAACCGTGGCGACGTACCGGCGCCGCCTTTCTTCAGTCGTCCTCAGTTAACCCATGAGGCGCGTGAGCGCTTCCTGATACTTCGCAGCGGTCTTTTCGATCACTTCCTTGGGCAAACGCGGCGCGGGTGGCGTCTTGTCCCAGGGCTTGCCGCCCACCAACGCGGTTTCCAGCCAGTCGCGCAGGAACTGCTTGTCGTAGCTCGGCGGGTTCTGGCCCACCACGTAGCTCTCGGCCGGCCAGTAACGTGAGCTGTCGGGCGTGAGCACCTCGTCCATCAGCACCAGTTTCCCGGCCTTGTCCAGGCCGAACTCGAACTTGGTGTCGGCAATGATGATGCCCTTCTTGAGCGCCATCTCGGCCGCGGCCTTGTAGAGCGCGATCGACACGTCGCGGATCTGCGTGGCGAGTTCGGGGCCGATCATGGCCACGGTTTGCTCAAACGTGATGTTCTCGTCGTGCTCACCCATCTCGGCCTTGGCCGCGGGCGTATAGATGGGCTCCGGCAGTTTGGATGCGTTCTGCAATCCGGCGGGCAGCTTCACGCCGCACACGGCCAGGTTGTCCTGGTATTCCTTCCAGCCGCTGCCGGCCAGGTAGCCGCGCACCACAGCTTCCACCGGGATGGGTTTGAGTCGCTGCACCAGCATGGAACGACCCGTGACTTGATGCACTTCGGCCGAAGAGACCACGCCCTCGGGCGCGTCACCGGTGAGGTGGATGGGGCAGATGTTCAAACCCTGGGGGCCGAGCTTGTCGAACCAGAACAGAGACAGCTTGGTGAGCAGCTCGCCCTTGCCAGGAATCGGCTCGCCCATGATCACGTCGAATGCGCTGATGCGGTCACTCGCCACCATGAGGATGCGGTCATCGCCCACGGCGTAGTTGTCGCGCACCTTGCCGCGAGCCAGCAAGGGCAGGGAGGTGAGGGCCGAGGTGTGCAGGGCTGGGGTCATGATCGGATCGGATAAATGCGGGACAAGAAAAAAGCCCGTTGAACAGCCAACGGGCTTTGAACCATTCCGGGGGATTATCGCAAGTTGAGAACCCCGTGGGTGGCGCCTTACTTCGCGGCCAGTCCCAGGCGCTCGATCAGGGCCTTGTCCTTGTTGAAGGTCTCGGCCGCCCACTGGCGGTACTCGTCACCGTTGCGGTACCACATGGCCTGGTTGAGCTGACCCAGCACTTCCATGTGGCGCGGTTCTTCCATCGCCTTCTTGAACGCGTCGTGCAACGTTTTCATGATGGCCGGGTCCATGCCCTTGGGGCCTACCAGGCCGTAGGGGGAGGTCGACACCACGTTGTAGCCCAGGTCCTGTGCGGTGGGCACGTCGGGCCAGCGCTTGGTGCGCTGCTCACCAAAGGTCACCAGCAGGCGCATTTCGCCGCTGTCGACAAACTTGTCCCAGCCGGTGGCGTCGCTTTGTGCCATCACGTGGCCGCCGAGCAGGGCGGACTGCAGGTCGGCGTTGCCCTTGAACGGCACGTGGATGAATTGCACCTTGGCGTTGCCGGCCACCTCTTCCATCAGCAGGTGCGGGCTGCTGCCGGTGCCGGTGGAGCCGTAGTTGATCGTGCCGGGCGCCTTGCGCGCGGCCTCCACATAGTCCTTGAAGGTCTTGTAAGGCGAGTCGGCCTTCACGGTGAGGCCGAAGGTGTAGCCCGAGACGCCGATGATGTAGCTGAAGTCGGTCAGCGGGTTCCAGTTGGTCTTC
Source organism: Burkholderiales bacterium (assembly GCA_038327405.1). Taxonomy (GTDB): domain Bacteria; phylum Pseudomonadota; class Gammaproteobacteria; order Burkholderiales; family Burkholderiaceae_C; genus Hydrogenophaga. The sequence goes on along the minus strand of JBBQKZ010000004.1, from coordinate 30,082 downwards.
TGCATGTGCGGCATGCGCAGCATGCCCAGCGGGAACTGGGCGATGGTGTAGCCATCGGGCTTGGCGGTTTGCGCCATGGTGCTCGGGCCCAGGGTACCGCCGGCGCCCGGCTTGTTCTCGACCACGATGGGCTGGCCCAGGTGCTTGGACGCGAGCTCGGCCAGGGTGCGCAGGTGGCGGTCGGTGGAGCCGCCGGCGGGCCACGGAATGATGAGGGTGACCGGGCGGCTGGGGTAGGCCTGCGCTTGCGCGTTGGCCACGCTCCAGGGCGCCACGCCGGCGGCGGCCGTGGCGGTGACGGCGGCCAGCAGCAGCGCGCGGCGGCCGCTGGAGCGGGGGGTGGACGGTGTGTTCTTCATGCGTTTGTCTCCTTCTGGGGAAATGCCGTTTTGGCGGTGGTTGCGGCGCTTCGCGCCGCGCGGGGTGCTCAAGGGGGAGGGTTGGCTGTGTCGCGCGCGGCCTGCTGTTCCTGCAGTTCGCGCCACATCACCTTGCCGCTGCCTGAGCGGGGCAGCGCCTCCACGAATTCCACGGTGCGCGGGCTCTTGTAGGCGGCCATGTGGCCGTGCGCCCAGTCGATCACGTCCTGTTCGGTCACTTGGCCGCGGTGCTCGGGCCGCAGCACCACGAGTGCCTTGACGCTTTCTCCGCGGCGCGCGTCGCGCACGCCGATCACGCAGGCTTCCTGGATGGCGGGGTGGTGGTACATGAGCGCTTCCACCTCGGCCGGCCAGACCTTGTAGCCGCTGGCGTTGATCATGCGTTTCAAGCGGTCGGTCATGAAGAAGTAGCCGTCTTCGTCCACATGGCCGAGGTCGCCGGTGCGCAGGAAACGCACGCCGTCGATGGTGACGAACGCCTCTTGCGTGGCCTGCGGGTTGCGCCAGTAGCCCTGCATGACCTGCGGTCCCTGCACCACGATCTCGCCGGTTTCACCGGGTGGCAGTGTGGCCAGGGTGTCGGGGTCGACCACGCGCGCGTCCACGTCGAACACCGGCATGCCCAGGCACTGCCGCTTGGGCCGGTGCGTGGGGTTGATGTGGGTGGCGGCCATGGTTTCGGACATGCCGTAGCCCTCGATGTAGTCCTGCCCGGTGAGGGCCTTGAGGCGCGCGGCCAGGACTTCGGGCAGGGCCGCGCCGCCGCCGCGCACACAGCGCAGGCTGCCCAGGTCGAACCGCTCCAGCTGCGGGTGCGCGAGGAAGTCGATCACCATGGTGGAGATGGCCTGCCACATGGTCACGCGGTAGCGCTGCATGCAGATCGCCGCCACTTCGCGGTCCCAGCGCGCCAGCACCACGATGGTGGCGCCCATATACAGCGGCCCGTTCAGGCTGCCGGTGAGGCCGGTGACGTGAAAGAACGGCAGCACCGAGAGGCAGACCGCGTCGCTTGCGGTGCCGAACCAGCGCACGCCGCCCACCAGCGTGCTCATGACGCTGCGGTGGGTGTGCATGCAGCCCTTGGGCAAGCCGGTGGTGCCCGAGGTGTAGGGCATGGCGCAGAGGTCGTCGGGACCGGTGGTGAGCGGCCCGGGGGTCCGTTGCTGGGCGATCGCGTCCCCCCAAGCCACCAGTCCTGGTTCGGTGAGGGTTTGGCGCGGGGCGGCCACGAAGTCGGGCACCGCGAGGTCCGTGGGCACGCGCAGGTGGTCGCTGTAAGTGGCCACGACGACATGGCGCAGACCGTCGTTGTCGGTCGTCAGCAATGGACGCACCTGCGGCAGCAGGTCTTGCGCCACCAGCGCCACGTGTGCACCGCTGTCGGTGACGCAGTGGCGCAGCTCCTCGGAGCGGTTCATCGGGTTCACCGGCACCACCACCGCGCCCGCGCGCATGATGGCGTAGAAGGCCAGCGCCCACTGCGGACTGTTCTGCATGCACAGCAGCACCCGGTCACCCGGCTGCACGCCGCACACCTGCTGCAGGTGGCCGGCGAGGTGTTCGGTTTCGCGCAGGAACCCGGCGTAGGTCAGCACCGAGTCGTAGAACACGATGAAGGGCTTGTCGGGGTAGCGCCGGGCCGACACCTCGAGGTTGTAGAAGACGTGCGTCTGCGGCAGCGCGAGGTGCTGCGGCAGGCCGGGTGGCCAGTGGGCCGGGGTGGTGGACGTCATGCGGTCGGTCAGGGGGGTGGGCTTCAGCATTCCGCTGGGCGGAAAGAGGCTGGCGCGCTGTCAATATACGGCTGGCGCCATGGTTGTGTAAACGCTGATCAGGGAAAGCGAGCATGCGGATCGTGCCAGCGGTACGTGAGAATTCCGATCTGCGGAATACGGAATGCACCCAGAGGCCGCATATTCCGATCTGCAGAAAAAAGGATCCGCACCATGGGACGCCAGCGCCAGACACCTCCCCTTCCGCTCGCCGAAGCCGATCCGGCCGATGACCGCCGCTTCGTCACCGCGTTGGCGCGTGGCCTCACGGTGTTGCGTTGCTTCACCCCGGCCGACCGCTGGCTGGCGCACCAGGAGCTGGCCCGGCGCACCGGCCTGCCGCAGGCCACCGTCTCGCGCCTCACGTTCACGCTCACCAGCCTGGGCTACCTGCGCCACCGCGCGGCCACCGGCGAGTACGCGTTGAGCCCGGCGGTGCTCTCGCTGGGCTTCAGTGTGTTGTCCAACTTCCAGATCGGGCGCATCGCACGGCCTTTCATGGAAACGCTGGCCGAACACACGCAGGCCGCCATTTCGCTGGGCGTGCGGCACGACACCTCGGTGGTCTACGTGGCGCACTGCCGCAGCACGGCACGGCTCATCCTCGGGCTGGACGTGGGCACGCGCCTGCCGTTCGCCGAGACCGCCATGGGCCGCGCCATCTGGTGCTCGGCCTCGCCGGGCATCCAGGCGGTGTTGGCACGGCGCCTGCGGACGCAAGACCCCGAGCGCTGGCCCGCGCGCGAAGCCGGGCTGCACCGCGCCGAGGCCGACTGGGCCGAGCGTGGCTACGCGGTGTCGGCGTCGGAGTGGGAAAGCGAGATTGCGGCCATCGGGGTGGGCCTGGATCTGGGCGATGGCCGCGAGCCGCTGGCGCTCACCGTGGGCGGCCCGGCCTCACGCTTGCAAGGCGCCTTGCTGCACGAGGATTTTGGGCCGGCGCTCGTGAAAGCAGGCCGCGACATCGTGGCCGCCATTCAGGCGGCGGGTTGGGAGGACTGAATGAAAAACGCCACCGCGAAGGTGGCGTTTTGACGGGCGCTTGAGCCGGGAGCCGGTCAGTGCACGACCTGGGCCAGCTCGCCCTTGGCGTACTTGGCGGCCACGACCTGCAGGCTCTCGCCCTTGATCTTGCCGGCCTGGCCCTCGCAGCCGAATTCGATGTAGCGCTGCTTGCAGATCGCCTTTGCGGCTTCGCGCGCGGGCTTGAGCCATTCGCGGGCGTCGAACTTCTCGGGGTTCTCGGCCAGGAACTTGCGCACCGCGGCCGTCATGGCCAGGCGGATGTCGGTGTCTATGTTGATCTTGCGCACGCCGAATTTGATGGCCTTCTGGATCTCTTCGACCGGCACGCCGTAGGTTTCCTTGATCTTGCCGCCGTACTGGTTGATCACGGCCAGCAGGTCTTGTGGCACCGAGCTGGAGCCGTGCATGACCAGGTGGGTGTTGGGCAGGCGGCGGTTGATTTCCTGGATGCGGTCGATCGCCAGGATGTCGCCGGTGGGCTTGCGGGTGAACTTGTAGGCGCCGTGGCTGGTGCCGATGGCAATGGCCAGCGCGTCCAGCTGCGTGCGCTTCACAAAGTCGGCCGCCTGCTCGGGGTCGGTCAGCAGCTGCTCGCGCGTCATCACCGCGTCGGTGCCGTGGCCGTCTTCCTTGTCGCCCTGCATGGTCTCCAGGCTGCCCAGGCAACCGAGTTCACCTTCCACGGTGACGCCCAGCTTGTGCGCCATGTCGACCACCTTGCGGGTGACGTCGACGTTGTATTCGTAGCTGGCGATGGTCTTGCCGTCGCCTTCCAGGCTGCCGTCCATCATCACCGAAGAAAAGCCCAGGTCGATCGCGCCGCGGCACACGTCAGGGTTCTGGCCGTGGTCCTGGTGCATCACCAGCGGGATGTGGGGGTACGACTCCACGGCGGCCTGGATCAGGTGCTTGATGAAGGGTTCGCCGGCGTATTTGCGCGCCCCGGCGCTGGCCTGCAGGATCACCGGCGCGCCGGCTTCGTGGGCGGCGGCCATCACGGCCTGCACCTGTTCGAGGTTGTTGACGTTGAACGCTGGAATGCCGTAGCCGTGGATGGCGGCGTGGTCGAGCAGTTCGCGCATGGAAACAAGTGCCATGGGGATCCCTTAAGTCAGTTGGTAACCGGTTCGTAACCTGCGATTTTAGTCCGCGCACCCGTTTGGGACTGCACGCGTTGGCCGGGGCCTTCATGTGGACGTAATGATGCCCCCCCACAGTGTCGGGAAGAAAAGGCACCCATGACTTCCTTCGACCAACTGCTGTTTCTCTGGCTGAACGCCACGCCCGCCACCCCTGCGGGGCTCATCACGCTGGCACGCTGGTTCTCTGAGGCCCTGCCCACCGTGGCGCTGCTGGCGCTCATCCCGCTGGCGCTGGCCGGGCCACGCGCGCGCAAGCAGGTGCTGGGTGCGGTGCTGGCCATGCTGCTGGCCTGGGTGGCAGTGCGAGGCTTGCGAGGGGTGTTCGACATGCCGCGCCCGTTCACCCTCGGGCTGGGTCACCAGTGGCTCGAACACGCCGGCACACCCTCGTTCCCGAGCTACCACGCCGCCGTGTCGGCGGCCTGGTCAGCCGGTCTGGTGTTCCATGCCCGGCGCAACCTTCGGTCCTGGGTGCCGATGGCCGGGGGTGTGACCCTGGCCATTGCCTGGAGCCGTGTTTTCCTGGGCGTTCACTTCGTATCCGACGTGGCCATGGGGCTGGCGCTGGGTGTGACCTGCGCGCTGATTGCGAGGCAGCTCATCACCAGCGCTGCCTGGCTGTTGAACTCAGTCAGGTCGCGCCAGGTCGGTTCAGAAATCCGCTGAAGCGCTCCAGCACCGGCGCCAAGCCGCGCAGCGGTGGGGCCATGGCGCCGATCAGGGTGACGTGGCTGACGCGCTCGAACAGTTCCAGTTCCACCGGTGTGCCGCGCGCTTGCAGGGCCTGCGCCATGGCCAGGGTGTTGCGTTGCGGGTTCACCAGCGTGTCGCTTTTGGCCGCCAGCAGCAGCACGCGGTGCTTCATGCCATTGCCCGCACCCGCGTGGAACAGCGGCTGCGAATTGGCCGGCGTGTCGGGCCAGTTGAAGGCGCGCTGCACAGCCGGAATACCGATCGGCAGGAAGTCGTAAGGTCCGGCCAGGCCCGCCCAGCCGGCGAGCTCGCCCGGCTGCATGTTGACCTCCGACAGCCAGCGTGCATCCAGCGCCAGCATGGCCGCGTTGTACGCGCCCGCGCTGTGGCCGGTGACGAACAGGCGCGCAGGCGATGCACCCAGGCGCTGCGCGTTGTCGCGCGCCCAGCGCACGGCCAATGCGCAGTCTTGCAGGAACACCGGGTAACGCACCTCGGGGCTCAGGCGGTAGTCGGCGATCACGGTGACGATGCCGCGCGAGGCGAGCGCTTCGCCCACGAACTTGTAGTCGGCGCGTTCGCCGCTGTTCCAGCTGCCGCCGTAGAAGAACACCGCCATGGGCGCTTCGGGCGCAGCGCCCACCGGCAGGTACACGTCCATGCGCTGGCGTTCGGCACTGCCATAAGCCTCGTCGCGCAGCACCGTGTGCGTGTTCGACGGCACGGTGGCGTTGATCAGCCGCAGCGGGGAGCAGGCCTGCAGCAAGGGCGCCAGGCCCAGCAGGGTGAGCCAGCGGCGGCGGTTCGAGGCTTTCAAGGGAGTGGGCAGCGGTGAATGCATGACATGTTTACGCAGGCGGTCGGTCATCGGATTCAAGAAGGGCATGTCCGAGGGAGGTGGCTCCATCCAGAGGCACCGAGGGTCCAGCTCCGCCGGCCCAAGGTGCCGTCCCCCCTCCCAGCGCCGAAGGCGCGCCAGAGAGGGGGGAAGCCGCGTCAGCGGCGCAGGGGGGTGCTCCCTACCCAGCCCGGCAGATCTTGAGCGTGTTCGTGCCGCCGGGCTGGCCCATGGGTTCACCCACAGTGATGGCGTACACGTCGCCGCTGTGCACGATGCCGCGTTTCTTCAACTGATCTTCGGCTTCGGCCATGGCGGTGTCGCGGTCGGCACTGGCTTCCATGAGCAGCGGGCGCACGTTGCGGTAGAGCGTCATGCGGCGCTGGGTGGAGAGGTTGGAGGTCACCGCATAGATGGGCATGCGCACGTTGTGTCGGCTCATCCACAGGGCAGTGGAGCCCGAGTCGGTGAGTGCCACGATGGCCTTGGCGCCCAGGTGGTGCGCGGTGAACAGGGCACCCATGGCGATCGACTGGTCAATGCGCTTGAAGGTCTTGCCGGTGAAGTCGGCACCGAGTTCGCTGTATTCGGCCTTCTCGGCTTCCTGGCAGATGTTGGCCATTTCCTTCACCGTCTCCAGCGGGTATTTGCCCGCGGCGGTTTCGGCGCTCAGCATCACCGCGTCGGTGCCGTCGAGCACGGCGTTGGCCACGTCGCTCACCTCGGCGCGCGTAGGCACCGGGTTGACGATCATGGACTCCATCATCTGCGTGGCTGTGATCACCACCTTGTCCATCTCGCGTGCCATTTTGATCATGTGCTTCTGCAGGCCAGGCACCGCCGCGTTGCCCACTTCCACCGCCAGGTCACCGCGCGCGACCATGATGCCGTCGGACACCTTCAGGATGTTGGCCAGTTCGGGGATCGCCTCGGCGCGTTCGATCTTGGCGATCAGCGCGGGCTTGTGGCCGGTGGCCGCACCGGCCACGTTGCACAGCTGGCGCGCCAGTTCCATGTCGGTGGCGTTTTTCGGAAAGCTCACCGCCACGTAGTCGGCCATCAGGCCCATGGCGGTCTTGATGTCGTCCATGTCCTTCGCGGTCAGGGCCGGCGCAGTGAGGCCGCCGCCCTGCTTGTTGATGCCCTTGTTGTTGGACAGCTCACCGCCGAGTTTCACCGTGGTGTGCACCGCCGGGCCCACCACCTTGTCGATGGTCAGCACGATCAGGCCGTCGTTGAGCAGCAGGGTGTCGCCGGCCTTCACGTCGCGCGGCAGTTCCTTGTAGTCCAGGCCCACGCCTTCCAGGTTGCCCGGCTCGGTGCGCGAGGCATCGAGCACGAATTTTTCGCCCGGCACCAGCATCACCTTGCCCTCGGCAAACTTGCCCACGCGGATCTTGGGGCCCTGCAGGTCGGCCATGATGCCGACCTCGCGCCCGGCGCGCTGGGCGGCTGCCCGCACCAGCGTGGCCCGGTCGATGTGGTCCTGCGCCGCGCCGTGCGAGAAGTTGAGCCGCACCACGTTCACGCCCGCGCGGATCATGGCTTCGAGCAAAGCCGGGTCGCTGGACGCAGGGCCGAGGGTGGCAACGATCTTGGTGGCGCGCATGGGCATGTGGTGTGTCTCCTGGGGGTGGATGACCGGGCTTGAACTTGCCCGGGTGTAATTTGGTTTCAATTATCTTTGAAACCGGTTACATGGCCGCCACAGCTGCGCGCTCACGTGTCCTCTGGTCACAGCCGTTCATTGCGCACGGGCGCCTGGCCGTTGTAGGTCAGGCGCACAAAGGTCTCGTCCACCACCTCCAGGTGCACCACGGTGCGCCGGAAACTCCACTGGCGGTCGATGGTCAATGACGAGGTGGCGCCGCGACTGCGGGTGCTCCTCTCCAGTCCATAGCGCGAGCGCAGCGAGGTGGTGAGGCGCTGGCCCAGCGCGCGAGCTTCGTCCGCCGAGCCGGCGTTGGCCAGCAGCGTGATGCTTTGCAGCTGGTCGGCCTTGAACGCGAACGACACCTTGAATACACCCCCGGCGAGCTCGAAGGCCGGGATCTCCAGTTGAACGCCCTCGCCGCGGGATGCCGGGTCCGAGGTTGGCTTTTGTGCCTCGGGCACCAGGGCTCGCACCTCGGCGGGTGTCGCGCCCACGGGCACGCCTTGCCAGAGCGCTTGAGCCGTTGCGCTGGCGGTGAATAGAAAACAGGCGACGCAGAGCATGAGTTTTGTCATAGGTGCAGTGTGATTCCTGGCGAACAGCAAAGTTGTCTGCCGTACCGATATCGATGGCAAACAGGCTACACAAGCGTCAAAGAGTATTTGAAAGCGATACTCATTGAGATAGAAATCGATTCCAGATCAGTATTTTGATCCTGCGGACAGGGTGACGGTCGACCATCGCGCCACCTTCAACAACCGCAAAGGTTTTTCATGGCCTCGAACCGATCCCCCCTCACCGTGACGCGCGACACCCGAGCCTGGCAATTCCAGGTCTGGGCCTCGTTCGGCGTGGCGGTCTTCCTCTGTGCCACCGGTCTGGCCTACCTGCCGGGCCATGCGCTGGACCGGGCCTTCATGGTGATGGGTTATGTGTTCTGTCTGTCCACCGTGTTCGTGCTGTCCAAGGCCGTGCGCGACAGCCACCAGGCCACGCTCGCCGGGGTGCCCGAGACCCCGATGTGGCGTCTGGTGGTGTGGGGAGGCTTTGCGGTGGCCATGGGGCTGACCGGCTGGGGCCTGTTGCGCATGGAGATCAACGACACCTACCGCGCTTACCTCGGCGTGAGCTGGCTGTACCTGGTGACCTCGGCCTTCACGCTGGCCAAGACGCTGCGCGACCGGCACGAGGCCGATCTGGGTGAAGCCCGCGTTCGCGGCGAGATGGCAGGTCGTCAGCAGGTGATGAACGAACGCGCTGCCGCTGCCGAATGAGCACCCATCCCATTTTTTCAAGGAGCTTGAACATGAACACGACACACTTTTCCTGGCGCGCCCTGAGCGCAGCGGTGGCAATGGCCTTGACGCTGGTGGCCAGTCCGGCCCGCGCGCAGAGCGAGGCATCGGTGGCCTTGTCGGCCCTGCCGGTGGCTTCGGTGGTGGGTGCGGCATCGCTTGGCGCGGCGGCGGTGAGCGTGGTACCGGTGGCCTTTTCAGTGGCCGGTGCGGCGTTGGTCGTGAAAGCCGTGGAGGTCACGGCCAGCGGCACGTTGTATGTGCTGGAGCGGGTGTCGGACGGGGCGCGCGCCAGCGTCGAGGTCTCGGGGCGCGCGGCATCGGCCGTATCAGTGGGTGTGGGCACGGCGGTGGTGGTGAGCGTGATCGGCACCGGTGTGCTGCTGTCGGCCGCCGGTGAGGTGCTGGCCTTCATTCCGAACGAGCTGGGCCGCGCGCTGTTGCACAACGAACGCATCACCCACTGAGGAGCCCCGCCATGACATACACGTTGATCGGGCGATGGTTGGCCGGGCTCGCAACCGCCGTGGCTTTGCTCGCAGTGCCTGCCGCGCAGGCTGGCCGCTCCTGCGAAGCCAAACCCCTCACCGCCCGCAGCATCGAGCAGGGCATGCAGCTCGCGCTGCGCACCTCGCAGGCGCTGGACGCCGAACACGCCCGCAGCGGCGCGCGGGTGGTGGTGCTGGCCCGAGCCGGGCAGGACCTGAGCAAATACCAACTGCGCTATTCGCATTTCGGCTGGGCCTACAAAACCGCCGAAGGCCCGTGGCGCGTGCTGCACAAGCTCAATGCCTGCGGCTCGGCTGAAGGCTCGCTCTACCGGCAAGGCCTGGGCGAGTTTTTCCTGGACGACCTGTGGCGCTTCGAGGCCGCGTGGATGGTGCCCGCGCCCGCGCTGCAGGCGCCGCTGCACGCCGTGCTCACCGACCCGGCGCACAGCACCGCGTTGCACACCCGGGCCTACAACATGCTGAGCTACCCGTGGGCCACGCGGTACCAGCAGTCCAACCAGTGGGCACTGGAGACACTGGCCTTGGCCGCCGAGCCGGGTGTGAGCAGCCGCGAGCAGGCCCAGGCCTGGCTGCGCTTCAAGGGCTACCAGCCGACCACGCTGCGGTTGGGCGCGATCACCCGGCTTGGGGCGCGCGTGAGTTCGGCCCACATCGCGTTCGACGACCACCCGAACGAGAAGCGGTTTGCCGATCGCATCGAAACCATCACGGTGGATTCCGTCTTCGACTGGCTGGAGCGGGCCGCTCTGGCCGGGCCGGCGCAGCGGGTCTCCCTGTAGGTGCACAGACTGCATCGCAGGTTCATCATATGAAAAAAGAGCATTGATGGTTGACCATCATATTGAAATCAATATAATTGTCGCTCGCTTCATTTTTTAACCCCGCGTGCACCAGCTGCCCACGGAGCGTTGGAAGTCTTGGGCGGCGGCCTTTGGCCCAACCGCCCGGATGTCTCAAGAAGGCTTCCTCCCGGCGTTGCGCCCCGCAACGCGCGTTCCCACGGTCGTGCACCAGCCGATCCCGTCCATCCCCTGATTTCTGGCCCGGCGCCGTCCGGGCCGAGCCACTTTTCTGAAACGGCGGCGGTGATCGGCTTTCCTGTCTGGAGGGCAGAACACCCATGTGTGGAATTGCAGGAGAAATCCGGTTTGACGGCGAGCCCGTCGATGTGGCGGCGCTCAGCCGCATGAACGAGCGGCAGCAGCCGCGCGGACCCGATGGCCAGGGTCTGCAGGTGAGCGATCGCTTCGGGTTTGGCCACCGCCGGCTGAAGATCATGGATTTGTCCGACGCCGCGCAGCAGCCCATGTTCGACCCGGCGCTGGGTGCCGGCATCGTCTTCAACGGGGCGGTCTACAACCACGCCGAACTGCGCAAGGAACTGCAAACCCAGGGCTACCAGTTCCATTCCACCGGCGACACCGAGGTGCTGCTCAAGGCTTGGCACGCCTGGGGGCCCGACTTTGTGAAACGCCTCAACGGCATGTTCGCCTTTGCCATCTGGGAGCGAGACAGCGGCCGCGTGCTGCTCGGGCGCGACCGGCTCGGCATCAAGCCGTTGTACCTGGCGTCCATCAACGGTGGCCTTCGGTTTGCCTCCAGCCTGCCGGCCTTGCTGGCCGCCGGCGGTGTGGACACCGCCATCGACCCCGTGGGCCTGAACCACTACCTCTCGCTGCACGCCATCGTGCCGCCGCCGCACACCATCCTGCGCGGTGTGCGCAAGCTCGCACCCGGCACGCTGCTGCAGATCGAGGCGGACGGCACCTCCAAAGAACACAGCTTCTGGTCACTGAGCTACGAGCGCGAAGCGGCCGATGAAGCCCGCTCCTTCGACGACTGGCGCGAGATCCTGCTGGGTGGCCTGCGCGCCGCCGTGAAGCGCCGGCTGGTGGCCGATGTGCCGGTGGGCGCGTTGCTCTCGGGCGGTGTCGATTCGAGCCTCATCGTGGGTCTGATGGTCGAAGCCGGTGTGCGCGACCTGCGCACCTACAACGTGGGCTTTGAAGACGTGGGGGGCGAGAAGGGCAACGAGTTCGAATACGCCGACCTCGTGGCGCAGCGCTTCGGCACCGTGCACGAGCGCATCTTCGTGCCCGAAGCCGAGCTGCTCAACCGTTTGCCCGAAGCCATTGCCGCGATGAGCGAGCCCATGGTCAGCCACGACTGCATCGGCTTCTACCTGCTGAGCGAGGCGGTGTCGCGCCACAGCAAGGTGGTGCAAAGCGGACAGGGCGCCGACGAGGTGTTCGGCGGCTACCACTGGTACCCCAAGCTGCAGGGCAGCACCCAGCCGGTGACCGACTACCTGGCCGCGTTCTGCGACCGCGATCACGCCGAGATGCGCGATGTGGTGCAGGACCGTTACCTCACCGGCGATGTGACGGCCAGCTTCATCGCCAGCCGGCTCACCGCACCCGGTGCCAGCGACCCGGTGGACCAGGCGCTGCGCATGGACACCACGGTGATGCTGGTGGACGACCCGGTCAAGCGCGTGGACAACATGACCATGGCCTTTGGCCTGGAGGCCCGCGTGCCCTTTCTTGACCACGAGCTGGTGGAGCTCGCTGCCCGCATTCCCGCGCGCCACAAGCTCGCCTGCGGCGGCAAGGGAATTCTGAAAGAAGCGGCGCGCAGCGTGATTCCGTCCGAGGTGATCGACCGACCCAAGGGCTACTTTCCGGTGCCTGCGCTCAAGCACCTCAAGGGCAATGTGCTGGCCAATGTGCGCGACGCGCTCACCAGCCAGGCCGCGCGCGAACGCGGTCTGTTCCGCCCGGCCTATGTGCAGCAGCTGCTCGACGACCCCTCGGCCCAGATGACGCCGCTGCGCGGCTCCAAGCTGTGGCAGCTGGGCCTGCTCGAACTCTGGCTGCAGCAACACGTGCGTTGAAAGGAGACCCGCCCATGCTTCGAAAACAAGCCCAACGCGCCCTGCGGCTCGGCCGCGCGCCCATGCCCCAGGCGGATGCCCGCGGCCAGTCGCCCGAGCGGACCGACGTCGTCCTGCCCTGCGGCTGGGGCCGGCTGATTGCCGGCCACACCTTCACCGATGCGGCCGCCATCGCAGCAGCGCTGCTGCAGGAAGAACCCGGCCAGCGCGACATTGCCTTCTACCTCGACAAGCCGCACGTGGTGGTGGCGCATGCGCCCAGCCAGCTGTTTGTCGATCCGTCGGAAACCTTCCGCCTCTGGCTCAACGCCTACACGCCGCAGCGTGCGGTGCGCCGCGGCTTCACCATCCGCCGCCTGCGCTCGCGCGCCGATGTGGCCGCCATCAACGCGATTTACCGCGCGCGCCGCATGGTGCCGGTTGACCCGGCGCGTGTGTGGGGCGAACGGGCGCAACGCCAGGTGGTTTACGCGCTGGCCGAAGACCGGCACACCGGCGAGGTGATCGGTGTGGCCATGGGGCTGGACCACGCCGAGGCGTTTGGGGATGCCGAACCCGGCGCCAGCCTGTGGGCGCTGGCCGTCTCGCCACAAGCCAGCCACCCGGGCATTGGCGAAGCGCTAACGCGCTACCTGGCCGAACACTTCCAGGCGCGCAGCCGCGCCTTCTTGGACCTCTCGGTGCTGCACGACAACAGCTCGGCCATCGCGCTGTACAAAAAGCTCGGCTTTCAGAACATTCCAGTGTTCGCTGTGAAGCGGCGCAACGCCATCAACGAGCCGCTGTTCACCGGCCAGGGCGGTGGCGCCGACGGGCTCAATCCCTACGCCCGCATCATCGTGGATGAAGCGCAGCGGCGTGGCATCCGGGTGGAGGTGGTGGACGCGGAGAACGGGTACTTCAAGCTCAGCCACGGCGGGCGCAGCGTGGTGTGCCGGGAGTCGTTGAGTGAACTCACCAGCGCCGTGGCCATGAGCCGTTGTGCCGACAAACGCGTGACCGCCCGCCTGCTTGCCCAGGCCGGCCTGAAGGTGCCGCAGCAAGCGCTGGCCGGTGACGCCGAAGCCAACGCGGCCTTTCTGCGCGAGCAGGGCGCCATCGTGGTCAAGCCGGTCGATGGTGAGCAGGGCAAGGGCATTGCCGTGAACCTCACCGACGCCGACGACGTGGAGGCCGCCATTGAAAACGCCAGCCAGTTCGGCGAGCGGGTGTTGCTCGAGCAGTTCTGCGAAGGGCAGGACCTGCGCATTGTGGTGATCAACCACCAGGTGGTGGCTGCGGCCATCCGCAAACCCGCCACCGTGGTGGGCGACGGCCAGTCCAGCATCGCGCAGCTGATCGACAAGCAGAGCCGCCGCCGGGCTGCGGCCACCGGGGGCGAATCGCGCATTCCTGTGGATGGCGAGACGCGCCGCTGCATCGGCCTGCAAGGCCATGAGCTTGACGATGTGTTGCCGTTTGGCCGTCCGCTGGCGGTGCGCAAGACCGCCAACCTGCACACCGGCGGCACCATCCACGACGTCACGGCGCAGCTGCACCCCGCGCTCAAGAGCGCCGCCGAACACGCCAGCCGCGTGCTCGACGTGCCCGTGACCGGACTCGACTTCCTCGTGCCTGCGGTCGATGGCCCGGAGCACGTGATCATCGAAGCCAACGAGCGCCCGGGTCTGGCGAACCACGAACCCCAACCCACCGCGCAGCGGTTTGTCGACCTGCTGTTTCCCCAGACTTCTTCCGACGAGGTGCCCGCTTGACCCAGACATCCAAATCCATTCCTGTCCCGGAAAAACTGCCTGCGATCGACTACGCGTTTCTCGAAGAAACGCTGCTGCAGTTGCTCGCCATTCCCAGCCCCGTCGGCCTCACCGACGCCGTGGTGCGCTACACCGCCAGCCGGCTCGATGCCATCGGCATTCCCTACGAGATCACGCGCCGCGGCGCCATCCGCGCCACGCTCAAGGGGCGCGAGCCGCGCCCGGCGCGCGCCATCGTGGCCCACCTGGACACGCTGGGCGCCATGGTGCGCGAGATCAAGCCCAACGGGCGCATCGGCATCGTGCCCATCGGCAGCTGGTCGTCGCGCTTTGCGGAAGGTGGGCGCTTGACCGTGTTCACCGACACCCAACAACTGCGCGGCACCTGCCTGCCGCTCAAGACCTCGGGCCACGCCTACGGCGATGAAATCGACACCCAGCCGTCGAGCTGGGACCACGTGGAGGTGCGTGTGGACATTCCTTCGCACAGCGCGAGCGACCTCCTGGATGCCGGCATCAATGTGGGCGACTGGATCGCCTTCGACCCGCAGCCCGAGCTGCAGCCGGGTGGCTACATCAACTCGCGCTACCTTGACGACAAGGCCGCCGTGGCCGTGCTGCTCGCGGCCTGCAAGGCCATCGTGGACAGTGGTGCCAAACTGGCGGTGGATGCCCACCCGCTCTTCACCATCACCGAAGAGGTGGGCTCGGGATCGTCGGCCGCGCTGCACGGCGACATTGCCGAGATGGTGAGCCTGGACATTGCCATTGCGGCACCCGGCCAGAACACCGACGAGCGCGCCGCCACCATCTGCGTGCAGGACCAGGCCGGCCCGTTCGACTACCACCTCACGCACAAGTTGATCGATCTGGCCAAGGCACATGGCATTGCGCATCGGCGCGACGTGTTCCGCTTCTACCGCTCCGACTCCGCCGCCGCCGTGGAAGCCGGCAACGACATCCGCACCGCACTCATCGGCTTCGGGGCGGATGCCTCACATGCGCAGGAACGCACCCACCGCGATTCGCTGCAGGCCCTGGCCGAACTCACCGTGGCTTACATGCTGTCGGAGCCGGTGGCGCGGCGCGACCGCAAGTCCATGGGTTCGCTGGAAGGCTTCACCGAACAGCTCAAGCCGGGCGACATGGGTGTGGCCACAACCGCGCTGCCCGATCCGGTGCAGTTCCTCGAGGCGGACGGCACGGTGTCGCCGGACAACTAGCGCGATTCTTCGCGCCACAGCGGGCGCAGCGCCCACAGCCCCAGCGCCGGGCCGATCGCCAGCCAGGGCAGCAGCGTGCCGAGAGCCACCGTCTCGGCCAGTGAGACAAACAGCAGGATGCTCACGATGGAGATCGCAAAGCCGATGCTGTTGGTGAGCGTGAGCACGCTGCCCACGGCCTGCGGCGGCGCGTTGCGCGCGGTGAGTGTGGAGAACTGTGGCGAGTCGCCCGAGACGGTGATGCCCCAGAGCACCAGCCAGGCGTAGAACAGCGCGTCGCCCGCGTCGATCATCACGAACGCGGCCAGGCAGCACAGGCCGCTGATGGCCAGCTGCGTGCCCGCCACGCGCGCACTGCCCCAGCGCTGCGCCACCCAGCCACCACCGGCGCAGCCGATCGCGCCCGCGCCCAGCACGCAGAACGCCGCCCACGACAGATCGGTGCCCTGCAACCGTGTGGCCAGCACCAGCGGCACCATCACCCACATGGTGTAGAGCTCCCACATGTGACCGAAGTAACCCAGCACCGAGCTGCGCACGCGCCCATCGGTCCACAGCGTGGCCAGTGCGCGCCACTGCAGCGCTGTCACGCGCGCTTGCGCGTGCGGCGGGTCGGTGGTGCCGAAGAACAGCAGCAGGCCGCCAGCGGCTGCCAGCGCGGCCACACCCAGCATGAGCGTGGGCCAGGGCAGGGCACCGCTGAGCGCGCGCAAGGCGTGCGCGCTGGCCGAGCCCAGCACCAGCGCACCAATGAGCAAACCGAGCGCACCCCCCAGGCCGCGCGTGTACCACTGCGCGGCGATCTTCATGCCCACCGGGTAGATGCCCGCCAGGAAGAATCCGGTGGCAAAACGCCAGATCAGCAGGGCCGGGAAGTCGCGCACCATCCACCACGCGCCGACGGTGCAGGCGGCGCCGGCCAGCGCACACACGAGGAACACGCGGCGCGGCGCGAAGCGGTCGGCTATGGCCAGCAGGGCAAACACCAGCGTGCCCAGGATGAAGCCGAACTGCAGCGACGAGGTGAGCGTGCCCACCGCGCTGGTGGGCCAGCCCAGTTCGCGCTGCAGGTCTGGCATGACCGCGTTGACCGCGAACCACAGCGAGGTGCCCAGGAACTGGGCCAGCACCAGGATGGGCAGGACATGGCGGGGAATGGGTGCGGGCATGTGCCGGGCGTCTCGCGGTGGTGTCTGGGCCTGCCATTCTGGCAGGGGCCACCGCGGCCAGCCCGGCGCCAGGGCTCAGCTGACCGAGATGTAGGTCCAGATGCCGACTGCGGGATTTTTGGTGCCCAGGTAAAGACCGGATTTCGCGCTGAAGCACAGCACCGTCAGCGCGGTGGTGCCGTTCTCGGGGTTCGGTCGGGCGACCGCATGGAAGTTGGTCGCGCCGATGACCCACTCTGCCGTCGCCTGGGGATCGATCAATTCGGTGGATTGCGATTCGCACAGGCTGGTGAGGAAGTCCACGCTGTCGACGCAGACCACTTGCAGCCAGTGCCATTGACCGGGTTGCTGCCCTGACGGTGGCATCCACACCGCCTGCGGTGGATTGTCGTAGACCGGGCCGGCGCCCGATGGCGTGGGCAGCGCCGGCATCGGCACGCCCTGGTAAAGAACGTCCTTGCTGATCACCCAGTTCTTCATGTCGATCGGGTCCAGATCGACGCCGCCCGGCGTGATCACAGCGCAGCAACCGTGAGGATCGGGCGTGATGACGCTGGTGATCTGCGTGATGCGGGACCACGCCGGCTCGCTCGCCACCGGGGTGGGGATCTCGCGGTGCCATGCGTCGCCCGCCGGCGTCTTGGGAATGTGCACCTCCACGGCAGAGTCGACCGGGGGCGTCGTGTCCGCGTCGCCCAGCGTGGTGCCGCCCAGCACCAGCGCGTCCTCGGGATCGAAGTACCCGGGCCAGCGCGAGGCGACACAGGCACCGATCTGTATGTTGTGAGCCTGGTGAATCACCGGATTGATCGGCCCGATCGGCCAGGTCTGCACGCTGCGGCCCGCGTCGGTGAAGTCGCAGCGCACGGCCACCAGAGCAGGGCTTTTGCTCACCAGGAAGACACTGCGCACCTGTTGTGTGCGCAAGCCGATACACGCATGGTCCACATGCGCCAGTTGTCCCGACAGCCGCATGGCGTTGGCAAAGTAGCCTGCCCAGGTGCTGAGATCGGTGGAAAAACCCAGTGCGGGCATGTAGCAGGCCTGCTGGGAGTCGGAGGTGCCGTCGGGGGCCACGACCACCAGCAGGTCGATGGAGTCGTCGTTGCGGCCCTGGCCGCAATTGCTGATCATGTCGAACGAGACCACCGGTGCCTGGCTGAAGCCGGCCACGGGGAATTGGTGTTGCGTCCATTGTTCGGGCTGCCCGCTCGGCAGCCAGACGCTCAGTTCAAAGTCCTCCATCGTGAAAAAGATGAGCGAACCGTCCCGGCTGGTGGCCATGGCAAGCTGGCTCACGTAGCCGGCGCTCTGTGGTTCCCCGGCTTGTGCTCGGGGCCGGGGGTGGCTGGCTTGGGGTGATGGAATGCGTGACAAGGTGCCGTCTCCTGTTGAGGTGGGGGTGGATGAAGCCCCCGCGACTCTCCAGCCCACCGGCGTGGGTGGCAATACCGCATCCGCACCATTCAGTTGGCGATGGTGCCGGGCACGTTCCAGTGGTTGCGGGCCGCCACCGCGAGTGCCACGATGCTCACCAGCGGCACGGTGCTGCGCACGCCATTGGTCACGGCGCGGACCACCCCCAGGGGCGATGTGGGCGGTGAAAGGCTGTCTGGCCAGGCCAGCGCCTGGAAGACGGTGGTGCCATAGCTCTGGATCAGCGGCGTTGTTTGCAGCAGCGCCCAGTTGCCCGGGTCGCTGGGCGCCGTGCGTGGGATCTCGGTCACTTTCACGCTGGTGTAGATCGACGCGCCCAGCAGCAGCAAGGCACTGAAGCAGGTCTCGAAGGTGGACATGGCTTCGCGCACGAGCACCGGGGGTGGTTCGTTGCGGGTGGCACTGGCCATTTCCACCGCGTCCTTGCCGCGGCTCATCAATCCGTCAATGAGCAGGAAGGCGACGGTGCCCTTCAGAGCGTCTTGCGGTGGCTGCACGCTTGCGCAGCGGGCACAGGCCCAGCCCATCGCGCCGACCCACGCCAGGGTGTCCAGGATGCACTTGGAGCGCACGAGGTGCTGGTCAAAGGTGCTCCCGGCGCCGGTGTATCGCAGCGACATCCAGGCCATGAAGTAGAGCAGTTTGCACACGCCGCTGAACAGGGTGACGAGCAGCAACACGTCGGTGGACCACGTCCTGTCGCTGTCGCTGGGCCGTGGTGCCAGCAACAGCGCTTGCAGCGAGTCGGCTTCTTCAATGGCCTCGCGAAAGGTGCTGGAGATGAGGGGCGCATTCAGCGCCAGCCGGCTGCCCACGTTGCCCAGGCAGGCGGCCGAGAGCAGCACCGCGTCGAGCAGGCTCAGGCGGGAACCGGGCGCAATCAGCGTCTCGTACAGCGGCGTGAGCACCGGGATGTCCAGCGGCTGATCGAAGGCGGTCCAGGCGTCATCGACCAGATCGGCCAGCAGGACCAGCAGCTCCTGCACCAAGGGCTGCAGCAGGTCGAGCGCGTCCGTGCCACCGAGCGCGATCAGGTCCTCGAACGCGGTGAGCAGCGGAAGGTCTGTGAAGCCGGGCCGGTTGATGGTGGCGGCGATGTCGTCTGCCATGCCCTGGAGCGATGTGGCGGCCTGCGACATCAGCTTTTCAATCGCATCGGCGTTGCTCCAGGCGCCGCTGTCCGTCAAGGACATGTTGCCGCTGTAGGACTGGAAGGCCTGCGCGCCCCACCGCGCATCGGGGCCGGTCCAGCCTGCGGTGTCGGTTTCGGTGTTGCTGTCGCCCTGGCTCGCGCGGCGGGCCAGCAAGCTGCGTGTTTCGGGGTCGAGGTCTGGCAGCTTGCCCAGGAGGGCCCGTGCCCATTGCAGGTTCTTGTTGAGCTCCTGCGGCGCCTGGTGTCGCATCCAGTCGCTGGTCTGGTTTTTCACCAGCAGAGCCAGTTTGCGCAGAGTGTTGTGCGCCTGCACGATTTCGTCCCAGTTGAACACGTGGCCCAGCCAGTTGACGATGTCACCCAGTTTCACGCCCAGCGTTTTCTGCAGCACCCAGTCCAGCAACTCGGCAGCCTGCGAGGCGATGGCCACGATGCCCTTCCACACCACCTCTCCGATCTTCACGGCAATGGAGCACAAGCCATCGGCCAGCCAGTTCAGGGTCATCGTCACGTCGTCCATGGCCTGCGAAACCGCCGTCCACAGGAAGCTCATGATGTCGCCGATTGCATCCCACACACCGTCTTGGGGTGCCTGGGGTGGCGCGTCCAGCGCCAGCTCTTGGGTGGTGAGCACGCCGCCTTGCCAGCACAGCTGCGTGCGCCGAACCACCACAGCCGACCCACTGCGACTGGACGGGGAGGCCAGGGTGGCGTGGTAGGCCTGCAGGAACTGTGTCATGGCCGCATATGCCTGGTTGCAGGTCTCCAGCGGCAGGTGGGCAAAGGGGTGCGAGCCATCGCTGGCCTGCGCCTGCTGCAGGACCAGGCCGCTGGTCACGGCTCCCAGCCTGGCGGTCATGCCCGCCATCGGGTTGAGCGACACGCTCTCTGCCACCGCGCTGCCCAGCAGTGCGTTGCGTTGTGCGCCGGCCGGCACCAGGCCGGGCGGCAGCGGGGCACCGTCCGGGGTCTGCACCACCTCCACATCGATCTGCACCGCCCCCAGGCTGCTCACAGGTTGGATGAAGGTGATCTCGCCGCCAGACGTGGTGGAGGCCACCGTGGGTGCGAGCGGGCTCAGGTGGGCGGCCTGCCCGTTGAGCAAGCCGAAGCAGGGCGCGTGCGGGCGCAGGCGAACGGCGGCGTTGAGCACCGGGGCCGACGTGTCGTCCAGCACCCGGATGCGGGTGGTGTAGCTGGTGCGGGTGTGCAGGCCACGCTGCAGGTTGTCGTCGGTCACGGTGTGGCGCTGCCACTGTGCGCTGATGCTGTCCTGCGAAAAGATCTCGAGCCCGCCCTCTTCGTAGGCCACCAGGATGTGCAGAACCGACAACCCCGTCTCGGCTTCGGTGCACTGGCACACGCTGTAGGCAGCGACGGCGGCCGCGATCAGGGTGGAGGCGGCGTTGGCGTCCAGGCACCCGGCACTCAGCGTCATCTGAAGACTGGCCAGTGACGCCGGGTCACTCGCCGGTTTCACCAATGCAAACCAGCGCCACGGGTCAGAGGCCTGCGCGGAGTCCAGCCGCAGGGCATGCCCCGCCCCTGGCGCGACCTGCCAACCCGGCAGGCTGCTCTGCAGGCTCCAGCAGCCGTCGTTCAGGTGCATCAGGGCGGGCGTCATCGCAAAGTTGCTTTGCGAGAGTTGCCCGGCCTCGGGCAGGTTGAACACAGCCAAGGGCTCACCCGTGTCGTTGCGCACAAAGGCATTGACGTTGACCTCGCCCATCCACTGGCCACTGCCGCCCACCGGAGAGTTCAGGTCGAGGCGCCACGCGGGCTGAGCTTCAGCGGCGGGCAGCTGCACGCTCACGTGACCCGCCTCACCGCTGTCGAACCGCGATGCCGCAGCGATCAGCGCGTCCTCATCGTCGCCCAGCGGTCTTGCCGCCACGAACGTGGCCACGCCGAGTTGGTGAGCGAAGGCCTCGGCGGCACCAAAGGGCAGTGGAGCGGTCTCGATGCAGCGGCCCTGTGCGTCAAAGCGCGAGCGGATGGCCTGGGCCGATGACGCCGGAACGTGGCGAACCAGAAACACCGAGCGCACCGGCAGCGGCAGCAAGCCCAGCTTGGCTGCGGTCGGTTGTTCGATGCCGGTTGCCATCGGTGCACACGCCGCAAGGCTCAGGCGCAAGGCCTCGGGGTCAACGCAGGCCGCCATGCCCGGCCAGTAGAAGGCCTTCACATCGGGCAGGTCCGCCGCGCCCACATCGGCCAACAACAGCAGATCGAGGGTGTTGTCGCCCCGGCCCTGACCGTGGTTGCTGATGAGGTCGAAGTCCAGGATGCGCGGGTTGTCGATGCCCATCAGGGTGGGGCTGACCTGGACCCAGCGGGTGTAACCCTCTGCGCCCGGGAGCCACACCAGGAGACGCTGCTCGTGATCCAGCGAGAAGAGCAGGGGTTGGCCGTTGTCGGCCGGGACCATGCGGACCTGCCGGTAGCCTGCCGCGGCGGGTGCGCCGGGCAGGTATTGGGGCATGAGTTGTGTGTCGAGAAGGATTTGCATGAAGCGGCCAGATGAGTTGTTGAGCACTCATTGGGCGCACGCATCGCCGACGACAAGATGTCAAATTCATTCACATTCATGATGAATTCATGAGCTTTCGCTCACGGACCCACCCTGCCGGGGCGGCGAACATCCTCCACCCACGCGCGCGTCAGACCCCGCGCGCGCGATCCGCCTTGAACTGCGCCTGGAAGGCTGCGAAGCCACCCGCGTCCAGCGCCTCGCGAACCTCGCGCATGAGGTTCAGGTAGTAGTGCAGGTTGTGGATGGTGGCCAGCATGGGGCCGAGCATTTCGCCGCAGCGGTCCAGGTGGTGCAGGTAGGCGCGGCTGAAGCCGTCGCGTCCGCCCTGGTCCCAGCTCACGCCGCTCTTGCCGGCGCAGGCGTGGCAGGTGCAGGTGGTGTCCAGCGGCTGGTGGTCTGTCTTGTGGCGCGCGTTGCGGATCTTCAGGTCGCCGAAGCGGGTGAACAGCGTGCCGTTGCGCGCGTTGCGCGTGGGCATGACGCAGTCGAACATGTCCACGCCGTCGGCCACGCCCTGCACCAGGTCTTCAGGCGTGCCCACGCCCATGAGGTAACGCGGCTTGTGCGCCGGCAGGCGGTGCGGTGTGTGCGCCATGATCTGCAGCATCTGTTCCTTGGGCTCGCCCACGCTCACACCGCCGATGGCGTAACCGGGGAAGTTCATGTCGACCAGCGCGTCCAGCGACTCCTGGCGCAGGTGTTCGAACATGCCGCCCTGCACGATGCCGAAAAGTGCATTGTGGTTCTCCAGCCGTTTGAACTCGTCCTGCGAACGCTTGGCCCAACGCAGGCTCATCTCCATGCTCTTGCGCGCCTCGGCTTCGGTGGTGATGTGGCCGTTGGTCTCGTAGGGTGTGCATTCGTCGAGCTGCATCACGATGTCGCTGTTCAGCCCGGTCTGGATGTCCATGCTGACCTCGGGCGACATGAAGAGCTTGTCGCCGTTGACCGGGCTGGCGAAGGTCACGCCCTCTTCGGTGATCTTGCGCATGGCGCCCAGGCTCCACACCTGGAAGCCGCCCGAGTCGGTGAGGATGGGTTTGTGCCACTGCTCGAAGCCGTGCAGTCCGCCAAAGCTGTTCATCACTTCGCGGCCCGGTCGCATCCACAGGTGGAAGGTGTTGCCCAGGATGATCTGCGCGCCCATGTCGTGCAGGCTTTGCGGCATCACGCCCTTGACGGTGCCGTAGGTGCCCACGGGCATGAAGATGGGGGTCTGCACCACGCCGTGGTTGAGCGTGAGCTGGGCGCGGCGCGCGTGGCTGGTGGGGTCGGTCTTGAGGACTTCAAACTGCAGCATCGGGGTTCCTTGAAAGCAGCATGGCGTCGCCATAGCTGAAGAAGCGGTAGCGGTGTTCGATCGCGTGAGCGTAGATCGCCTTGATGGGTTCGAAGCCGGCGAAGGCGCTGACCAGCATCATCAGCGTGGACTGGGGCAGGTGGAAGTTGGTGACCATCAGGTCAACCACCTGAAAGGCAAAGCCCGGCGTGATGAAGATGTTGGTGTCGCCTTCGGTCTCACCCGAGCGGGCCCAGCTCTCAAGCGTGCGCACGGTGGTGGTGCCCACGGCCACCACGCGGCCGCCGCGCGCGCGGCAGTCGGCGATCGCTTGCAGGGTGGCCGGCGGAATCGCGTAGCGCTCGTGGTGCATCACGTGGTCTTCGATGCGCCCGGCCTTCATGGGGGCGAAGGTGCCCGCGCCCACGTGCAGCGTGACGCTGGCGCGGCGCACACCGCGCGCGTCGAGCGCGGCCAGCACGGCTTCGTCGAAATGCAGCGCAGCGGTGGGTGCGGCCACCGCACCGGGCACGCGGGCAAATACCGTCTGGTAGCGGCGCTCGTCGTCGGCCTCGTCGGTGTGGGTGATGTAGGGCGGCAGCGGTACATGGCCGTGGCGCGCCATCAGCTCGTATGGCGTTTCACCCGCCGGGCCGTGCAGACGAAAGCGGAACAGTTGGCCTTGCTCGTCGGGCCAGCGGCCGATGAACGTGGCGTCAAACCCACCCCGGCCCAGGCCACCGGCCATGTGCAGCCGGCCGCCAATCTGCGGTTTTTTGCTCACCCGCAGGTGCGCCACCACCTCGTGGGCTGTGCCATCAATCGCCTCAAGCGGCAGCAACACACGTTCGATCAGCATTTCCAGCTGGCCGCCGCTGGCTTTCTGTCCAAAGAGGCGCGCCTTGACCACCTGGGTGTCGTTGAACACCAGCAGGTCGCCGGACTTGAGCAGGCCCGGCAGGTCGCGAAAAATGCGGTCCACCGGCGTGGCGCCCGTGCCGTCGAGCAGGCGCGAGGCGCTGCGTTCGGGGGCGGGGTGCTGGGCGATCAGCTCGGTGGGGAGGTGGAAATCAAAGTCGGCGACGGTGAAGGCGCGCGCAGATGAGGCAGATGAAGGCATGCAGCTTGAGGGCCGGACAGGCCCGTTCCAAGTGAAGAAACAAAGGCCGTGATTGTCTCAGTTCTGCGCAGGCGATCCAGATTCAGCGAGGGCGGTGCATCTGGAACAGTTGTTCGGGGCCGATGCTGAAGTAGTCGGCCGGACCGCCGCCTCGCAGGATGTGTCCGGCGTTCGCCGTGTCGTACACGCCATCCTTCAGCAGGTGCTGTGCAATGTGCACGCCCACCACCTCACCCAGCACCAGCCAGCTGTCGATGGGCGCGCCGGCGGCCGATGTCAGCCGCACGATCTGCGACAGCCTGCATTCGAAGCTCACGGGGCTCTCTTGCACCCGGGGGACGGACACCACACGGGAAGCCACCGGTGTGAGCCCGGCCAACGCGAATTCGTCCACCTCGGGCGGCACGTGAGCGCAGGTCTGGTTCATCTGTTCTGCCAGCGGGCGGGTCACCAGGTTCCACACGAACTCGCCGGTTGCTTCCACATTGCGCACCGAATCCTTGTGCCCGATGCTGCAGAAGCCCACGATGGGCGGCACGTAGTTGAAGGCGTTGAAGAAACTGTAGGGCGCCAGGTTGAGCACGCCGTCGCTGGCGCGGGTGGAGATCCAGCCGATGGGGCGCGGCCCGACGATGGCGTTGAACGGGTCATGCGGCAGGCCGTGGCCTTGCGACGGTTCGTAGAAGTGTGAGGCGTCCATATGGCTGGGGAGTTGACGTGACGCGCCATGCTAGGCCAGGGCCACTGGGCACGCTCGGGTCAGGGCATTGGTGCCCGCGTCTGGCCGGGCACAATGCGCGCATGCCCGCCCAAGCCGAAGGCAAAGCAGCCAAGCCCGCGCTGTCCGCTCCCCAGAAAGCCTTGCACCGGCTCGGGCTGGTGCGCGACATCGATCTGGCGCTGCACCTGCCGCTGCGCTACGAGGATGAGACCCGCATCGTCACGCTGCGCGGCGCGCGCGACGGCCAGTTGGCGCAGATTGAAGGCACGGTGACCCACAGCGAGATCACGCAGCGCCCGCGCCGCCAGCTGCTGGTGACACTGGACGACGGCACCGACACCTGCACCCTGCGTTTTTTCACCTTCTACCCCGCGCACCAGAAAACCCTGGCCGTGGGGCAGCGGGTGCGCGTGCGCGGCGAACTGCGCGGAGGTTTCCTGGGCTGGACCATGGTGCACCCGGCGTTTCACGCGGCGGGCGGTGAACTGCCGGATGCGCTCACCCCGGTCTACCCCACGAGCGCACAACTGCCGCAGGCCTACCTGCGCAAGGTGGTGGCCAGCGGCCTGCGGCGCGCCGATCTCGGCGAGAACCTGCCGCCCGCGCTGCTGGGCGGCCTGAACGCCGTGGTGCGCGGCACCTGGACGCTGCGCGACGCGCTGCAGTTCCTGCACCACCCGGGCGCCGACGTGTCTCTGGACGCGCTGGAAGACCGCAGCCACCCGGCCTGGCAGCGCCTGAAGGCCGAGGAGTTGCTGGCGCAACAGCTCTCGCAGTTCACCGCACGGCAGGAGCGTGCGGCGCTCAGCGCGCCAGCCCTTCGCGCCAAGCCAGGCGGCCTTCACGAACAGCTGCTCGGCGTGTTGCCGTTTGCGCTCACCACCGCGCAGCGTCGCGTGGGTGAAGAGATCGCGCTCGACCTCACGCGCCAGATTCCCATGCACCGTTTGCTGCAGGGCGACGTGGGCTCGGGCAAGACGGTGGTGGCCGCGCTGGCCGCCGCCATTGCCATCGACGCGGGCTGGCAGTGCGCGCTGATGGCGCCCACCGAGATCCTGGCCGAGCAACACTTCGCCAAGCTCATCGGCTGGCTGGAGCCGCTGCTCACGCCACTGGGCAAACGCGTGGCCTGGCTCACCGGCAGCCAGAAGAAAAAGCAGCGCGGCGAGATGCTGGCGCTGATTGCGAGTGGAGAGGCCGCCCTGGTGGTGGGCACGCACGCCGTCATTCAAGACCAGGTGGTGTTCAAGAACCTCGCGCTGGCGATCATCGATGAACAGCACCGGTTTGGCGTCGCGCAGCGGCTGGCGCTCAGAGGAAAGATGGGCACTGTCACGCCAGCGGGGGAGCCCATCCCAGAACACCGCGGAACCGGCTCTGCCGGGCCGCAGGTGTTGCCCCTTGAGGGGCGGAGCGGCTACGCGCAGCGAGCAAGCGATGGGGGGGAGCCCCACTTGCTCATGATGACGGCCACGCCGATCCCCAGAACGCTCGCCATGAGCTACTACGCCGACCTCGACGTCTCCACCATCGACGAACTTCCCCCCGGTCGCACGCCCATCGTCACCAAGGTGGTGGCCGACAGCCGCCGCGACGAGGTGATCGAGCGCATCCGTTCGCAGGTGGCGCAGGGGAGGCAGGTGTACTGGGTGTGCCCGCTGATCGAGGAGAGCGAAGTGCTCGACCTGTCGAACGCGACGGCCACGCACGCAGAGTTGAGCGAGTCGTTGCCCGGCGTGCTCGTCGGCCTGCTGCACTCCCGCATGCCGGTGGCCGAGAAGAAGGCGGTGATGTCGCTGTTCACCGGCGGGCAGATGGGCGTGCTGGTGTCCACCACCGTGATCGAGGTCGGGGTGGATGTGCCCAATGCTTCGTTGATGGTGATTGAACACGCCGAGCGCTTTGGCTTGAGCCAGCTGCACCAGCTGCGCGGTCGCGTGGGGCGCGGCGCTGCAGCCTCGGCCTGCGTGCTGCTCTACACGCCACCCGACAGCGGCCGCTTGGGCGAGACCGCTCGCGAACGCCTGAAGGCCATGGCCGAAACCAGCGACGGCTTCGAAATCGCCCGGCGCGATCTGGAGATTCGCGGCCCGGGCGAGTTCCTGGGCGCGCGCCAGTCGGGCGCACCGCTGCTGCGGTTTGCCGATCTGGCCACCGACAACCACATGCTCGAATGGGCCCGCGCGGCCGCGCCGGTGATGCTGGCCGAGCACCCGCAACTGGCCGAAAAACACATTGCCCGGTGGCTGGGCGGCAAGGCGGAATTCCTCAAAGCCTGAGCGATTCACACCGCCACCATGGCGGTCGTGAACAGCGGGCGCAAAATACCCCCCATGACGCTGACCGAACTCAAATACATCGTGGCCGTTGCGCGCGAGAAACACTTTGGCAAGGCGGCCGAGGCCTGCTTTGTGTCGCAGCCCACGCTGTCGGTGGCCATCAAGAAGCTGGAAGAGGAGCTGGAGCTCAAGATCTTCGAGCGCAACGCCAGCGAGATCAGCGTGACGCCGCTGGGCGAAGAAATCGTGCGCCAGGCGCAGACCGTGCTGGAGCAGGCCGCCGCCAACAAGGAGATCGCCAAGCGCGGCAAGGACCCGCTTGCAGGCCCACTCAAGCTGGGCGTGATCTACACCATCGGCCCGTATTTGCTGCCCGACCTGGTGCGCCATGTGATCGACCGCACGCCGCAGATGCCGCTGATGCTGCAGGAGAACTTCACCGTGAAGTTGCTGGAGCAGTTGCGCCTGGGCGAGATCGACTGCGCCATCCTGGCCGAGCCGTTTCCCGACACCAACCTGGCCATTGCAGCGCTGTACGACGAGCCCTTTCTCGCCGCCGTGCCGCACACGCACCCGCTAGCGGCACATGACCACATCACCAACGAAGAGCTCAAGCGCGAGACCATGCTGCTGCTCGGCACGGGCCACTGTTTCCGCGACCACGTGCTGGAGGTGTGCCCAGAGTTCGCGCGCTTTTCCAACGACGCCGAAGGCATCCGCAAGAGCTTCGAAGGTTCGTCGCTGGAGACCATCAAGCACATGGTGGCCGCCGGCATGGGCGTGACGCTGGTGCCGCGCCTGTCGGTGCCGTCTTCTGCGCTGGAAGGCTCGGCCACGCCGGGGCAGGACTTCGGTGATTCGTCGTACGTGCGCTACCTGCCGTTCGAGGGCGAGGCGCCCACGCGGCGTGTGGTGCTGGCTTGGCGGCGCAGCTTCACGCGTTATGAGGCCATTGCCGAGCTGCGCAACGCCATCTACGCCTGCGAACTGCCGGGCGTCAAACGCCTCTCTTGATTCTTGTTTTTCAACCTTCCCTCTGGAGTCCCCCATGGCCAAAACCGCCAGCAAAGTCGCAGCCCCCGCCATCAACATCGGTATCAACGAGAAGGACCGCGCAGCCATTGCCAAAGGCCTGTCCAAGCTGCTGGCCGACACCTACACGCTGTACCTGACCACGCACAACTTCCACTGGAACGTGACCGGGCCGATGTTCACTTCGCTGCACACCCTGTTCATGACGCAGTACACCGAGCTGTGGACGGCAGTCGATCCGGTGGCCGAACGCATCCGCTCGCTGGGCCACGACGCCCCCGGCAGTTACGCGCAGTTCAGCAAGCTCAGCTCGGTGCCCGACGCGCCAGCCACACCACCCAAGGCCATGGAGATGGTGCGCATCCTCGTGCAGGGCCACGAAGCGGTGGCGCGCACGGCGCGTGAGCTGTTCCCCGTGGTGGACAAGGCGGGCGACGAGCCCACCGCCGACCTGTTGACGCAGCGGCTCACGGTACACGAGCAGACCGCCTGGATGCTGCGTTCGATTCTTGAGGACTGATCTGGCTGCACATGGTCGCTGCAACGTCCCACGCGCCTTCGCGCTTTGCGCTGTACCTTGACCTGATCCGCTGGAACCGCCCGGCCGGCTGGCTGCTGCTGTTGTGGCCATCGTTGGCCGCGCTGTGGGTGGCCGCAGGCGGGTTCCCCGGCTGGCATCTGCTGGCCGTGTTCGTGCTCGGCACCATCCTCATGCGCAGCGCCGGCTGCTGCGTGAACGACGTGGCCGACCGTGAGTTCGACAAACACGTGAAGCGCACGGCGCAGCGCCCGGTAACGTCCGGCAAGGTCTCAACCCGCGAGGCGCTGGCTGTGGGTGCGGTGCTGGCGCTGGCGGCCTTTGCGCTGGTGCTCACCACCAACACGCCCACGGTGCTCATGTCGTTCGCGGCGCTGGCCATCACGCTGGCGTACCCGTATGCCAAGCGTTATGTTTCCATGCCGCAGGCTGTGCTGGGTGTGGCGTTCAGCTTCGGCGTGCCCATGGCGTTTGCCGCAGTGCAGGCGCAGCTGCCGCCGCTGGCGTGGGTGCTGCTGCTGGGCAACCTGTTCTGGGTGCTGGCCTACGACACCGAGTACGCCATGGTCGACCGCGACGACGACCTGCGCATCGGCATGAAGACCTCGGCCATCACACTGGGCGCGTACGACGTGCCTGCGGTCACTGCGTTCTATCTCGTGTTCCTTGCGGTCTGGACGGCCGCGCTGTGGGCGGTGGTGAACCCCTGGGTGTGGGGCGCCATGCTGATCGTCGCGCTGGCCCAGGTGGTGTGGCACTTCCGGCTCATCAAGGACCGCAGCCGCGACGGCTGCTTCAAGGCGTTTCGGCTCAACCACTGGTTGGGGTTCACGGTGTTTGTGGGTGTGGTGCTCGGTTTGGTTTGACGCGTGCTTCATGCTTTGTGCAATCGTTGGCCGGCAATGGCTAAAATGGCCAAACCATCAAGGAGCGCGCCATGCGAGTCACCGCCACCGAAGCCAAGAATCGATTTGGCAGCCTCTGCGCGCAGGCCAAGCGCGAACCGGTTTTTGTGGAAAAGGCCGGCCACATCGACACGGTGATCCTCTCGGCTGAGCAGTACCTGGCCCTGCAGGCCAGCAGCGGCAAGAGCACCCGTGCTGCGCGCAAAAAGGCGTTTGAATCCGAGTTCGGTGACTGGATTGAAGCCCAGAACGCCCGATTCGATGCGCTCGGCATTCCGGGTGAAGATCTCCGCCCTTGGTGAACAGCCGATGCCGCAGTACGACGTTTACGCCAATCCCAGCCGCAGCGCAGCCGACGGCATTCCCTACGTGGTCGTGATCCAGAGCGATCTGCTCGATGCCCTGGCCACGCGGCTGACCATGCCGCTGGCTGTGTTCAGCTCAGACACCAAGGTGCCGACTACGCTGTGTCCGGTCATCATGGTCAAAGGCAAGCGCCTGCACGCGCTGGCGCACTATGCGGCTCCCCTGCCCGCCAAAGATTTGAGCCGATCGGTGGACAACGTGGCAGCGCAGGCCAGCGTTCTGGTGACGGCCATGGATGCAGTGCTGTCGGGCATTTAGTTCGCGCCGGTGGCAGCTGCAGAGCAGTGCGCACGGCGTCCGTGGGCGTCGAGCGAGTGGGCGTGCGTCCCATTGGTTTTGGCGCTGTACGATGGCGGCCATCGGCC
>JBBQKZ010000003.1:0-66102 GCA_038327405.1 Burkholderiales bacterium | reverse complement strand
GGCACGTCATGGATGGCGATCGCGGGCTTCTTCTCGCCCAGCGCCTTGTCCATGGTGGAGTGGAAGTGGTAGGGCGCGTCCAGGTGCGTGCCGTTGTGCGTGGACAGATGGACCAGCTCCACCGCCCAGCCTTCGCCGTCGGGCAGGTCTTCCTTTTTCAGGCCGGGAAAGAAGGGCTCGATTTGCTCGAAGGTGTGCTCGTGCGTGAAGTACTGGATCTTGGGCGCGAAGGAAGGCGGGTCGCTCAGCACATCGTTTTCAAGGTAGATCGAGAGGTCGACAAAGGTGCGTGCCATGGGGCTTCTTTCAGGTAACGGGGTGATCAGACGGGGTGCGACCAGTGCACCATGGGCAGCCCCGCCACCGGGGACTGGAAAAAGGGAATGCGCGTGCCCAGCAGGCTGCCGAGGTACACCGTGCGCAGGTCTGGGCCGCCGAAGGTGACGCTGGCCATCCAGGGGGCAATGCCGCCTTGAGCACGCTGCATGTCTTCAGCGGTGGCTGTGCCGTCCGTCATGCGCTGCACCAGGGTGTGCGCCGGCTCGCCGTTGCTGTCGTCGAGCAGCAGTCGTTTGTCGCCTTGCGGGGTGAGCGCGATCAGCTGGTCGACCATCACCAGCGTGCACCAGAGGTTGCCGAAGCTGTCGAAGGCGATGCCGTCGGGCGGGCCACCCAGGTGCGCGGGGCCGAACACTTCGCGCTCGATCAGCCGCACGCCGCCTGTGCCCGATGGGTCCAGCCGCATGCGCGTGATGTGCGGGCCGGTGGTCTCCACGATATAGAGCCACTCTTCGCGTGCGTCCAGCCGCACCTCGTTGGTGAAGTGAAAACCTTCGGCGACCACACGCAGCCCGTGCTCGTCCATCACCGCGATGTAGCCGTCCTTCACGCGGCGCGCGGCGGCAGCTGTCCACGGATTCACGCGGGTCGACACCGTGAGCCAGATGCGGTTCCTGCTGTCGCGCAGCACGAAGTTGACCTTGCCGATCGGCATGCCGTCGATGCGGTCGTGCAGCGTGCGGGTGCGGCCGTCGCGCGCCATCACTTCCAGGCAGTCGGTGCCGAAGTTGGCGATCAGGATGTTGCCTTCGGCATCGAACGCCATACCGTTGGGCAGCGTGCCCTGGGTGTACTTGGCCTCGAACGTTTCCGCGGTGGACATGGGCGCCGTGGCAAAGCGGTCACCGGCGCGCTGGCCCACAAAGTGCTGCGAGCCGTCCGGTGCGATGCGCGTGACGCCGCCGCGTGCATCGGCAGCCCACAGCGTGCCGTCACGTTCGGCGAGGATGCACTCGGGGCGTTGCAGCTCGTGGCCGATGTAGCGGATGGCCGAGCGGTCGACCGTGAAGCCGTCGAGGGGGTTGGGCGTGTTCATGATGAAACAGGCGTGGGTGTTATTCGATCAACGCCAGGCTGAGTTGAGGAAAGACCATCAGCAACAACAGCACGCCCACCATGATCAGCGTGAACGGCGCTGTTCCGCGAAAGATGTCGCCCAGCGAAATGCGCGGATCGTTGAGCGAGCTCTTGACCACGTAGGCCGAGAGCCCGAACGGCGGCGTGAGCAAACCGATCTCCACCGCCACCACCGTGATCACGCCGAACCAGATCAGGTTCATGCCGAACTGCTCCGCGATCGGCAGCATGAGCGGCAGCACGATCAGCAGGATCGAGGAAGAGTCGATCACCGTGCCCAGCAGGATGACGATGGCCACGTAGACCAGCAGGAAGGCAAACTCACCCAAGCCGGCCTGCCCGATCATTTCCATGAGGAATTGCGGCATGCCCGACATGGCGAGCATGCGCGTGTAGATGCTGGCGCAGATGATCAGGAAGCTCACCGCCACGGTGACGTGACCGGTCTCGGTCAGCACTTCCCAGAAGCTGCGCGCGGTGAGCTTGCGACGCAGCACCGCGATCAACAAGGCCAGCGCGGCGCCCACGGCGCCGGCCTCGGTGGCGGTGAAAAGCCCGCCGTAGAGGCCGCCGAGCACACCGCCGATCATCAACACGATGGGTACCAGCTTGAGCAGCAGCGTGCCGGGCCCCATGTCCTCGCCGTCAGGCACCGGCATTTCACCGCTGGCGTACACCAGCGAAGGCTTGAAGTACGCGGCCAGCACGATTCCGATGGCAAACGCAAACGCCAGCAACAGACCGGGCACGATGCCGGCGGTGAACAGGTCGCCCACCGACTGGTTGGCGAGAAAGCCGTACAGGATCATCAGCAGGCTGGGCGGGATCAGCATGCCCAGCACCGACGAGCCCGCCACCACACCCACCGCGAAGCGCGGCTGGTAGCCGAAGCGCATCATCTGCGGAACGGCCACGCGGGTGAACACGGCGGCCGATGCGATCGAGATGCCGGTGATGGCGGCGAACACCGCGTTGGACGCCACGGTGGCCACGCCCAACCCTCCACGCAAGCGGCGCAACAGCTGGTTGGCGACCTCGAACGCGTCCTTGCCGATGTCGGCCTTGGCGACCAGAAAACCGGTGAGCACGAACAGCGGCACCACGCCGAAGATGTGGCTGGCGATCGCGTCGTTGGAAGCCTGTGCCAGCAGGTTGGCGGCCACGCCCACGTCGCCCCGGATGATCCAGATGCCGACGAAGGACACCAGGCCCAGCACCACGGCCACATGCAGGCCACCCCAGATCAGCACCAGCATCAGCACCAGCGAAAGCACCGAGACTGTGGTGGCGCTCATGAAATGGCTTCCCTGGCATGCGCCGCGAGTCGGGTGGCCCGTTTCACGTCCATGGCGGCCAGCAGCACGAAGGTCAGGGCGGTCACGCTCAGGCCCACCAGCATCATCAGGCGCACGGGCCACACCGGCGCCGTGAAGTCGCCCAGCGCACCCACGTACTCCCGGATGCGGATGGAGTCCACCAGCGAAGGCCAGGCTGCCCAGAGAATGATCAGCATCAGGGCAGCGCCCAGCAGGTGGTAGAGCGCCTGCAGAGCCGCAGCCAGTGCCGGCCGGGTACGTTTGAGCCGGTCGAGCAGCATGTCCGCACGGGTGAAGCGCCCGCTGCGCAGCGTGTCGGCGAGCTGCAGGAACACGATGCCCACGATCGACAACGACACCAGCTCGGTCACGCCGCGCACCGGTGTGTCGAACGCGGTGCGCCCGACGATGTCGCTGTTGATGAGCAGCATCAAGCCGATGATGATCAGCGTACCCAGCGCATTCAGCCCCTGGGTCAGGTGGTGCAAGCCCCAGGGCAGCGGCTGGTTGTAGGCGTCGGGCGAAGTGGCGCCCTGGGCAGTGGTCTCGCTGAGGCTCGGCGTGGGCACGGTCATGCAGGCTCCAGCGTTACTTGGCAGACCAGTCGCGCGGCAGATTGGCGCCGCTCTTCTTCAGCCCGTCCATGTAGGCCTTGAGCACCTCTTCGCCGGGTGCGCCCTTGCTTTGCAGGTCGGCCGCCCAGGTCTGCGCGACGTTGGGGATGGTGTCGGCCCAGCGCTTGCGCTCGGCGGCGGGCAACTCACTGATGGTGGCACCGGCCTCGCCCATCCTTTGCAGCAGCGCGTTGGCGGTGGTGTTCTGGGCTTCGGCAAAGCGCTTGTCGTACTCCACGCCCACCTCGCGAAACACCTGCTGCACCGCGGGCGGCAGTCCGTCGAAGCGGCGCTTGTTCATCACGATGGCACCGGCGAACATCGAGCCGAAATTCACCTTGGTGACGTAGGGGGCGACCTCGTGCAGCTTGGCGCCCCAGGCACCGGTGCTGAAGGTGATGGCACCGTTCGACACGCCCGACTTGATGTCTTCATAGTAGGTGGGCAGCGAGCCCGCCACCGCTACCGCGCCGGTGTTGCGTATCCAGTTGGCCGACGGGCCGGGCGCGCTGATCTTCTTGCCCTTGAGGTCGTCGATCGACTTCACCGGGAAGTTGGTCCAGAGGTGGTAGGTGTCCAGCGCCGTGCCGCCCAGGTACACCAGCCCGTTTTTCGTCCAAGTGTCGCCCATGGCGGGAATGGTCTTTTGCATGTCGGCCACGATGGCGCCGACAGCGCCGAGGTTCTCGGTGCCGAAGGGAGTCACGTAGCTGACGTTCTGCATCGGAAACCGGGCGGCTTCGAACAGCGTGCCGACAAAGCCGAAGTCGGCCACTCCGTCGGAAATGCCTTTGGACTCGCTGCCGATCTTGATCAGCGTGCCGCCCCAGGCCTTGGTCCATTCCACCTTGTGGGCATTGCCGGCTGCGGCCAGGCGCCGGTCCACTTCAGGAATGTAGAACTCGTCGAGCAGCTTGACCCACAGGAACACCGGGGGGTGGCCACCGGCCGCGGTGAGCTTGATCACCTGCTGGGCCTGCGCGCTGCAAAGGCCGCCCAGCGTGAGGGCGGAGGTCAGCAATGTGGCCTTGAAAATGCGTCTATTCATGGTTGTCTCCTGGCGGTGGATGAAGGGGGCGCTCTGCGGCGCGGGGTGCGGGAAACGGGCAGCAGCGCGGACACGCCTGCTGCGATGAAACTGATCAACAGCGCGCCTGCCGCTGGATCGTTGTCGTGATTGCACGCGCGCGAAAGCTCGTGCATGCGGTGGTCGCTGATGTGGTGCAGCAATGCCCCGAGCGAAAACTGGTAAGCCCATGCCGCCATTGCGCGATCGTTGCCGGGGCGAGCAGCGTGCAACGCGTCGATGAAGCGATGCGCCAGTGGATCGAAGAATTCGGTGAGCACCCGCTGGGTCTCCGGCGTCTTGCGCGACAGTTCGCGGGCCACCAGTTGCGCGTAGTACTCGCCTTCGGCGCTGGCGCGCTGTTCCAGCACCGGCAGCACGAACGCCTCCACCACCTGGCGCAACCGGTCGCCCTTGCCGGGTGATTGCGTGGCCTCCTGCAGCAGCGCCAGCCGCTGCTCGGCCGTGGCCTGCCAGTGCACGAAGATGGCGTGAAACAGCTCGTGTTTGGGACCGTAGTAATAGCCCACCAGCGCCAGCGGCACGCCAGCTTCTTCGGCGATCTGGCGGATCGTCACGGCGTGATAGCCACTTTGCGCAAACAGCTTCTCGGCGGCTAAAAGAATGGCCTGCTGGCGATCGGGGCGCTGCGCGTTGCGCGACGCGGCAGCAGCGGGGTGGCGCCGTGGCGTGGCGGGTGGCGGATGGTGGCGGCTGGGCATGGCGTATTGAACAGTTGTGCAAAAAAGTTGAACATCCGTACAAACCCGACGCGGGTGCGACCCACGGAATTGAACTGCGCTGTTAACCTGATGGCAAAAAGGATAACGGCATGAGCGAGACAACAGCACCACCCTACACCCCACAGATCCGCCTGTACCAGCAGTGGCTGGCCGACCAGCGCGGCCTGCACTTCGAGGACTACGACGCGCTCTGGCGCTGGTCCACCACCGACCTCAATGCTTTCTGGCAAAGCATCTGGGACTACTTCGACATGCGCTCGCCCACGCCGCACACCGCCGTGCTGGAGCGCAACGTGATGCCCGGCGCACGCTGGTTTCCCGGCGCACAGGTGAACTACGCGCAGCAGGTGTTTCGCCATGTGGATCCCGCGCACGAGGCCGGCTTCATGGCGATCGTGAGTCGCAATGAAAAAGGCCGCCACGTGGAAATGAGCTGGCCCGAGTTGCGCCGCCAGGTCGCCTCGCTCGCGCTGCATCTGCAGGCCCAGGGCGTGCAGCCCGGCGACCGCGTGGCCGCCTATTTGCCCAACATTCCTGAAGCCATGGTGGCGTTTCTGGCCACCGTGAGCATCGGTGGTGTGTGGAGCATCTGCGCGCCCGACATGGGCACCAACGCCGTGCTCGACCGTTTCCGCCAGATCGAGCCTGTGGTGCTGATCGCCTGTGACGGGGTGACTTACGGTGCGCGCGATTTCGAGCGCCTGGCCGTGGTGGCCGAGCTGCGCGCGGCCCTGCCCACCGTGCGCCACGTGGTGCTGCACACCAACCTGGCCGAAGATGAGGAAGCCGCCGACCGCGCGTTGCAGGCCGCCGCACCGTGCACCGCCTTTGTCGAGGCCACCGCCCGCATGGACGCGGCCGTGGCGCAGTTCGAGCCGCTCTGGCTGCCGTTCGACCACCCGCTGTGGATCGTGTATTCGAGCGGCACCACCGGTCTGCCCAAGCCCATCGTGCACGGCCACGGCGGCACCACCCTCGTGGCGCTGGCGCTCAAGATCCTGCACAACGACATCGGCTGCAGCTACGAGCCCAACAGCTGGGGCGAGCGCTACCACTGGTACAGCTCCACCGGCTGGGTGATGTGGAACGCACAGACCGGCGGCCTGCTGGGTGGCACCACCTGCGTGATCTATGACGGCAACCCCGGCGGCTCCAAAGAGTCGCCCGACTGGACCACGCTTTGGCGCTTCGCGGCCGAGCAGGGTGTGACCTTCTTCGGCGCGGGCGCGGCGTTTTTTGCGAACTGTCTCAAGGCCGGTGTGGACCTCTCAATGTGCGGAGATCTGTCGGCGGTGCGCGCCTTGGGCACCACGGGCTCACCCTTGTCGGAAGACGCGCAGAAATGGGGCACCGAGCAGTTCCGCCGAGTGCGCGCTGCAGACGACCGATCCACCGCCGGGCCGCCCCAAGGTGGATCAGCCCCCTCGGGGGGCAGCGGACCTCGCGCAGCGGGGGAGCGTGGGGGCGACATCTGGTGGTGCAACATCAGTGGAGGCACCGACTTCGCCGGCGCCTTCATCGGCGGCCACCGCGACTTGCCTCAGACGCCCGGACGCATGCAGTGCCGACTCATGGGCTGCGCGGTGGAAGCCTGGAACGAGCAGGGCCTGCCGGTGAATGATGAGGTGGGCGAGTTGGTGTGCACGCAGCCCATTCCATCGATGCCGCTGTATTTCGTGGGCGATGTGGACCACAAGCGCTTGCTGGGCAGCTACTTCGACATGTACCCCGCCGGACAGGGCCGCCAACCCGGTGGCGGTGACCTCGACGCACAGGCCGGCGCCGTCTGGCGCCACGGCGACTGGCTGCGCATCCACCCCGACGGCTCGTGCGTGATCTACGGCCGCTCGGACGCCACCATCAACCGCCACGGTCTGCGCATGGGCACCAGCGAGCTCTACAGCGCGGTCGAAGCCTTGCCCGAGGTGATGGACTCGATGGTGGTCGACCTTGAGTTCCTCGGGCGCGAGAGCTACATGCCGTTGTTCGTTGTGCTGCGTGAGGGCGTGGCGCTTGACGACGCGGTGCGAGCGCGCATCACCGACAGCATCCGCACCGCACTGTCACCGCGCTTCGTTCCCGACGACGTGTTCCAGGTGGTCGAGATCCCGCGCACGCTCTCGGGCAAAAAGCAGGAACTGCCGATCAAGAAGCTGCTGCTCGGCCAGCCACTGGAGAAGGTGATCAACAGGGAGGCGATGGCCAATCCGGGTTGCCTGGACTGGTACGTGAGCTTTGCGGCGCAGCGCAGCGCGGCGTTCTGAGTACCAAAGTCTTGAGGGCCAACCCGCTGTTGGCTGGGCCGGCCTTGGGCTGACTTGAAGGCCTAACGAAGAACCGGAGACGCGCAATGCAGCCCACCGACCGTTCTGTCAACCGCCGCCACGCGCTCACCCTGGCCGACAGCGGCGCCGCCGCGGTGGCCGCGCCGGGTTTGTTCAGCAGCACTGCGAGGGCGCAAGA
Organism: Burkholderiales bacterium; assembly: GCA_038327405.1. Classification (GTDB taxonomy): domain Bacteria; phylum Pseudomonadota; class Gammaproteobacteria; order Burkholderiales; family Burkholderiaceae_C; genus Hydrogenophaga. The sequence goes on along the minus strand of JBBQKZ010000003.1, from coordinate 58,484 downwards.
CAAGTTTCCCTAGCGCCCCATCACACTCATCGCACCCTGGCCCGCTGGGCGCCAGCGTCATGATGCAGGCCAAACCCGACGGCTACATCCTCACGCAGCTGCCACTGGGCATCTACCGCCTGCCGCACATGCAGACCATGCCCTCAACCCGGTGACCGACATCACCCACATCGTCTGCCTCACCGGCTACACCTTTGGTCTGGACTGCACGGCCGATGCACCGTTCAAGACGCTCAAGGAGATGGTGGCCTACGCCAAGGCCAACCCGGGCAAGCTCGAATACGGCCACACCGGCACCGGCACGACGCCGCACCTGGCGATCAAGGAGTTCAGCGAGAAGGCCGGCATCCAGCTCAACCCGATCCCGTTCAAGGGCTCAGCCGAAATCATGAGCTCCATCCTTGGGGGACACATCCGCATGATGAGCGGGACCACCGAGTTCGCGCCCCACGTGCAGAGCGGCAAGCTGCGCTTGCTGGCCACGCTCGGCCGCGAGCGCAACAAGGCCTTTGCCGATGTGCCCACCGTGAAGGAAAGCGGATGGGACACCATCACCGAATCGCCATTCGGCATCGGCGGCCCCAAGGGCATGGACCCTGCCGTGGTGAAAGTGCTGCACGACGCGTTCAAGAGCACGCTGGACGACCCCGAGGTCAAGGCCACCTTCGACAAGTTTTACCAGCCCAAGATCTACATGAACACCGCGGACTACACGGCGTATGCGGCGCGCACGTTTGAGGCGGAGAAGAAAACGATCGAGCGGCTGGGCTTGAGCAAGAAAAACTGAAACGCTGAGGGCTTCGACAAGCTCAGCCCGAACGGATGGGTGGGGTGCCTGCCCTCCGTTCGCCCTGAGCCTGTCGAAGGGCTTGCGGGTGACCCTAGCGTTTGCTCACCAAAACGATCCCCACTGCCACACCCACCAACGCCAGCACCAGCTGCAGCGTGAGCGGCTCGCTCAGCAGCACCACACCGAACACCAGCGCGAACACCGGTGTGAGGAAGGTGAAGGTCGACATCTGCGTGGCCGGGTAGTGCCGCAACATCCACATCCAGGTGAGGTAACTCGCGAACGCACCCACCACGGTCTGAATGGCGAGTGACCCCCAGGCCTGCGCCGAGTAGTCGAGCGACCACACCTCGCCCAATGCCAGCGAGATGAAAGGCGCTACCGCTGCAGTCACCGCCACCTGGTAGAACAGCGTTTTCTCCGGGCTGGCGGTGGATAGTTTGCTGGTGCGGATGGTCAGCGTGGTCAGGCCCCAGAGCACACCCGCCGCCAGCGCCATGGCATCACCCAGCCAGGCGCCGGCCACCGGCGAGCCGTGCATGAAGCCTTCGCCGAAGGCGATGGCCACCGCCGCGAACGCGATCACCAGACCCACCCACTGGATACGCCGCAGCTTCTCGCCGGGCACCACGCGCGGCAGCAGCAGCGCCACCACAAAGGGGCTGGTGTAGAGGAACACCGTGAGGCGCGAGGCGGTGGTGTGTATCAGCCCGAGGTAGATGAAGGCGAACTCGCCGGCGAACAGCGAGCCCGCGAGCAGGCCCGCCTTGAGCGTGCCATCCCGTTCAAAGAGCGGCACACCGCGAACCGCGCACCACAGCCCGATCAACACGGCCGCGCCCCAGAAACGCAGCGAGGCCTGCCACAGCGGCGGCACTTCAGCGACCGTGGCCTTGATCAGGATCTGCTGGAAACCCCAGAAGGCACAGCACACCACGAGCAGGGTGATGGCGAGGGCGTCCAGGTGGGTTTTGCGGGCGGTGGTGGGGCTCATGCCGCCGATTGTCGCGAGGTGGGACGCGGCGGGCTGTCGCTCGGGCGCGGTGCGTTCAGAGCGGGTGTTCGGTGTAGAAGCGCCCGCCGTGGAACAGCAGCGGCGAGGCTTCGGCGCGGTGGCTGCAGCGTTCCACCTCGCCGACAAAGATCACATGGTCGCCCTCGGCGTACTGGCTGCGGTTGAAGCATTCGAACGAGGCCGCCGCACCTTCGAGCAAGGGCGCCCCGTTGCCGCCCTCGCGAAACGCCACGCCGGCCCATCGGTCGGTGTCCTTGGCGGCGAACTGTTCGGCCAGCGCCTGCTGGTCGGCCGCGAGCACGTTGATGGCGTAGTGGCGCCCGTTGGAGAACGCGGCCATCGAGCCTGCCGACTGGCCCAGGCTCCACAGCACCAGGGGCGGGCTCAGCGAGACCGAGTTGAAGGAGTTGGCGGTGAGCCCGACCAGCTCGCCGCTGTCGGTGCGCGCGGTGACGATGGTCACGCCAGTGGCGAACATGCCCAGCGAGGCGCGGAATTCGCGCGCCGAGAAATCGGGGGCGCGGGCCTGGAGGGCAGTCGGACGGTCAGAAGGCATCTGGGGCAAGTGCGTGGGCTGTGGAGTGTCGATTCTCGGTGATCGGTGTCTTTGTACGGTAGCGTCCCTAGAATGCCTTGATGTCACGCAGTCCATTGCACCGAGAAAAACACCCGTCGTGTTGGGTGAGGGCACTGGCGATGGTTGGCGGGCTGGTGCTGGCCTCGAGCGCACAGGCCGCCGAGCCCCTGCGGGGACCGCCGCACCACCGGACCACCGTCCCTGCCACCGCGTCGCCTTGCGTGCAGTTCTCGGCCCGCTTGCCCCACATGGGCCGGGCCTTGTGCGACGCCGCCGAACTGGCGGCCACTTCCGGCCGATCTTCGCAGGGCCGCACCCTGTATGCGCGCGACATCGTGGCGCCTCAGGCGCGCCTGCGTGTGCTGGTGGTGGGTGCGATGCACGGCGACGAGATGTCTTCTGCCTCGGTGGCGCTGCACTGGATTCAGCACGCGCTCAAGGAGCCGGCCGACGCGCACTGGCGCTTCATTCCCGTGCTCAACCCCGATGGCTTGCTGGCGCGGCCCGCCAAACGCGTGAACGCGCGCGGTGTGGACCTCAACCGCAACTTCCCCACGCCCAACTGGGCCAGCGACGCCAAGGTGTACTGGGAGCAACGCACGCGCAAGGACCCGCGCCGCTGGCCGGGTCCCAGCCCGCTGTCGGAGCCCGAGTCGCGGTTTCTGCATGAGGAAATGGCGCGCTTCCAGCCCCACTTGATCGTGAGCATCCACGCCCCCTATGGCGTGCTCGACTTCGATGGCCCGGGTGCTCCCCCACCCAAGCTCGGGCGGCTCTACCTGGACCAGGTGGGCATCTTTCCCGGCAGCCTGGGCAACTATGGTGGCGTGCACCGCGGCATGCCGGTGGTCACCATCGAGCTGCCCAACGCCTTTCGCGCGCCGCTGGACAGCGAGATGCGCCAGATGTGGACGGACCTGCAGGGCTGGATGGCCGAGCGCTTGCGGCCCTAGTCGCGCTCAGGCCCGGCTGTGTGGCTGGGCGATGTGAAACTGAGCCGGTGCCTCGGCGCCATGCGCCACCGTGTCCATGCCATGAAAGCCGAAGTTCATGGCCGGTTGCTCGCCGTGGATGAGTTCGGCCAGGGCCTTGCCGGAGCCCGCACCATGGGTCCAGCCCAGCGTGCCGTGACCGGCGTTGATCCAGAGGTTCCTCAGTGGGAGGCGGCCGATCAGCGGGATGTTGGTGGGTGTGGCAGGGCGCAGGCCGCACCAGAACTGCGGGTCGCCCCCCTGCTCGGGCGTGCGGGTGTCGGCCACGCCGGGAAACACCTGCTCGATGCGGCGCACCAGCATCTCGCAGCGCTTCTTTGCCAACGGTGTGTCCAGCGACAGGTCGAAACCGCCGAGTTCGATGGTGCCGGCCACACGCAGATGGTTGCCCAGGCGCGAGACGGCGATCTTGAGCTGGTCGTCGATCATGCTCACGCTGGGCGCCCGGTCGGGCTTGAGCAGCGGCAGTGTGGCGCTGTAGCCTTTGCCCGGGTAGATCGGCACGTTCACGCCAATCGACTTGAGCAGCGGCGTCGTGTACGAGCCGCAGGCGACGACGAATGCGTCGGACTTGAGGGTGCGCACGGCGCCACTCTGTCGGTCTCGCACACGCACCTCGCGGATCTCGCGTCCGTCGCTGTCCAGTCGTTCGATGTCGTGTCCGAACATGAGCTGCGCGCCGCGCTGGCCGCACAGCGCCGCCAGCTGCTGGGTGAAGGCGCGCGCGTCGCCCGACTCGTCGCTCTGGGTGTAGGTGCCGCCCACAATGCGATCGGCGAAGGCGTTGAGAGCGGGTTCGATGGTGAGCAATTCGTTGCGCGACACCACCCGGCGCTTGACGCCGAAGCGCTGCATGACGGCGGCCGCTTCTGCCGCGCCGTCGAAGGACTTATGGTCGGTGTAGTAGTGCGCAATGCCGCGCTCAAGCCGGTTGTATTCGATGCCGGTGTCGGCCACCACGGCCTTGAGCGCGGCGTGGCTGTAGGAGCCCAGCGCCACGAGTTGCGCCACGTTGCGCTCGAATGCCGCGTCGTTGCACTGCGCCAGAAACTGCAGTCCCCAGCGCCACTGCGCCCAGTCGAGTTGCGGGCGGAAGAGCAGCGGTGATTCGTCTGAGAACATCCACTTCAAGGTTTTGAGCGGTGCGTCCTTGTTGGCCCAGGGCTCGCAGTAGCTCACCGAAATCTGTGCCGCGTTGGCGAAGCTGGTTTCCAGCGCGGCCTCGGCCTGGCGGTCGACCAACGTAACCTCGTGCCCGCGCTGGAGCAGGTGCCATGCCGTGCTCACGCCGATGATGCCCGCGCCCAAAACGGTGACTTGCATGACTCACTCCTTGAAGGATGAAACTGCTCTGCAGTATCGAAAGAAGGCGCTTCTAAGTGAAGCGGAATTAACCTAAAATTTTGGGCATCAGATCAGCTTATATGAGCAACCGACCCGATGAGCACCTTTGATCCCGACGCCCTGGAGTGCCTGGCCGCCATCATTGAAGAGGGTGGTTTCGAGCGCGCTGCACAGCGTTTGTCCATCACGCAGTCGGCGGTGTCGCAGCGCCTGCGGGCCCTGGAGGCGCTGGTGGGCACGGTGCTGATCGTGCGCAGCCGGCCTCTCAAGCCCACGCCAGCCGGCCAGTTGATGCTCAAGCACGCCAAGATGATGCGGCTGCTGCGCGCCGATCTGGAAAAGGACCTCAAGGAGCTCGCGCCCAGTTCCACCGGAAGCGGCCGCGAGGAGGAACGCATTTCCGTGGCCATCAACGCCGACAGCATCGCCACCTGGGCGTTGCCCGCGCTCGACGCACTGGCGCAGAACGGCCTGCCGATCGAAATCATCACCGACGACCAGGAGTTCACCCACGAGTGGCTGCGCGAGGGCCAGGTTCTGGGCTGCGTCACTTCGCTGGGCCAGGCGCTGCGCGGCTGCAAGATGGAGGCGTTGGGCACCATGGACTACGTGGCCGTGGCTCGGGCCGATTACGCCGCGCAGCACCTGCCCAAAGGACTGAACGCACACAACTTCCACAAGGTTCCGTTTGTTGCCTTCAACCGCAAGGACAACCTGCAGCACGGCTTCGTGATGAAGGCCTTCGGCTTGCCGCGGGTGATGCTCAAACAGTTGTTCGTGCCCTCCAGCGAAGGCCAGGTGCGCGCCGTGCAGGCCGGCTGGGGGGTCAGCGTGCTGCCCGAGCTGCGGGTGCGAGACCTCATCGAATCGGGCGAACTGGTCAATCTGGCACCGCGCCATCGGCTGGGTGTGGCGCTGTACTGGCACTGCTGGAACCTGAGTTCCGACGTGCTGGATGCCTTGAGCAAGGCCCTGCGCATTGCGGCCGCAGACAACCTGCGCCCGGCCGCCTGAAACGGAAAAGCCCCGCCAAAGCGGGGCTTGCTGCAAGCGAGTGCCTGCTTACTTGGGCATGATCACGGTGTCGATGACGTGGATCACGCCGTTGTCGGCCGCGATGTCGGTCTTGACCACGTTGGCTGCGTCCACTTTCACCCCGCCCGTGGTGGCCACGGTGATAGAGCTGCCCTGCACGGTCTTGACCATGCCGGCTTTCACGTCCTTGGCCATGACCTTGCCCGGCACCACGTGGTAGGTCAGCACTTTGGTCAGGGCGGCCTTGTCTTTCAGCAGGGCGTCCAGCGTGGCCTTGGGGATCTTGGCGAACGCTTCGTCGGTGGGGGCGAACACGGTGAACGGACCTGGGCCCTTCAACGTATCGACCAGGCCGGCGGCCTGAACGGCGGCCACCAAGGTCTTGAACGAACCGGCGGCCACGGCCGTGTCCACGATGTCCGCGGCCTGGGCCGAGCCGAGTGCGCCGAGGGCCAGAAGGGAAGCGATGAGGGTTTTTTTCATGGAGAGGTCCTTGGGAGTGGTTGAAAGAAGAACATGCAAAGGCATGCACACAGAAGCGCCGTGCCCCTTGTGTGACGGCGGTCTGCACCAACAAGTTTCATAAACAACCGATGAGTATGTAACATTACTTTTCGGTAGGGATATCGACGCAACCGTCAATATCGGGCAAAATTCGAGCCCTATCAAAAGGTTTTTCATGACCAGCGCCGTTCTCAAATCGCCCGCCGAAACCCCCCAGAAACGCAGCTTCCGCCAGCAAATGCACTTGGCGCGTGAAGACGCCATCGTCTCGGCGGTGAACCGTTTGCTGGCCGAGAAGGGCTTTGACGCCATGACGGTGGACGAGGTGGCCGCGGAAGTCGGCATCGCCAAAGCCAGCCTCTACAAACATTTCCCCAGCAAGGAAGACCTGGCGGCTGCGGCCATGGTGCGCGTCATGGACCGTGCTCGCGCTTTTCTCGACAGCCTGGATGGGCGCCTTGAACAGAAGCCGATCGATCAGCTGCGGGCCGTGGCCCGCTGGACGATGGAAGTCCAGCTCGCCGGTGAAATGCCCTCACTCCCGAGTGAAAACTCGAGCTTGCGGGCCTCGCTGACCACCAACAAGGCGTACGTGGACGGTCTGATGGATGTGAGCGAGCGGCTCGGTCAGTGGATCACCGAGGCCCAGGCCGACGGCAGCCTGAACAGCAAGCTGCCGGCCATTGCCGTGCTCTACACCCTGTTCGCCCGTGCTTGCGACCCGGTGCTGGGCTTCCTCAAGGGTTCTGGCCAGCACAGCAATGAAGAGATCATCGAGATGGTGCTGAGCACTTGCTTCGACGGATTGAAGTCGCGCTGACCGAAGCGCGCCAACCCATTGAAAAAGGCCGCATTTGCGGCCTTTGTTTCGAGTGCAATCGGGTTCAGCGAACCAGCAACACCGGCACCCCGCAATGCGCCAGCACCTTGGTGGCCACCGACCCCATGACCAGATTGCCCAGCGCGCTGTGGCCGTGCGAGCCCATCATCAGCAGGTCGTACTTGCCGTCGTTGGCGACCTTGGCGATGACCTCACCCGGCATGCCCACTTTGGACACGACGGTGGGCTCCATGCCGTGGCGCTTGAGGAACTTGACCACGGGCGCCGTGATCTTGGCCGACTCGTCGGCGTAGTAACCATTGGCAATGTCCGCACCCACAGCAGCGCGCGCGCGGGGGGGCAAGGGCAGTTGAACCGTCACGAGCGTGATGGTGTTTTTGGTGCCGAACATCTCGTCGTGCGTGGCGAGGTAGGCCAGCATTTTCTTGGTGTACGCGCTGCCATCGATGGCGAGCAGGATCTTCATGGTGGTCTCCTTGGGTTGCGTTGGGATGCGGCCGAGTTTAGGGGCATCGCGCACCGTTGACTTGCGCTGGCTCAAACAGGCTGCGGGTGAACGGGTTCAAGTTCCACCACGTTCACCTCGATGCAGCATTCGGGCATGAAGGACGCCTGCTCGTTCTTGTCGTGGTAGCCCAGCGGATTGGCTTTGATGCGGCAACGCCCCACCTGCACGTCGGTCGGGCAATGCAGATGGCCGTGCAGCCAGACATCGGCCAGCGGCAGCAACGCGTCCAGCCCGTTGCAAAAGCCCGCTGTGCCCGGGCTCATGCCATAACGAGGGTCCATGCTGTGCAGTGTCGGAGCGAAGTGGGTCACGACCACCGTGGGGCCACCGAACGGCTCGGCCAGCGCGTGGCGCAGCCAGGCCTGGCAGTCCAGCGCGAGGGCGCGCATCGACTCGGCGTCGAACAGCCGACCGTGGCGACGCCCGCCCATCTTCTGCAGGTAGTGGTTGGCGGCGCGAAACGCCTTTTCCCGTTGGCGCAGGCGGTGCGTCAGGGGGTCGGGCGCACGGGGTTTTTGAACCGCCCCGGCCCGGCTGTGCCGGGCGGGCGTGGGCCCGGGCGCGTGCTCGCCCAGCGCGTCGTAGTCACTCCAGAGGGTGGTGCCGATCAGCCGCACACCCTGCATTTGCAGGCTTTCGCGCTCCAGCCATTGAATACCCAGCCGATCGCACGCCCTGCGCAATTCGGCGTGGGCTTCGTCCACATCCAGTGCGTCGTACTCGTGGTTGCCGGGCACAAACACCACCGGCACGGGCCAGGCTGCGTATTGCGGCAACGGCGAAAAGCGCTGCAGGCCCCAGTCGGGTTCGTTCATCACGCTGCCGTCGCGGCGCATCTGGTAGGAGCCGATGTCGCCAGCCAGCACCAGCAGGTCGGCCTGCGGCGCAGGCTGCGCGACAAACCCGGGATTGGCTTCCAGGTGCAGGTCGCTGAGCAGTTGGATCTTCATGTGTTCATTGTCGACCAGCGCGTCAAACCGGTTTGACGGGTTGGCCCGACCGCCGTGGCGACGCCTTGGGCGACGTGCCTTCGGCGCTGCGAAAGCCGACCGCTGAAGCCCGCTCAACCGCCTCGCGCAACCAGCGATGGCCGCTGTTGTGGGTGGCCTGGCGGTGCCAGAGCGCATCCACGTGCACGGCCGGCACCGGCAGCGGCAGGTCGAGCAGTGCGAGTTCGTGTTCCATGCCGGTGGCGCCCACGAAGTGGCGGGGGAGCACGGTCAGCAAATCGGTGGTGGCCACCACACGACCGGCCGTGAAGAACTGGTTGACGGTGAGTACCACGCGCCGCTGCCTCGACAACGCGGCCAGCGACTCGTCCACGAACCCGAACGGGCGCCCCGAAAAACTCACCAGCAGGTGGCGCGCTTCGCAGTACGCGTCCAGGCTCAAGGGCTGCCCTGCCAGTGGGTGGCCCTTGCGCATCACTACCACGTATTCACCGTCGTACAGGCGCTGGTGCAGGAACTGCGGATTGTTCTCCTGCAGGTGCAGGGCACCGAGTTCGGCCAGCACGCCCGGAAAGTGCCCGATCGCCAGATCGGCCGAACCGTCTTCCAGCAGATCGCGCGGGTCGCGTGTGGTCAGGGGCACGATGCGCAGGTTCACGCCGGGCGCTTCGGCTTCGAAAATGTCGATCAGGCCGGGAACCAGCTTGGCCGCCGTGGCGTCGGCCATGCCCAGCACAAACGCGTTGTGGGCACTGAGTGGATCGAAGGTCCCCGGGGCCAGCGAATCGCGCAACAGCTGCAGGGCATCGCGCACGGAAGGCCAGAGGCTCAGCGCCAGCGGCGTGGGTTCCACTCCATAGCCCGAACGCCGCACCAGATCGTCACCCACGACTTCACGCAGTCGACGCAGGGCGTTGCTCACCGCAGGCTGCGTCATGGCGAGGTTGTGGGCGGCGCGGGTGAGGTTGCGCTCGGTCATCACCTCGTCGAACACCCTGAGCAGGTTGAGATCGAGGGTGCGGAAGTTCAGGGCATTTATCACCCCTGTGAATGTAAGACATCACAAAGATAAATTGGCAATAGATGCGGGTTAACCCTAGTATTGCGTTGTCCAAAAGACATTCGTCACCTTCAGGAGCCCGCCATGAGCAGCATCGCATCCAACCCCTCGATTTCTGTCGGTCTGAGCCGCGCCCCTTCCCCCAGCCGCCCACTGCGCAGCCCCGACGGCTCGCGCGGTCTCGCCGCGCTTTTGTTGGCGGCCGTGGTTGCGGCCATGGTCATCCTGGCCGACCGCGTGGTCAGCACCTGGGCCGACGGGCACCTGCTGCTGGCATGGGTGTTTCTGTGGGTGGTGGTGTTTGCCGGACTGGCCTTGTTTGCGGATTCGGCCCGCCGTCTGGCCCGCCGGGGCACCGTGGTGCTGGACAGCTGGTCGCGATCGCTGGCGGAAGCCCGCGCAGAAACGCGGCTGTGGGAAATGGCCCGCCACGACCCCCGCCTCATGAGCGAGCTGACGCTGGCCCGCACCCACGCCGAGCGTGACGAGCCTGCCAGCACGTTCGATGCCGCGCTGGCCCCGCTCGGTCTGCCGGTCAGTGCTGAGCCCGCAGCCTTGGTGAGCGCCTCCTATTGGGAGCGGCTGGGTCAGGCCCGCGCTGCTCGCCACATGCACAACCACTACCTCTGATCACCGCCACCAGCAGGGGGCAGAAGCAAAAAAGCCACCGGGTCCGGTGGCTTTTTTTCGCCCGGGCTTCTTGACCCTGAGGCGCAACGGTCGTTGGCAGATCGTGCCACTGACCGTGTCGGGGGCCTATGGCCTCAGGCGGCCAGGCGCTTCTCGATGTTGGCTTTTGTCTCCTCGAGTTCCCGCGGCAAATGGTGGGCCAGCTGGGTGAACAGCTCGCTGTGCAGGGCGAGTTCCTGTGTCCAGGCGGCCCGGTCGATGTGGGTGACGGTCTTGTATTGATCGGCCGAGAAGTTCAGGCCGTCCCAGTGGATGTCTTCATACCGGGGGCTGACACCGAAGGCATGTTCGGTGCCCTGACCGCGACCTTCCAGCCGGTCGATCATCCACTTCAGCACGCGCATGTTTTCGCCGAAACCGGGCCAGACGAACTTGCCGGCCTCGTCCTTGCGAAACCAGTTGACGCAGAAGATGCCCGGCAACTTCGCGCCTTGGCCCTGCAGCTTCGCACCCATGTCCAGCCAGTGCTGGAAGTAGTCGCTCATGTTGTAGCCGGTGAAAGGCAGCATGGCGAAGGGGTCGCGTCGAACCACGCCCTGCGCACCAAAGGCGGCGGCGGTGGTTTCCGAGCCCATGGTGGCGGCCATGTACACGCCTTCGGTCCAGTTGCGGGCTTCGGTCACCAGAGGCACGGTGGTGGAGCGGCGGCCGCCGAAAATGAAGGCGTCGATGGGAACGCCGGATGGGTCGTCCCACGCCGGGTCGAGTGCGGGGTTGTTGGTGGCAGCCACCGTGAACCGGGCGTTGGGGTGGGCGGCCTTGGCGCCGGTCTCCTTGCCGATCTGTGGCGTCCAGTCCCGTCCTTGCCAGTCGATGGCGTGGGCTGGTGCGTCGCTCATGCCCTCCCACCAAACGTCGCCGTCGTCGGTCAGGGCCACGTTGGTGAAGATCACGTCGCGGTCCAGGCTGGCCATGCAGTTCGGGTTGGTCAGGGTGTTGGTGCCCGGCGCCACGCCGAAATAGCCCGCTTCGGGGTTGATCGCGTAGAGGCGGCCGTCGGCGTGCGGCTTGATCCAGGCGATGTCGTCACCGATGGTGGTGACCTTCCAGCCCTCGAAGCCTTTGGGTGGGATCAACATGGCGAAGTTGGTCTTGCCACAGGCGCTGGGGAAAGCGGCGGCCACGTGGTACTTCTTGCCTTCGGGGTTGGTCACGCCCAGGATGAGCATGTGCTCGGCCAGCCAGCCTTGCTGCTTGCCCATGGTGGAGGCGATACGCAGCGCAAAACACTTTTTGCCCAGCAGTGCGTTGCCTCCGTAGCCCGAGCCGTAGCTCCAGATTTCGCGGGTCTCGGGGTAGTGGACGATGTACTTGGTGGTGGGGTTGCAAGGCCAGCCGGTCAGGTCGGTTTGGCCAGCGGCCAGCGGTGCGCCCACGGTGTGCACGCAGGGCACGAACTCACCGTCGGTGCCGAGCACCTCGAACACGGCCTTGCCCATGCGGATCATGAGCTTCATGTTGACGGCCACGTAGGCGCTGTCGGAGAGCTCGATGCCGATGTGGGCAATGGGGCTGCCCAGCGGGCCCATGCTGAACGGCACCACATACATGGTGCGACCGCGCATGCAGCCGTCGAACAACGGCTGCAGGGTGGCGCGCATCTCGGCCGGGGCTTTCCAGTTGTTGGTCGGGCCGGCGTCTGCCTGCTTCTCCGAGCAGATGAAGGTGCGGTCTTCCACGCGGGCCACGTCCGAGGGGTCGGAGCAGGCCAGGAAGCTGTTCGGTCGCTTCACCGGGTTGAGCCGCTTCATCGTGCCGGCGCTCACCAGCTCTTCGCACAGGCGCGCGTATTCCTCGTCGCTGCCATCACACCACACCACCGTCTCGGGCTTGCACAGGGCGGCCATGTCGGCCACCCAGGCGATCAGCCGGGCATTTTTCACATAGGACGGGGTGTTGAGGGTCAGTCCCTGCATCACGGGAGAGTTCATGGAAAGGCTCCTGAAGTTGATAACCGGTGCGCACCAGAGACGCCGACAGCCGCGGGCTGCAGAGCATGCAGCAGGGCGGCTGTCAGGGGTCCCTTGTGCTTGAAAGGGGTGGTCGGCGCGGGTGGCTGGTCAGCGGTTGGCGCTGGTCAGCAAAAGGGACAAGGGGCGGGTTGGTGTGCCCGCGGCTCGGTCCGTGTGTCGTCCTTGGTGCCGATTTTATGAAACCGGGCGCCGGGTTACGAGCCGGTTACATGCAAAACCCGCATAACGTGATGCATTGAACGGTGACGCAAGGCCAAGCCGGGCTCCACAACAGAACGGCCGAACGCCCCGGGGGACGTTCGGCCGTCGGGCCGGGAGCGAAAGCCTCAAGCCATGAAGACTGCGATGAAAGCCAGCAGGAACATCAGCACAGCGCCAGCTACTGGCAAAACGACCGGCATGAGGGGAACAATGGACTCGACCACGTCTTGAGGCTGGTCGTTGGGGGTGTGGTGATCGGGCTGGGACATGTTGCTTTCCGCTGGGTGGTTCAAAAAACTCCGGTGATTTTAAGGCAGACCCCTCACAGCAAGGCGTACGTGGTGCTGGCGCGGCACACGCTGCGGCCGTCGTTGGCGCCGGTGATGTCGATCTCGCCGAACACCAGGTTCTTGCCGGCGCGGATCACCCGTGCGGTGACGCGGGCATCCTGGCCCGAGAGCGGCTTGAGAAAGCTGGTGTTGAGCTGCACCGTCGTCATGGGGCGCTGATCGCCGAGTTGGGTGACGATGGCCAGCACCATGGCGGTGTCGGCCGACGACATCATGGCCTGGCCGCACAGCATGCCGCCCACGCGGGAGAGCTGGTCGCTCTGCGGCAGGCAGAGCGTGACTTCACCGTCGGCAAACGACTCGACCCGCAGGTCCAGCGCCTGGACCCAGGGCGCAAACCAGGCCGAAAGCAGGCCTTGCAGCGATTCAACCGAAACAGGGGTGGGTGGGTTCTGCGTCATTCAGTCCTCTTTGCGCAAACGGGTGAGCCAATGGTCCATGAGTTTGCCGGCGGCCTCGCGCCCGCCCAGGCCGAACGACAGCGCAAAGGCCACCGCCACCGCGCCCAGCGTGAGACCGAAGGCCAGGTTGACGATGTCGTCGGCGATGCCCATGGCGCGCAGGCCCATGGCGATCACCAGCGCCAGGATGGCGTAGCGCCCGAAGCGCGCCAGCCCCTGGGTGCGTGCCCCGCTGGCGCGGTCGATGGCGTCATGGGCCACGTTGGCGAGCCAGAAGCCGATCACCAGGATGGCCGAACCCAGCAGGATGTCGCCACCAAAGCGGATGAAGCTGGCCACGATGTCGCTGACCTGGTGGAAACCCAGTTGGGCCGCTGCTTCCACGGTGGCGAACAACATGGCGAAAAACAAGACCACCCGCCCGACCATGCGCGAGGCGCTGGTGTTTTCGAAGGCGTGGGCGAGCTGCACGCGCGCGGGCAGGGTGTCGAAGCCCAGGGCGACCAGCAGGCTGCTCAGCAACTGGCTGGCAAAACTGGCCACCAGCCAGGTGACCACCAGGATCAGACCGGCGGCCACGATGTTGGGCACGGCCTGCATCAGGCTGGACAGCATGTCGGTGGCTGGTCGCGAGATGGCCTCGATCTTCAAGGCGTCGAGCGCGGCGATGAGCGAGGGCAGGAACACGGCGATGAAGACCAGCATGCCGATCACGCTGGAGAGCTGCACCGTCTCGGCCAGGCCCGCGCGATTTCCCAGGCGGTCGATGCCCGCCGTGCGGCTGAGGTGTGTGGTGAGTTTGCGCAACACGGTCGCCACGATCCACCCCACACCGCCGATCACGATGGCGGCCACCGCATTGGGCAACATGTCCAGGGTTTTGGTCACCATGCTGCGCAGCGGGTCGAGCAGACCTTCGAGCTGCAGGGCGCCCAGGATGGCCGGTACAAACAGCAGGATCACCAGCCAGAACAGGGCCCCGGCAAGTCCTTCGCTGATGGGCGCCATGTCGGCGTGCTCCGAGAGCTTTTCGTCCAGTGTGGTCTTGTCGAGCAGCTTCTGTGTGACGGCGCGCACCACGCTGGCCACCAGCCAGCCCACCAGCGCCAGCACAAGGCCGCCCAGCAGGCGCGGGGCGTATTCAAACAGCTGTGTGGTGAACGCCGAGAACGGGCCGGAGACGATGGCCAGGTTCAGTGAATTGAACACCGCCACCAGCGTCAGCAGGATCACCACCCAGAACAGGCCGAGCGCCACCGCGCCCTCGATGTCCACCCCGGTGCCGGTGAGTTTGCCGAAGCGGTGGTTGACCCCGATGAAGCCCAGGCTCTTGCGCGTGGCCGCCCGCACCAGGACCGCGATCAGCCAGCCCAGAATGAAAATGGCCAGAGCCCCGAGCAACTGGGGAATGTGAGTGCCCAGGTTGTTTTGCAACGAATCCCACAAGGCGTTGGTGTTCATGGCGTTCCTCCGGTTGGTGTTTCAGGACCGGACCATGATGCAGAGCGCGGCCAGCAGCGTCAACCGTGGTCGCCACCGCAGTTCAGAGCAGCGCCGTGTCGAAACCCGCTTGTTGCAGACGCTGGATCACCTGGGCGATGTGCTCGCGCCCGCGCGTCTGCAACACCAGTTCGATCGCCACGTTCTGCGCCGCCAGCAGCGTGAAGGCGCGCTGGTGGTGCACCTCGTCGATGTTGGCGCCCGCGTCGGCCACGGTGGCGGTGATGCGCGCCAGATTGCCCGGCACGTCACGCGCATTCACCTGGATACGCGCCAACCGCCCGGCCCGAACCATGCCGCGCTCGATGATGGAAGCCAGCAGCAGCGGGTCGATGTTGCCGCCACACAGCACCAGGCCTACACGTTTTCCGGCAAAACGCGCGGGGTGCTTGATGAGCGCGGCCAGGCCGGCGGCACCCGCCCCTTCCACCAGCGTCTTCTCGATCTCCAGCAGCATCACGATGGCCTGCTCGATGTCGCCCTCATCCACCAGCAGCACGTCGTCCACTTTCTGGCGCACGATGGCCTCGGTGATCACGCCCGGCGTGCCCACGGCAATGCCTTCGGCGATGGTGCTCGTGCCTTGCGGCAGGTGCGTGCCCTTCACGGCGTTGAACATGGCGGGAAAACGCTCGGTCTGCACGCCGATGATCTCGATGTCCGGGCGGATCGCTTTGGCGGCGGTGGCCATGCCGGCGATCAGGCCGCCACCACCGATGGCCACCACCAGGGTGTCCAGGTCGGGTTGCTCGCGCAGCATTTCGAGTGCCACCGTGCCCTGGCCGGCCACGATGTCTTCGTCGTCGTAAGGGTGCACGAACACCAGACCCTCGAGGGCAGCGAGTTCGCGCGCATGAGCGCGCGATTCATCCAGCGTGTCGCCATGCAGCACCACCTCGGCACCAAAGCCGCGCGTGCGCTCCACCTTCACGCCGGGTGTGAAGCGTGGCATGACGATCACCGCGCGCAGCCCCAGCCGTTCGGCGTGGTAGGCCACACCTTGCGCGTGGTTGCCTGCGCTCATGGCGACCACGCCGCGCGCGCGTTCCTCCGCGCTCAGCTGGGCCAGCTTGTTGCAGGCGCCGCGCTCCTTGAACGAAGCGGTGTACTGCAGGTTCTCGAACTTCAGGAACACCTGGCAGCCAGTGAGCTGCGAGATGGTCCGCGATTCGACGAAGGGCGTGTCCAGCACCTGACCGGCCAGGCGGGCCGCAGCGGCTTGAATGTCTTTGAGCTCGAGCATCGCGCGATTGTGAACCGGCGGGGCTCCCGACGAGCCTGCCTAAAGCCGGACAAAACCCACAAACCCGGTTCATCACTCACTTCCATGATTCATCAAGCTGGGTTATGGTCCATTTGAATGCCGGATGTCCCGGCACGGCGTCACTGGAAGTCTGTTCTGGAGGTGTCTGGATGATCAAGCGTTCCGTGCAGCCCGCAATCACTGCGGGCCGCACCCTGTCCGATCCACGCGAGGGCCGTACTCCCTTCGTGGGGGAGGGCCGCGTGTTCGTCCCGCACGGCTTGCGCCAGGCGCCGGTGCTTGACCTCATGTGCTCGCACTTCGTGCTCACGCTGGCCGCGCGCCAGGGCCCGCGCTTCAACGTGCGCCGCGACCTCAACACCTTGCTCTCCCTCGCCGGCCGTCATCTCGTGTGGCCGCTCACCGTGTTGTCGCGCCTGCGCGAGTTTCTCGAACGCCGCTGCAAGGACAACGAGCTCTGGAGCGGGCACGACAAACTGCCCACGCCCGCCTTCATGGAACGCTACGGCGTGTGGCGCGGACCCTATGAAGAAGGCACGCTGTTCTTCTATCTTGATGAGTACGCCAAGGAGTCGCCGAAAGACCTTCTGTCGGTGCTGGCCGTCACCGGCGAATGGCTCAGCCATGCGCTGAAGAAGCAGTCCACGCTGGTGGAGAAAAACATCGACGCCCTGGCCGGCCTGCTGCAGCTCAACCGCGCCGAGCGCGCGCTGTTGCTCTACGGCACGCTCGCTCGCTACCAGCGCGACCTGCGCTCCATCCTGGTGGAGTTCAAGGTGAACAACGCGCCTGAGGCCTACGCGGCCATCGCCGACGTGGCCGGCGTGAAAGCCAGCGAGGTGGGCGAGGCGCTGCGCGCGGGCTCGCGGCTCGAACGCATCGGCATGGTCGAGAACCTGATCTCCGAGCACAACATCACAGACCTGGCCGACCTCATGAAGGTCAGCGAAAAGCTGCCACCGGTGCTCATGCGCGAGTACCGCACGCAGAGTGAACTCATGGCCGTGTTTACGCGCCCGGCCGCGCGTTCGGCGCTCTCGCCCAAGGATTTTGATTACGTCGGCGAAGACGTGCGCCTGCTCTGCGGTCTGCTTCGCGAAGCCGTGGCGCGCAAGGAACCAGGCGTGAACGTGCTCATGTACGGCCCGCCCGGCACCGGCAAGACCGAACTGGCGCGCGTGGTGGCGCAGGCCGCTGGCCTGGAACTGTTCGAGGTGGAGTACGCCGACCGTGACGGCAACGCGCTGTCGGGCCGCGACCGCTACCGCTCGCTGCAGATTGCGCAGGTGTTTCTCAAAGGCACGGCGCACTCGGCCCTGTTGTTCGACGAGGTGGAAGACGTGTTTCCGCCGATTTCCAGCGAGGCCGCTCAGATCATGGCGCGCGCCGAGCACGTGGCGGCTTCGCACACGGGCAGCGTGAGCGGCAAGGCCTGGGTCAATCAGATTCTGGAGACCAATGCCGTTCCCACGATCTGGGTGACCAACCGCATCGAGCAAATCGACCCGGCGTTTCGTCGCCGCTTCGCCTACCACCTTGAACTCAAAAGCCCGCCACCTGGTGCGCGCGAACAACTGGTGCGCAAGACGCTGGAGGGCGCACCCGTGTCCGACGCACTGGTGGCGCGGCTGACTGAACGCAAGGGGCTCACGCCCGCACAGATCCGCACGGCGCTGCGCTTTGCCGAGCTGGCCGCCAGCCCGGTCAAACCCGCGGCACGCCGCAGTGCCAAGGCACGCGGCGCTCCCGCGCCGGTGCTGGACGAGTTGATTGAACGGCAGCTGAAGAACGCCGACCTGGCCCTGGGCCGCAAGCCCGACCTGGTGCAGCGCCCCAGTGTCACGCAGTACAGCCTGGACATGCTCAATGTTGAGTCGCGCTACGAGCTGCCGCGTGTGATCGCCGCACTCAAGGCGCGCGGCCACGGCTGCCTGTGTTTCCATGGAGCTCCCGGCACCGGCAAGACCGCGTTGGCCGAGCACCTGGCGCAACAGCTGGAGCGCCCCCTGATGATCCGCCGGGCCAGCGATCTGGTGAGCAAGTTCGTGGGCGAGACCGAGCAGCAGATGGCGGCCATGTTCCGCGAGGCCGAGGCCGAGAAAGCCGTGCTCTTGCTCGACGAGGCCGACAGCTTTCTGCAGGACCGCCGTGGCGCGCAGCGCACCTACGAGGTGACCGAGGTCAACGAGATGTTGCAGGGCATGGAGCGCTTCGCCGGCATCTTCATCTGCACCACCAACCTGATGGACAGCATCGACCAGGCCGCACTGCGGCGCTTCACCTTCAAGATCCGCTTCAAACCGCTCACCGCCGAGCAGCGGGAAACCATGTTCGTGGTGGAGGCCCTAGCGGGTGACGCCACCCGCCTGGACTCGGCGCATGCGGAGCGCCTGGCCAGACTCGACCAGCTGTGCCCGGGCGACTTTGCGGCGGTGAAGCGGCAGGTTGAGATCCTTGCCGAGTCGCTGGAGCCCGGGGAATTCATCGCCCAGCTGGAAGCCGAGCACCGGATCAAGCCCGAGGTGCGCGAAGCCCGAGGCATCGGATTCACCTGATCCCGATCAGCCAGAAGAAAGGCCCCTTGAAGGGGCCTTTCTCTTGGGGAGTTCGCGTGGCTCAGTGCAACAGCGTCATGGGCTTGCTGGGCAACTCGTCGGAAGAGTAGTCCGGGTGGTTGTCCACGAAAAAGCGCAGCTTTTGGTCGAGTCGACCGATGCGCGTGTTGGCCACGCTCTCACAGTGGTGTTTGGAGATCAGGCCAAAGAGTTTGCTGCGCAGAAACCAGAGGTCCTTGGGACTCTGGCACGACAGCAGCGCTGCATGAATGCGCACGCGGATCGGATCCTGGATGTCGGCCATCGCAGCGTGGAACTCGTCCACCAGAAAATCCAGCTCCAGCACTTGCGTGTCGTGGTACTGAACCTTTTTGCTTTTGCCCATCCAGGCCAGCCAGGAAAACATGCGGTGCTCCGTTCGAGATGTTCGGGGTGAGGGGAACGAACCCCGGGTACACCTCATGCATCGTCAGACGGTGCGCATTCTTGAGCGCCAGGGGCCCGGAAAACGGCCCGCTGCGATGAACGGTGGCGCCTGTCAGCCGATGGTGGTCTTCAGCGCCTGAACGCGCCCGGTGCGCTCAGGCGAAAGCACTCACCACCCGCAGCACCTCGTCGCCGTAGGCCTCGCGTTTTTTCACGCCCAGGCCGGCAATGCCGTCCAGATCGGCCGGGGTGCGCGGTTGGCGTGCGGCAATCGCGCGCAACGTGGCGTCGTGAAAGATCACGAAGGCCGGCAGGTTGTGCTCCTTGGCCACGCCGGCCCGCCAGGCCTTGAGCGCGTCCAGGCAGTCGCGCGCGGCCAGGGTCAGTGGCTGGCCGTCGTCGGCCACGGCGGCGCGGGCGCTGCGCGCGCGGCTGGTGCGCCCGGGGCCCGCCGCCTTCTCGGCCAGCGACTTGAGCCACACGGCGCTCTGGCCTTTCAGGATCTCGCGCGCCGCGTCCTGCAGGTGCAGGGTGTTGTAGTGCGCCGCGTCCACCTGCACCGCCTCGCGGGCAATCAGCTGGCGCAGCAGCGCGCGCCACTGGGTTTCGGACAAATCAGCGCCAATGCCGAAGGTGGAGAGCTTGTCGTGCCCGTGCTGCGTCACCTTCTCGGTGACCTTGCCGCGCAGGATGTCCATGATGTGGCCGGCGCCAAAGGCCGTGCCGCTGGATTGCTGCACGCGGTAAATGCACGAGAGCAGCTTGCGCGCGGACTCGGTGGCGTCAAAGAGCTGCGGCGGGTGCAGGCAGTTGTCGCAATTGCCGCACGGCTCGCTCTCTTCGCCAAAGTAGGACAGCAGCCGCACGCGCCGGCAGTCGCTGGCCTCTGCCAGCGTCAACAAGGCGTCGAGCTTGCCGCGCATCACCTGCTTGAACTCGTCGGCCGCCGGGCTCTCGTCGATCATGCGGCGCTGGTTCACCACGTCCTGCAAGCCGTAGGCCATCCAGGCGTTGGCGGGCTCTCCGTCGCGCCCGGCGCGCCCGGTTTCCTGGTAATAGCCCTCGATGTTCTTGGGCATGTCCAGGTGGGCCACAAAACGCACGTCGGGCTTGTCGATGCCCATGCCGAAGGCGATCGTGGCGACCATGATCAGGCCCTCTTCGCGCAGGAAGCGGTCCTGGTGTTTCTGCCGCACAGCCGCGTCCAGGCCGGCGTGGTACGGCAGGGCATTGAGCCCCGCTTCGCACAACATCGTGGCCACCTCTTCCACGCGGCGGCGCGACTGGCAGTAGACGATGCCCGCGTCGTGCTCGTCTCCGCTGGTGTGTTCGTCGCGGATGAAACGCAGCAGCTGCGCGGTGGCGTCTTTTTTTTCCACCAGCTGGTAGCGGATGTTGGGCCGGTCGAAGCTGCTGATGAAGGTGCGCGCGTCCTGCAGCTGCAGGCGCTCGACGATGGCGGCGCGCGTGAGGTCGTCGGCGGTGGCGGTGAGCGCCACGCGGGGCACACCGGCAAATCGTTCGTGCAACACCACCAGGCCACGGTACTCGGGGCGGAAGTCGTGACCCCACTGGCTCACGCAGTGGGCTTCGTCGATGGCAAACAGCGCGAGCTTGCCGCGTTCCTTGAGCGAGTCGAGCAAGGCCAGGAAGCGTGGCGTGGTCAGGCGCTCGGGCGCCGCATACAGCAGCGTGAGTTCGCCGCGCAGCATCTCTTTTTCCACGCGCTGCGCGTCTTCGCTGGAGAGGCTGGAGTTCAGAAAGGCCGCGGCCACGCCGGCTTCGAGCAAGGCGCCCACCTGGTCGTGCATGAGCGCGATCAGCGGCGACACCACCACGGTGAGGCCCTGGCCGCTGCGCTCGCGAACGATGGCCGGCACTTGGTAGCACAGCGACTTGCCGCCGCCCGTGGGCATGAGCACCAGCGCGTCGCCACCGCCCCCCACGTGGGCCACGATCTCGGCCTGCGGGCCACGGAAGGCGTCGAAGCCGAACACTTCCTGCAGGACGCCGAGGCTGGTTTCCAGAATTTCGCCGCCGGGCGCGATGTCGATGGCGCCCACTACATCTGCTCCCACGGCAGTCCATCGTGGCGCCAGCCGTTCAGACTGGAGCGCTTGAAGTCTTCGTTGAGCTCACCCTCGAAGCCGTGCACCACGTGCGCCACCTCGGAAAACCCGGCGGCTTCGAGTGCCTTGCCGGCGTCCTGCGTGCGCTTGCCGCTGCGGCAGATCAGCAGCACCGGGCGTTGTTTGTCGCCCGCCTCCTGCTCCACCGCTTGCGCAAAGCGCACCGGGTCGGGCGTGAGGTCGGGGTATTCGTACCAAGGGATGTTCTCCACACCGGGCGGGCGGCCCACGTAGAGCGACTCGATTTCCATGCGCACGTCCACAAACAGCGGTGCGGCTTCGCCGCGGGCTTCGCGCTGCTCGCGTTCGGCCTGCAGCCAGGCCCAGGCCTGCTGGGGCGTGAGGTGTTTCATGGGGGCTATTGTCGGGGAAAGCCTGAGGCCGCCCGTCCGGCTGCGGCCTCCCGTCCCGACCGGTTCTTACAATCCGGGCATGACTTCCCCCGCCTACACCCGCGCCACAGCGCTGCCAGAGATCCTGAAACACCGCATCGCCATCCTCGACGGCGCGATGGGCACCATGATCCAGCGCTTCAAGCTGGGCGAGGCGCAGTACCGGGGTGAGCGCTTCAAGGACTTCCACAAGGACGTGAAGGGCAACAACGAGCTGCTCAGCCTCACGCGCCCCGACGTGATCCAGGACATCCACGAAGGCTATCTGGCTGCGGGTGCCGACCTGATCGAGACCAACACCTTCGGCGCCACCACGATCGCGCAGGACGACTACGAGATGGGTCATCTGGCGCGCGAGATGAACCTGGCCTCGGCACGGATCGCCCGCGCAGCCTGCGACAAGTTCAGCACGCCCGACAAGCCCCGTTTCGTGGCCGGCGCGCTCGGCCCCACGCCCAAGACGGCCAGCATCAGCCCCGACGTGAACGACGCCGGCGCGCGCAACGTGACGTTTGAGCAACTGCGCGCGGCCTACCTGGAGCAGATCGAGGCGCTGGTCGAAGGCGGGGCCGACGTGTTGCTGGTGGAGACCATCTTCGACACGCTCAACGCCAAGGCCGCGCTGTTCGCGATCGACGAGTTTTTCGAGAACAGTGGCGAGCGCCTGCCGGTGATCATCAGTGGCACCGTGACCGACGCCTCGGGTCGCATCCTCAGCGGCCAGACCGTCAGCGCCTTCTGGGCCAGCGTGCGCCACCTGCAGCCGCTGGCCGTGGGCCTGAACTGCGCGCTGGGTGCAGCGCTCATGCGCCCCTACATCCAGGAGCTGGCCAAGGTCGCGGGCGACACCTTCATCAGCTGCTACCCCAACGCCGGCCTGCCCAACCCCATGAGCGACACCGGGTTTGATGAAACGCCCGAGGACACCAGCCGCCTGCTGCGCGAGTTCGCGGCCGAGGGCCTGGTCAACATCGTGGGTGGTTGCTGTGGCACCACACCCGAGCACATCGCGGCCATCCACCAGAGCGTGGAGCCGCTGGCCCCGCGCAGCCTCAAGCGAGAGCTTTTCTACAAGGAAGCCGCCTGATCAACTCAGGACCTTCAGGAAAAACCTGAGGATTGTTCAGTTGGTGGAACTTGTGTTTCGCCACCACAATCTCGCTTCCCTTCAAGGGGAGTAGTCAACCTGCCACCCGGCGCACAGCCGGGCCTCGGCGGGTGGGGTTTTCGTCAATACGCGGCCTGACGGTCGCCGGAAATCTCCAACCGCACACCGTGCGGCCATGGCAAGACCTTGGGGTGTTCCTTCAACACCAAACCTGAGGTTTTTCATGGAAAGCATCGCCCCGTTGTGGCTGTGGGTCGTTTTTGTTGCGATCGTCATCGCGGCCCTGTTCATCGATTTCGTCGTGCTCAGCAAGCAGGGTTCCCATGTGGTGGGTGTGAAGGAAGCGCTGCGCTGGTCGCTCGTCTGGGTGGCCTTGAGTTTCATGTTCAACGCCTTCTTCTGGTGGGCAGTGAAGGACAGCACGGGTTCGACCGAGATCGCCAACGAAAAGGCCCTTGAGTTCCTCACCGGCTACCTGATCGAGAAGAGCCTGGCGGTCGACAACATCTTTGTCTTCCTGCTCATCTTCACCTACTTCGCCGTGCCGGCGGCCTACCAGAAGCGCGTGCTCATGATCGGCATCGTGGGCGCCATCGTGCTGCGCACGGTGATGATCCTGGTGGGCGGCTGGCTGATCTCGGAGTTCCACTGGATCCTCTATCTGTTCGGTGCCTTCCTGGTGCTCACCGGCGTGAAGATGTGGTGGGCGGCTGGCCAGGAGCCCAGCCTGGACGACAACCCGGCGCTCAAGCTGCTGCGCAAGCTGCTGCCCGTGAGCAAGTCGTTCGACGGCGAGAAGTTCTGGACGGTGGAGAACGGCAAGCGCATCGCCACGCCGCTGCTCATGGTGATCTGCCTGGTGGGCCTGACCGACGTGATCTTTGCGGTGGATTCCATCCCCGCGATCTTCGCCATCACCAAGGACCCGTTCATCGTGCTCACCAGCAACGTTTTCGCCATCCTCGGTTTGCGCGCCATGTTCTTCCTGCTGCAGGCCGCGGCCAGCCGCTTCCACCTGCTGAACTACGGTCTGGCTGTGATCCTGGTCTTCATCGGCACCAAGATGCTGTTGATCGACGTGTTCAAGATTCCGGTCGCCATTTCTCTGGGCGTGGTGCTCTCCATCCTTGCCATCACCATGATCTGGAGCAGCAAGACCGCTCCAAACACTTGACGTGGCCGGCGTGTGCTTGGCAACGCGCGGGTTCACGCCAACCCAGAACAGCGCGGAACGGGCTTTGCCTGGCCGCGGGTGTTGCCCCCTGGAAGGGGGTGACGCGCCGAAGGCGCGGCGCGGGGGTCAGCCAGGCATGAACCGGTCGATCTCCTGCTGCATCGACAGCACGAGTTGACCGTACAACTGCAGCTTGGCGTCGTTCTCGCGCAGCCGCTGGCTCAGGCGCTGGGCCACGGCGCTGAGCAGTTTGGCGGCGGTGGTGGGCTCTTCGGCAATGAGGGTCTGCAGGGATGCGCGGGTGAGCACGGCGCAGCGCACCTTGGTGCTCGCGGTGCAGGTGGCGGAGCGGGCTTCTCCGTCCATCAGCGACATCTCGCCCATCAGGTGGCCCGGGCCAAGCACGTTGACCGTGAGCGGCTCGGTGCGGCTGACCGTGACGGCCTCCACCGTCACTTCACCTTCGATCACCAGCGCCATGAAGCCATCGTCCCCGCCGCTGTGGCCCTGGCGGATGATGGCTTCGCCCTCGGTGCATCGGCGCAGCTCCATGTAGGCCACCACCGTGAGTGCTTCGGCGGGGCTGAGCTGGATCAGTGCCGTGGTGGAGCGCAGCAGGTCCGCGGCGCGGCGGGCGGTGGTGGACACACCCACGCGCTGGTGCCGGCGTTTGCGTGCCCGGGCGGCGGTGTAGCGCTCGCCGAACAATCTGTCGAACAGGGCCATGGAGGGTTACCGGTGGTCTCTGGAAGGCGTGAGGCGTGAGACGCATTGTCGCCGCTCGCCGGCCATGCACCGCTTTGGCACATTCATTGCGTGCGACGGCTGCATGCAGATCGACGCGCCCGCTCCGACCACCCGCGCCTGGGGCGACCCCTTGGCGCTGCTGCTCGCCTCCACCGGCGAAGGTGTGTTCGGCATCGACCTGGACGGCCTGTGCGTGTTCATCAACCACGCCGGCGCCCGCATGATCGGCTTCGAGCCCGACGAGCTGCTGGGCCGCAACATGCACGACCTCACCCACCATTCGCACGCCGGCGGCGCGCACTACCCGGTGGAAGACTGCCCGATCTTCAAGGCGTTTCTGGAGGGTCTGCCCTGCCGCATCGACACCGAGGTGTTCTGGCGCCGCGATGGCTCCAGCTTTCCGGTGGAGTATTCCAGCCACCCCATCATCGACGGCGGTGAGGTGCGCGGCGCGGTCGTGACCTTCGTCGACATCACCGAGCGCAAACGCGCCGCCGACGCTCTGCAGCGCGCCAAGGACGAGCTGGAAGAGCGCGTGGGTGAGCGCACGCTCGCGCTGGCAACAGCGCTGAAACAGGTGCGCGAACTGGCCGCTCGCTCCGAAGCCGTGCGCGAGGAAGAGCGCACCCGCATCGCACGCGAGGTGCACGACGAGCTCGGCAGCCTGCTGGTGGCGCTCAAGATGGACGTGAACTGGCTGGACAAGCGCCTCTCCGAACAGGAACAACGCACACTGGAGGCCGCCGGCGACATGCGCGAACGCATGCGTTGCAAGTGCCAGAACATGAGCCGCCTGATCGAGAACGCGGTGGACAACGTGGGCCGCATCATCACCGACCTGCGCCCCAGCATCCTGGACCACCAGGGCTTGTGGGCCGCGCTCGAATGGCAGGCGCAGGAGTTCGTGCAGTCGGCCGAGATGTCCCTGAACTGGTGCATGGACGTGGACGATGTGCCCGACCCGCCCGAGCCGCTGGCCATGGGCGTGTTCCGCATCTTCCAGGAGATGCTGAGCAATGTGGGGCGGCACGCGCGTGCCCGCTGTCTTGATGTGCAGATCGCCGCGCAGGCGGGTGTTCTGAGTCTTGCGGTGCAGGATGATGGCGTGGGCGCGCCGGCCCATGCCTTTGAAGCGGCCGACGCCTACGGTGTGATGGGCATGCGCGAGCGGGCTCGCCACTTCGGTGGCGACATCCAGATCACCAGCGCACCAGGACAGGGCACCTTGATGCGCCTGACGGTCGAACTGCCTCACCAGATGTCTCGGGGAGCCCTTTCATGAACACCGTCTTTGACGTCTTGACCGAAGCCATCCGCGTGCTGATCGGCGACGACCACCGCATCGTGCGCGAGGGCCTCAAGCAAATTCTGGCCGACGCACCCGATGTGCAGGTGGTAGCCGAGGCGCAGACCGGCGATGAGGTGCTGGCGCAGGTGAAGGCGCTGGGCGGCAGCGAGGGGCTGGACCTGGTGCTGCTGGACATCGCCATGCCGGGGCTCGATGGTCTGGACGTGCTGCAGACGATCAAACGCGAGCACCCGCTGCTGCCGGTGCTCATGCTCAGCACCTACCCAGAGAAACAGTACGCGGTGCGCTGCATCCGCCTGGGCGCCTGCGGCTATCTGAACAAGAGCGCCGACCCCGACGACATGCTCTACGCCGTGCGCAAGGCCGCCGGCGGCGGTGTGTTCCTCACGCAGGCCACGGCCGAGGCGCTCGCCGCTGCGGTGGGCAGCGCCACCGCGCAGTCCGGGCCTGAAACCCTGTCGCACCGCGAGCACCAGGTCTACCGCCTGCTCACGCAGGGGCAGACTGTGAGCGAAATTGGTGCGCAGCTCGGTCTGGCACCCAACACGGTGAGCACCTACCGCGCCCGCGTCCTCGAGAAAACCGGCACCAAGAACGACGTGGATCTCGCGCTTTACGCAGAACGGCACCGCGTCAAGCCGTGATCTGGTGGTTTTGACCACCTCCGTGTAGGGCCAGCCCTACACGGGGTCAGCGGGAGCCTCGCGATTTGGCATGCATGGCGATGAACGGGTACCCCCAGCCGGTATCTGGCCCGGTGCTTGCAATGACCACCTCGTCCATCAACTCACGAGGTGCTCGCCATGTCCGAATTCTTCGATCCCTACAACGCAGATCGCCCGCTCATGCTCAAGTGCAGCTGCGGGCGCGACCACACGATCGCCGACCACCACGCCGAGGTGGCGGCCGACGGTGCGGCCATCGAGTTGCGCCGGCGCAGCGAGACCGCCGAGTTCGAGGCCTACAGCAACGAGTTCATTGAAGCCACGCTGGTCAAGGCACTGTTCCCGCACGACGAGCAACGTCGCCTGTTCCTGCGTGCGGTGGGCAAGGGCACGGCCATGGCGGCCATCGCCAGCGTGTTGCCGGTGGCCAGCCTGCAGGCCATGGCGCAAGAGAAACAAGGCTCGCTGGAGAAGACCAACCTGAAGATCGGCTTCATCCCGATCACCTGCGCCACACCGCTGATCATGGCCGCGCCGCTGGGCTTCTACCAGAAGCAGGGCCTCAACGTCGAAGTCACCAAAACCGCGGGCTGGGCCCTGGTGCGCGACAAGATGATCAACAAGGAATACGACGCCACCCACTTCCTCTCGCCGATGCCGCTGGCCATCAGCCTGGGCCTGGGCAGCAACGCCACCCCGATGAATGTGGCCACCATCCAGAACATCAACGGGCAAGCGATCACCCTGGCCCTGAAGCACAAGAACAACCGCGACCCGAAGAACTGGAAGGGCTTCAAGTTCGGCATTCCGTTCGACTACTCCATGCACAACTTCCTGTTGCGCTACTACCTGGCCGAAAACGGCCTGAACCCCGACACCGACGTGCAGCTGCGCGTGATCCCGCCGGCCGAGATGGTGGCCAACCTGCGCGCCGGCAACATCGACGGTTTCCTCGGCCCGGACCCATTCAACCAGCGCGCGGTGTTCGACGAAGTGGGTTTCATCCACGTGCTCACCCGCGACCTGTGGGACGGCCACCCCTGCTGCGCCTTCGGCACCAGCACCGAGTTCATCCAGAAGAACCCCAACACCTTCGCGGCGTTGTACCGCGCGGTGCTCACCTCGGCCGCGATGGCACGCGACCCGAAGAACCGCGAACTGATCGCCAAAGTGATCTCGCCGAGCCAGTACCTCAACCAGCCCGAAGCCGTGGTCACGCAGGTGCTCACTGGTCGCTTTGCCGACGGCCTGGGCAAGATCCAGAACGTGCCCGAGCGCGCCGACTTCGACCCGATGCCGTGGCAGAGCATGGCCGTGTGGATGCTCACGCAGATGCAACGCTGGGGTTACGTCAAAGGCGATGTGGACTACAAGGCCGTGGCCGAGAAGGTGTTCCTCATCACCGATGCGCGCAAGTACATGAAGGACCTTGGCCAGCCATTCGCCGCCGGCCCGGGTTATCGCAAGCACGTCATCATGGGCAAGGAGTTCGATTCGGCGAAACCGGCTGAATACCTGAAAAGTTTTGCCATCAGCAAAACCGCTTGACCATGAAAGCCACCAGCCTCAACCTGCGCGCGGCCCTGGTCTCGCTGATCATCTTCTGCGTTTTCATTGGGGTCTGGCAGCTTTCAACAACGGGCCCGTCGATCGGTGGATCGTCCAGCGGTATGTCGGCCGAGCAGATCGAGTACGCCAAGATGATGGGCAAGGACCCCGGTGCCGAGAAGAGCACCGGCTTCCCGCCGCCCATCGAAGTGGCCAAGGCCAGCTGGGAGCACCTGTCCGATCCGTTCTATGACAAAGGGCCGAACGACAAAGGCATCGGCATCCAGCTCGCGCATTCGCTGGGCCGCGTGGGCCTGGGCTTTTTGCTCGCCATGGCGGTGGCCATTCCGCTGGGTTTCCTCATCGGCATGTCGCCGCTGATGCGCAAGGCGTTCGACCCCTTCGTGCAGGTGCTCAAACCCATCAGCCCGCTGGCCTGGATGCCGCTGGCGCTCTACACGCTGAAAGACTCCGACGTGAGCGGCATCTTCGTGATCTTCATCTGCTCGGTGTGGCCGATGTTGATCAACACAGCGTTCGGTGTGTCCGCCGTCAAGCGCGAGTGGCTCAACGTGGCGAGCACCCTCGAAGTGAACCCGATCCGCAAGGCCTTCCAGGTCATCCTGCCGGCCGCCGCGCCCACCATCCTCACCGGCATGCGCATCAGCATGGGCATCGCGTGGTTGGTGATCGTGGCCGCCGAGATGCTGGTGGGCGGCACCGGCGTGGGTTACTTCGTGTGGAACGAGTGGAACAACCTCTCGCTCACCAACGTGATCTTTGCCGTGCTGCTCATCGGGGTGGTCGGCATGTTGCTCGACCTCATGTTCGCCCAGCTGCAGAAGGCGGTGACCTATGTGGAGTGACACCAGCGTGCGCGAAAGCGCCGTGGCCCCCATGCCTGCCGCACCGGCCCCAACGAAAGCGCCCAAGATGACCGGTTTCCTCCAGGTTGAAAACCTCGCCAAGGCCTACCAGGCCGACAAGCCGGTGTTTGCCGACGTGTCGTTCGCCATCGACAAGGGCGAGTTCGTCTGCATCATCGGCCACAGCGGCTGCGGCAAGACCACCATCCTCAACGTGCTTGCGGGCCTGGACACCGCCACCTCTGGCCACTGCTTCATGGACGGCCGCGAGATCGCCGGTCCCAGCCTGGAGCGTGGCGTGGTGTTCCAGAGCCATGCGCTCATGCCCTGGCTCACCGTGCGGCAAAACATCGCGTTCGCCGTGAAGTCGCGCTGGCCCGACTGGAGCCGCTCGCAGATCAACGAACACGCCGAAAAATTCGTGGCGCTGGTGGGCCTGTCGCCTGCCATCGACAAGAAGCCGAGCCAGCTCTCGGGCGGCATGAAGCAGCGCGTGGGTATTGCACGGGCCTTTGCCATCCAGCCCAAGATGCTGCTGCTTGACGAGCCCTTCGGCGCGCTCGATGCGCTCACGCGCGGAACCATCCAGGACGAGCTCATGGGCATCGTGCGCGAGACGCACCAGACCGTTTTCATGATCACGCACGACGTGGACGAAGCCATCCTGCTGGCCGACCGAATCCTGCTCATGAGCAACGGCACCGAGACCCCCAACGGCTACAAGCCCGGCGGCATGGCCGAGGTGGTGGTGAACCCGCTGCCGCGCAGCCGCACCCGCGCCCAACTGCACCACCTCGACGGCTACTACGACCTCCGAAACCACATCGTGGATTTTTTGGTCTCGCGTGCGCGAGCCCATTGAACCCCCCGCGTCGCCTGCGGCGCCACCCCCCTCTGAAGAGGGGGGCGACACCTGGGGCCGGCGGAGCCGGACCCGCGGTGTCCCTGGACAACTTCCCTTCACTCAACCGTTTCATCAACAAAGAGGCAACACCATGAGCCGACTCGACGTCACCGAAAAGATCATCACCACCAAAGTCATCAAGGGCCTGAGCTGGGCCGACGTGGCCAAGAAGGTGGGCCAGTCCAAGGAATGGACCACCGCGCTGTGCCTGGGCCAGATGACCGCCACACCGGCCCAGGCCAAGGTGCTCGGCAAGATCTTCGGCCTCTCCAGCGATGAACAGAAGTGGCTCATGGTCGTGCCTTACAAAGGCTCACTCCCCACCTCGGTGCCGACCGATCCGCTGATCTACCGCTTCTACGAACTCGTGAGCGTGTACGGCACCACCTTCAAGGAACTGATCCATGAAGAGTTCGGCGACGGCATCATGAGCGCGATCGATTTCAAGATGGACATGAAGCGCCAGGCAGATCCGAACGGTGACCGCGTGAACATCGTCATGTCGGGCAAATTTCTCCCCTACAAACAGTACTGATGGAACCGCGCCCGCCGCTGCCGCCTTTCACCGCCGAGACCGCCGCGCAAAAGGTGCGCATGGCCGAAGACGCGTGGAATTCGCGCGACCCGGACCGGGTGGTCAAGGTCTACACCGAAGACACGCGCTGGCGCAACCGCGCGGAGTTTCCGGTGGGCCGCGAGCAGGTGCACGCCTTCCTGGTGCGCAAGTGGGTGAAGGAACTGGAGTACCGGCTCATCAAGGAACTCTGGGCGTTCACCGACAACCGCATCGCGGTGCGCTTCGTCTACGAATGGCACGACGACTCGGGCCAGTGGTTTCGTTCGTATGGCAACGAGAATTGGCAATTCACGCCCGAGGGCTATATGGAACAACGCCACGCCAGCATCAACGACCGGCCGATCGCATCAAGCGAGCGCTTGTTCCACTGGCCGTTGGGGCAGAGACCGGCAGACCACCCTGGCTTGACCGCGCTCGGGCTGTAGCCTGATGCCGCCACGCGTTCAACGCGACGGCGACTTGGCAACCAGAACCACCCCGGGCAGTCCTTCGAAGTGGACGTTGCAGGTGAGCAGTTCAGCACCCTGTTGCACCGCCGTGGCGTAGACGATGGCATCGGCCGTGGCCAGCTTGTGTTGGCGGTGCAAATCGGCCGCCAGCAGCGCGGTGGCCGTGTCCAGCGGTGTGACCTGGCACTTCATCGTGTAGGCGATCACCTGATCGGCCTGCGACTCGCCGAGCTCGCGCCTCAACCACTTGGACAGTTCCAGTTGCACGATGGTCGGCACGACGCACAGGTCTTTTTCAGGAATCTCCTTGGCGAGCTTCTTGCCGACCGGCGAGGCGATCAGCCATTCGATCCAGGCCGAGGTGTCGACCACGCGCAAGGGCGCCGCCATCAGTAGCGGTCCTTGCGGTCCCGGTACCCCGCCGTGTTCGCGCCTTTCGCGATGCCGGCGAGTTGCTTGAGTTCGGGTACCGGCATCACCAGCACGCCCTTGTCCTTCGGAATGAACACGAACTCCTGGCCCGCTTCCCAATGCAATTCGTCGCGAACTGCCTTGGGAATGGAGATCTGGAATTTGCTGGACAGCGTGGCGGTGGCGGACATGTCTGGCTCCTCGTTGATCGATCAAAGAATGGTAAGAATATACCAAACGCCGTCGACGAGCAGCCCGTCTACCCGGGCAGCGGGATCCACTCCTGGTTGTCGTCGGGCGGCAGCGCAAAACGCCCCGCCGTCCAGTCGGCCTTGGCCTTCTCGATGCGTTCCTTGCGCGAGGACACGAAGTTCCAGAACACATGGCGCTCGCCCAGCGGCTCACCGCCAAAGACCATCAGCGTGCTTTTGGTGCGCGCTGTGATCAGGGCGTCGGTGTCGTTGCCGAACACCAGCAGCTGGCCCGGCACATAGGTCTCGCCCGCATGTTCGATCTCGCCGCTAGCCACGTACACCGCTTGCTCGCTGTAGCCGCCGGGCAGGGCCAGGCTCGCGCCGGCCTGCCACTCGGTGTGCAGGTAGAACAGCGGCGAGTGCGTCTTCACCGGGCTCGTCATGCCGTAGGCCTCGCCCGCGATCAAGCGCATCCACACGCCGCTCTCGTCACGCACCGGCAGGTCGGCCGACGGGTAGTGGGTGAAGGCGGGGTCGGTCTCTTCGTCCTTCTCTGGCAGGGCCACCCAGAGCTGCATGAGTTCCAGCCCGCCGCCGGCAAACGAGTCCGGGTGCTTGAAGCGCTCGGAATGCGAGATGCCGCGCCCGGCGGTCATCCAGTTCACGTCGCCGGGGTTGATCAGCTGGTCCACGCCCAGGCTGTCGCGGTGATGCACCTGCCCGCTGAGCAGATAGCTCACGGTCGACAGGCCGATGTGCGGGTGCGGGCGCACGTCAGCCGCGCGCGTGTCCTCAGCCGCAATCGTCACCGGGCCGGCGTGGTCGACAAAGATCCACGGGCCGACCATGCGGCGTTTGGCGTAGGGCAGCACGCGCCGCACCTTCAGACCGTGGCCCAGGTCGGCAGAGCGCGCGGTGATGACCGTCTCCAGCATCGTGTTCTCCTTGGGCTCAGGCCGTGGCTGTGATGCGACCCATCTTGCCGCTCTGGAAATCGGTGAAGGCTTGGTGGATCTCGGCCTCGGTGTTCATCACGAATGGGCCGTAGCCGACCACAGGTTCGTCGATCGGCTCACCGCTCAGCCAGAGCACGGTGCTGTCTTCCAGCACCTCCAGCGTCACGCCCTCGCCCTCGCGCGAGAACACGGGCAGGTTCGCCGCCACCACTTCCTTTCCGTCGGACAGGCGCAGCCGCCCGCGCAGCACCAGTGGTGCGGTGGTGTGGCCCGCTGCGGCCGGCAAGGTCACGGTGTGGCCGGCCTTCAGGCGCAGGTCCCACACCTGCATGGGCGTGAAGGTGTGCGCCGGGCCTACTGAGCCGAGCAGTTCGCCCGCGATGATGCGCGCGGTGCCGGCGCCCACCCCGTTCACATCCAGCAAAGCCACCTCGGGAATCTGCTCGCGCGTGATGCCCTGATAACCCGGCGCGGCCATCTTGTCGCGCGCCGGCAGGTTCACCCACAGCTGCACCATCTCGAACGCGCCGCCGCTCTTGGCGAAGCGCTCGCCGTGGTATTCCTCGTGCACGATGCCGCTGGCCGCGGTCATCCACTGCACTTCACCGGGGCCGATGGTGCCGCCGCCGCCGCTGGAGTCGCGGTGCGAGACCTCGCCCTCGTAGACGATGGTCACGGTCTCGAAGCCGCGGTGCGGGTGCTGGCCCACGCCCAGTTTTTTCGTGGTGGGCTCGAACCGCGTGGGGCCGCCGTAGTCGAGCATGAGGAAGGGCGAAAAGCGCTCGGGCCGGTCGTTGTACGAAAACATGCTGCGCACCGGAAAGCCGTCGCCGACCCAATGGCCGCCGGCGCTGCGCTGGATGAAAGAAACGGTTTTCATGGGGGTGTTCTCCTGTTGAAGGGGCACTTTACCGGGCCTGCGCTGTATTGATAAGTCGGTAAGATCAAAAATCATCTTTCACTGACGCGAACAATCCATTGAACAACCAGAACCCCGACCTCAACGACACGCTGGTGTTCGTGCGCGTGGCACAGGCCGGTGGTTTCAGCGCCGCCGCCCGGCTCATGGGCATGCCCACCTCCACCCTGAGCGTGCGCGTCTCACGGCTGGAGCAACGCCTGGGTGTCACGCTGCTGCAGCGCACGACGCGCCGCCTGCACCTGACCGAAGCCGGCCAGGCCTACCTGGCGCAGGCCGCGCGCGGACTCGAAGACATCCTGCAGGCCGAAGCCCAGCTCGATGCGGGCAAACACGAGGCCCAGGGCCTGCTGCGCATCACGCTGCCCATCGACATGGGCGACGACCAGCTGCTCTACATCCTCAGCGGCTACCGCGCGCGCCACCCGGGCGTGGCGGTGGAGCTGGTGTTTTCCGATGCCCGGCTCGACCTGGTGGCGCAGGGTCTGGACCTCGCGCTTCGCGCCGGCGAGCTCGCCGACTCCAGCCTGGTGGCGCGCCAGATCGGCCAGGCGCGCTGGGCTCCATTTGCCCACCCTGACTACCTCGCGCGTGCACCCGCGCTGCGCACGCCGAAGGACCTCACGCAACACGCCACCCTGTGCTTCAGCCCGCTGGGGCGTGACAGCTGGACGCTCACGCGCGGCAAGACCCGCGCCCAGGTGCCGCTGCGCTGTGCGTTTGCCGCCAACGACATGCGGCTCATCCGCCAGCTCGCGCTCGACGGCCAGGGCGTGGCCCTGCTGCCCGACTACGTGTGCCGCCGCGAGGTGGGCCACGGGCAGCTGGTGCCGCTGCTGCCGGGCTGGTCCGCGCGCACCGACCCGATCCACCTCGTGTATCCGGGGCAGCGCTTCGTGCCGGCCAAGCTGCGGCATTTCATCGACGAGACCGTGCCCGCCTTGTCCGCACTGTTCGAGCGCTGAGCGCTAAGCTTCACCCCCCATGCGCATCGAACACCTCCGCCAACGATTGAGCGCCCTGGGCGCCAACCCGCGCCACACACAGCGTGTGCTGCGCCTGTGGTCGCAGGCCTTGCCGCAGCACAGCGGCCGGCGCGAGCTGTCGCACTTTTTGCCCGCCACGCTGGTGGCAGCACTGCCTGCGCTGGCCGATGAGCTTGCCGCTCTGGCGCGCCTGCAATCCGAGCACCCGGGCGAAGACGGCTCAGCCCGCCTGCTGGTGGCGCTGGCCGACGGCCAGACAGTGGAGAGCGTGCTGCTGCCGCGCGACGGCCTGTGCGTGTCCACGCAGGTGGGTTGTGCGGTGGGCTGCGTGTTCTGCATGACCGGCCAGAGTGGCCTCATCCGCCAGGTCGGCAGCGCCGAGATCGTGGCGCAGGTGGCGCTGGCCCGCACGCTTCGGCCGGTGAAGAAAGTGGTGTTCATGGGCATGGGCGAGCCCGCGCACAACCTGGACAACGTGATGGAGGCCATCGACCTGCTGGGCACCGTGGGCAACATCGGCCACAAACAGCTGGTGTTCTCCACCGTGGGTGATCCGCGCGTGTTTGAAGCCTTGCCGCTGGCCCGCGTAAAGCCCGCGCTCGCGCTCTCGCTGCACACCACCAAGGCCGACTTGCGCGAACAGCTGCTGCCCCGCGCGCCTCGCATGACGCCCGACGAGCTGGTGGAGGCCGGCGAGCGTTACGCGCGCGCCACGGGTTACCCCATTCAGTACCAGTGGACGCTGCTGGCCGGCATCAACGACGGTGACGACGAGGTCGAGGGCATCGTGCGCTTGCTGCACGGCAAGTACGCCGTGCTCAACATGATTCCGTACAACGCGGTCGACGGTTTGCCCTACCAGCGCCCAAGCTGGGAAGAGGCGGCCGACATCGCGCGTCGCCTGCACCGCCGCGGCATCCTCACCAAGCTGCGGCAGTCGGCCGGGCAGGACGTGGAGGGCGGGTGTGGGCAGTTGCGGGCGCGGGCGCAGCCACCGGCGCGGCGCGTGATACCCGTGGTGGCGCAGGCCGCGGGGGCCTGAGCGCCGCGCTGCCGAAGGCCGTCAGCAGGCGCTGTCCACCGGCCCGGAAAACACCACCTCCATGCAAGGCTTGCCATGCAGGGAGACGATGCGGCGCAGACGCTTGCGCCGTTGTGCCGCGGTGTCCTGTTGCCCGGCCTCGGCGCCGTGCACCTCGTGCACGAACACCATCAGTTGTGGCAGGTGCGCCAGGGCCGTCCGGGAAGGCAGGTGCAGGTTGGTGATCACGATCCAGTCATCGCCCTGCGACGTGGGCTCGATGGCCGCGCCGTTGCAGGCGCTGCTGCACATCACGGCATAGACCGGGTCGCGGTGTTCCTCGGGAACGAGCAGATCGGCGAGGCGCACCAGCGCGGCGGTGCCGAAGTCCCGTGCGTTGTCGGTGCCCGCCAGTGGCTGGCCATGCAGTGCGTCCAGCAGGCGGGCACGGCTTTCGTGATCGGGCGTGATCAACACGAAGTGGCGGGTGAATCGCGGGTTGTGCTCGCCGGCGGCGTGGTTGAGCAGCTGCCACAGCATCAAGGCCAGCAGAACCGGGATCCGGTCTGCCTCGTCGACCAGCTCGACGCGGTGTCGGGGAGGCGCCACGCGGTGTTGCCTGCATTCGGTTTCGTGGCGCGTGATGGTGTTGACGATGGCGCGCTGCTGCGCTTCGTTGAACGCCAGCCCGCCATGGGCGCTGGCCCGCCCCGGGTCGAACCACCACGCCAGCAAGCCCGCGGTGGTCGGCGTGACGTGTTCCTCCAAACCGGCATGGCGCGCTTCCTGGCGGCGGCTTCTCATGTCAATCCCTGATGCTGATCACGGCCAGTGCGTGGACACTGAGGCACTTGACAAGAACTTTGGTACCTATGAACCGTGAAAATTCAACCGAAAAGTCAA
Source organism: Burkholderiales bacterium (assembly GCA_038327405.1). Lineage (GTDB taxonomy): Bacteria > Pseudomonadota > Gammaproteobacteria > Burkholderiales > Burkholderiaceae_C > Hydrogenophaga. Next base: position 22,250 of record JBBQKZ010000003.1, on the reverse strand, counting down.
CGGATAGTACAACACAAAGTTGGTTCAGCATCGAACCCAAAACTAGCGTTCGGTGCATGGAACACAAGCTTGAATTTGCCCAGCGGTTGCGCGCGGCCATGCAGGCCGCAGGGCTGGAGCCCAGACCCGGCGTCCTGCTCAACCTCTTCAACGCCAAGTACTGGGGGCGCTCGGTGTCGTTCCAGGCGGTGTCGCGCTGGCTGCGCGGTGAAGCGATCCCCGCGCAGGACAAACTGCTGGTGCTGGCCGAGATTCTTCGGGTGGAGCCCGAGGTGCTGCGTTTTGGCGTGGCGGTGCGTCACCGCGTGCAGGAGCACCACCAGCGCTGGACCGACGGCGTCGGCTACCAGGACCGGGAAACCTTCGACGCCTTCCTGCGCCTGTCGCCCGCGCAACGCAAGATCGTGCGGGAATTGATCCTGACGTTTGCACAGCCACCGGGCAAGCCCGACAACTGAGGACGGCGCTCAGTGCAGGGTCAGAGGCCGTGAGGTCGTCTTGACCCGCACCACCGCTGCGCGTGGTTCGTAGGGCGCCGGGGTTGTGCCGCAGATGTCGGCCGCGATGGCCCGGGCTTGCCTTGCGATGGGTTCGATGAAGCGGCTGGGTTGGCCGTTGATGGCGATGCAGTCGCCCATGGCGTGGATGAGCTCGTTGCTCGTCTTCAGGTTCGCCGCATCCACAGCGATGCCGTTGTACCACTTCAGGTCGGCACTCTGCGCCAGGCGCGGCGGCGTGCTCAGGCCGGCGGCGGCGATCACCTGGTCGGCGGCGAAGCGCTGGCCGCAGGTGGTGGTGATGCGGTAGCGGCCCGCCACCTGCTCCAGCTGTGCCACCTGCACACCGCCCACGAATCGGATGGCGAGGTCTTTCCACGCGTCGAGCAGTTGGCTGCCTGCGCCCTCGGCGCTCCAGCGCGCGAGCGGCTCGGTCTGCACGTCCAGCAAGGTGATGCGGTGGCCGCCGAGCGCGAGGTCGTTGGCGAGTTCGCTGCCGATCAGGCCGGCGCCGACGATGGTCACGTCCTTCGGCGTGTCGCCGAGTGCTGTGCGCAGCTTCTGGTACGCCGCCAGGTGGTTGATGCGCCAGCACATCGCAGCGGGCAGCGAGGGTGGCAGCGCGGCTTGTGCGCCGTGGGCCAGCACGAGGCGGTCATATTTCAGGTTGCCGCGTGTGGTGCGCAGCTGCCGGGTGTCGGTGCAGATGCGCACGGCCTGCGTGTGGCTGATCAGGCGCACGTTCAGGCGCGCTGCCGCCGCCGTGCCGCTTTCCCTGACCATGGCGTCCAGCGCGGTACTGCGCGCCATGGCGATGGACAGCATGGGCTTGTCGTACACGTCGCCCGCGCAGGCCGTGACCACGGTGATGGGTAATACGGCGTCAAGCGAGCGCAGGGCTTCGGCCATCTGCCAGCCGGCGCGCCCTGCGCCGACGATGAGTACGCCGGCCGCGCCGCGTGTGGCCACCGGGGCGCTGTTCGTCATGCCGGCGCGCAAGGCTTCGAGGCTGGGCGGTGTGTACGGCGTGAAGTCGGCCTTGGTCACGCCGCACAGTGGGCAAGACCAGTCGTCGGGAATGTCGGCGTAGCGCGTGCCGGGTGGCAAGCCCCCGTCGGGGTCGCCGTCGGCTTCGTTGTAGATGTAGCCGCAGGCGTCGCAGATGTACTGCTGCCAGGGTGCGAGGGCTTGCACGGTGGCTTCTGGTGAGGGCTTCGACAAGCTCAGCCCGAACTGAGGGGGGCTCATCTCGACTGGTGGGGTGTTCATGCCGGCATCACCTCGGCCGAGAGCCGCGCGATCTCCTTGCGCAGGTGTTTGATGGCGGGCGTGACGATCGCCACAAAGTGCGACTCGCGCACGCGCCGCTGCACAGCCGAGCTCATGAGGTAACCGCGTGCGCCCTGGTGCAGCAGGGCCGACTGCGCGGCGCGAAGCGACAGCTCGGCGCCGTGCGCGCGTGCGTCGAGCACGTCGATGAAAAACTCCACCGACGGGTTGAACGGTGTTTCGGCCAGTTTCATTACGCGCGCGGTGAGCGCGTCCAGCTCGGCCTGCAGCGCGTCGGGCCGGTCTTCCAGAAACTGGTTCACATGGCCGAGCTGCGCCTCGACTTCCCAGATGGAGTCGATGGCGCCCTGCGTGACGCCCACGGCCATGCCGCACTGGAGCATGACGAAGGCGGCGCGGATGCGCGCGATGAACGGCTTGGCCGGCTCGGCCATGACCTCGTCGGCGCCGATGAACACGTTGGTGAGGCGCAGCGCGTAGGTGCCCGTGCCTTCCATGGCGGAGAAGCTGGGGCATTCGCGCAGCTCCATGCCGGGGGCGTTGCAGCGCAGCAGAAACATCACTTCGCGCCCGGCGAGCTCGTCGCCGTTCATCACCGCCGCGAGCACACCGCAGGCATGGTCGGGCCCGAGGTTGCTCACCCAGGGCAGCGTGCCGTTGACGAGGTAGCCGCCCTCCACCGGCGTGGCCTTGAGCAGCAGGCTCTCGATCTGCGCGTAACTCTTCATGGGGTTGGACATGCCGGTGCCGCCCAGCGTGACGCCGCTGGCGTGTGCGGTGAGCGCATCACCCATCAGCGCCGGGTTGCCCGAGGCCTGCATGTACAGGCCACACACCGCCTGGCACCACACCATGAAACCGGTGGCACCGCACACGCGCGAGACCTCCGCCATGGCGCGGATCGCCAGGCCGTAGTCGGCCCGGCCCACGGGAGCGTCGAGGTGCGCGCTGAATGCGCCGAGCGCGCCCAGCTGTTGCAATATATCGCGCGGGTAGAAGCCGTTGCGGTCGCAGGCTTCCACCACGTCGGCCAGCGGGCCCTGCGCCACGGTGCGCACGGCCGCCAACATCTCGTTGGCCGATGCTTCTTGCGTCAGCTCGCGGGGCAGATCGTTCGGGTTCATTCAAGCTCCAGCAGGTGGGTGGGCCCTTCGACAGGCTCAGGATGATCGGGGTGAATTCACTCCTTCCCCCTCTGGGGGAAGGTTGGGATGGGGGCCCGCGCGCCGACAAAGCCGCTTCACACGTACCCCCACCCCTGCCCTCCCCCAGCGGGGGAGGGAGCAAAACACATCAGGCCATCGCAATCTCGAACGGAATCGGGTTGCGCATGCTGTTGGCCACGGGTGAATAGAAGTTGGCGTGCTTCACGATCTCGTCCAGCACCTCGCGCGGCGCATCGCCCTCCACCACCACCCTCACGCGGATGGCCTGAAAGCCCATCTCGGACGGCAGCTTCTCCAGCGCGCCTCCGGCGCCCCACGCAGCTGGGTTGCCGATGTCGCCTTCCATGAACACCTCGAGCTTGCTGAGCTTCACGCCCTTCCAGGTGGCCACCGCCGTGATGCCCACCGCGAGACATCCGCCCAGGCCCGACAGCACGATCTCGCCGGGCGCCGGGGCCGTGTCTTCGCCGAAGAGGTGCAGCGGCTCGTCCACCACCACCGGCGCGTGGTTGCCCACGGTGGAGAGCGAGCGGTACTGCCCCTCCATGACGGTGTGGACCTTGTTGGTGCCACGGCTGGCGGGGTTGGCCTTGCCCTTGGCGGCAAAGGCCGCGAGGCCCTCGCTGTCGATGGGGCGCAGGTACGCCTTCACGGTGGTCACAGGCTCAAGCGTGTCGGTAGCGGACATGGTGTCTCCAGGTGTTCAGGAATCGGGGAAAGGGAAAAGCTCAGGCGGCCAGGGCCAGCGCAGGCTTCCTGGTGGACTTGGCCACCGGCAGACCGGTTTCGATCGGCAGGCTCTCGTCGCGCGACCACTCGTTCCACGAGCCGAAGTACATGCGCACGTCGGAGAAGCCGGCCTGCTTGAGCGCCAGGAAGGTGTTGGACGCGCGCGCGCCCTTGAAGCAGTAGAGGTAGATGGTGTCGTCGGTGGTGATGCCGGCGGTGGCGCACTCGGCCTTGACTTCGTCGGGCGTCTTGAACACCGGGCCTTGTGCGGAAGGCTTCATGAAGCGGTACCACTCGAGCCACTTGGCGCCGGGCAGGCGGCCCTTGCGGGGCGCGAAGTCCTTGCCGTAAGGCGACGACGATTCGCCGATCCACTCGTCGATGTCGCGCACGTCGAGCAACACGGTGTCGGTGCCCAGGGCAGCCTTCACGTCGTCTTGCGTGAGCATCACGTCGGCCGTGGGCAGATCTGCGGGGAAGGTGGTGGGCGTGGGTGTGGCGGCCGTGGTGGAGATGGGCAGGCCGGCGGATTTCCAGGCGCTGAAGCCGCCGTTGAGCACCTTGATCTTGGGGTAGCCCAGCCAGGTGAGCAGGTAGTAGCCGCGGCACGACTGGCCGTAGCCGCTGTTCATCGCGTCTTCGTAAAACACCGCCGTCTCTTTGCCCGACAAACCGGCCGCGCCCAGCGCCTCGGCGAACGTGGCCTTGAGCGCCTGCAGGCCTTCGGGTGTGGAGGTGGCCAGATACGTGAACACTTCGCGCAGGTTCACGGCACCGGGAATGTGACCGGCGGCAAAGGTGTCCGCGTCACGCGTGTCGATGACCACGACGGGTTCGGACGACTGCAGCGCAGCAAGCTGGGCGGGGGCGATCAGGGTGGCGTCAATGCTCATGGAGACCTCGCGGAAGTGGCGGAAGGCGGGATTGCCTGAGGTCTCTAGCGCAACCTGCGTGCCAGGGGGGAACGAGGTGGTGTCAACGCTGGAAGGGCGTTGAATTTGTTGGGTTTGTTGAGAATGCTTCGGAGATGGATTGGCGCTGGCCATGGCTTGGCGTCGCCACTGTGTGAACACAATGTCGACACAGTGTTGAGGCCAGGTTGATCGCATTGGGAGTGCCCGAGGCTCCGGATGAGAGGGCGAGCATCTCAGTTTTGAGCCAAGACAGAAGTTCCTAAGCAATCAGCGAAGGTGTCCCACAAAGTTTGAGCGGCATTGCATTACACACATAGGGGGTCCGCGCGTCTCCAATGAAGACAACGCCCAACGTAAGAGCCCACAGTCGAGCAGGATGAGAACGTAATATCGCGATCACCGGGCCAGTGCTTCGAGATGCATTTTCAATGGTCCGGGCAAACGGCCTTCCACTGTTGCCCGCTTAGCTCCCACTTTGAGTCGAAATCCAGATATGCCTACTTGCATTGACAAGCTCGAAGCTCATACCAGCCATCTCCTCGATGCATTTATCAGCCTTAAAGAGCGTTATGCGCTATTGCACCCGATGCTGTTCGACGCCGCCGTTGTGAAGCAACATGGTTCGAAAGTGCGAGCGCGGGGATTTCAGACTCTCCGGCATTCACTTTTTCTCTCCTGCGCGCAGGACATTGCAAAGCTGTCCCTCGATCGGGACGAAAGAACACCAAGTATCAAGAGGCTTGTCAGCACCCTGCGCGATGCGAAGCTTCAAGCCGAACTGCGAGACCGATTTGCGGTTTGGACTCTGCCTTCAATCGCAGAAGAGACCGATGCAGAGATTCGCGAGGCTCTCAAGCGCATGGAGTTACGCGAACGGGACGAGCGCCGATTCCAGTTTGACGAGATCCTTACTCGCACCAACATAAGGTTTTTTGCTCTTGAGTCCGACCCCGCGCTGCAAGGCTTTCTCACTATCAGAGACAAAGTCTCTGCGCATAGTGAGGTTCACTTGGTGGCCGACAAGTACCAGTTCGTAGATATCGGTCAGCTCGGCATCAAGTGGGCCGACTTGAAGCGCGTCATCGACATGATGCAATCTCTTGTGGAGGACCTGGGGATGCTGATTCGCAACTCCGGGTTCGCGTGGGACAGTTTGGACGCCCAACTCGCAAACGCTAGCGCAGACTTTTGGCAACCCAGTTCTGCCTAGCCCTAACCAAGCCGGGTCATCCGCCGCTAAGTAGAAAGCTCCTCAGCTCAATCGTTGAATATCCGATTTCACTCTGGGGGAAGAACCTGTTTCTGGCTGAGGGCCGACATGCTTTCCACACCTGTAGTAGCCTCTGAATAGAGTGATGGACATTTAGCGCGGTCTCAATTAGCTGGTCACGTCGTCCCCATCTAGCGCAGGCGGCCGCAGCAAATCCTCGTCAATCCCCATCACCGCACTCGCCCGCTCCACCGCCCGCCACAGCAGGGGCGGCATCTTCAGGATCTCGTCGGGGGTGTCGGCCTGGGCAATCCAGCTGCTGATCTGCTGGTGCTCGTCGGGGGTGAGCAGGGCCAGGTTCAGCATTTCGTCGATGGTTTTCATGGCGGCGCTGCTTCAGTGTTTGTCTCGCGTCAGCCGCTCGGCGAACGAGATGCCGATGGCCGAGAGCACGAAGGTGAAGTGGATCACCGCCACCATGGTGACGACCTGGATGTTTTCCAGGGTCAGCTCGCCGCTGAGGTAGGTTTTGAGGGCGTGCACGCCCGAGATGGAAATGATGGCGAAGGCCAGCTTGAGCTTGAGGTTGTAGGTGTTGACGTGATCGAGCCAGTCGGGCTTTTTCATCTCTTTTGAATCGAAGTGCCCGGTGGTCACGAACAGCGACACGCCCGCCAGCGCCACCACCCAGACCAGCTGGGCGACCATGGTCATGTCCACCAGCTCGAGCACCTTGATGATCAGGTCGATCTTTTGCAGATCTTCGAACATCAGGGTGATGAAGAGCTTGTAGGTTTCCAGCAAAAACTTGCCCAGGATGCCGAAGATGATGGCGACCAGCCCGACGTAGAAAAAGAGCATGGTGAAGCGCATGCCGTACAGCAGCGAACCCACGCCCGAGAGCAGCTTTTCCATAATTTTTTCGTGTGCAGTTGTTTGAAGGGTGGGGTGAAGCGCAGTCGCTTTGGCTCAGGACCGGGCGCTCACCGGAACGCGGTTTCGAGTATCGCCGAGCCTTGGAGCGCCGGGGGCCATTGCCTTGGCCTCACCGCAGCCCGGCCTTGCGCAGCCGGTAGCTGAACTGCCGGAGCGTGAGCCCCAGGCTTTGCGCAGCGCGCGACTGGTTGCCCTGGTGTTGGTCGAGCGCCTTGCGCAGGTGCTCGGCCGTGTGGGAGTTGGCGCTTTGGTAGTCGCGCACCAGGGCGTCGGGCGCCGGGCCGGCCACGGCTGGCGGTGCGGTGGCGCGTGGCCCTTGCATGGCATTCACCGCGCCGGGAGCGGGTGGTGACGACTCGGGCATGAAGCGCTCCAGCGCCACGGCGGTCACGCGGGTGTGGTCGGTCAGCAGCACCAGGCGTTCGATGAGGTTACCGAGCTCGCGGATGTTGCCGGGCCAGTCGTGCGCTTCCAGCCGCGCCATGGCCTCGGGCGCCAGGTGCACGTTGCGTTCGTGGGCCTGGTTGGCGCGGTTCACAAAATGCAGGGCGAGTGCGCGGATGTCTTCGCGCCGCTCGCGCAGGCTGGGCAGGCGGATCGGGATCACGTTGAGCCGGTAATACAGGTCTTGCCGGAACTGCCCGGCCTGCACGTCGCGCGCCAGGTCCCGGTTGGTCGCGGCCACCAGGCGCACATTCACCTTGAGCTCGCGCGTGCCGCCCAGGCGCACCAGCGTGCCTTCTTGCAGGGTGCGCAGCAGCTTGCTCTGCATGGCCAGCGGCAGCTCGCCGATCTCGTCCAGAAAGATGGTGCCGCCGTTGGCCTGCTCGAACCAGCCGGCGCGCGCGGTGTTGGCGCCGGTGAAGGCGCCGCGCTCGTAGCCAAACAGTTCGGACTCGAACAAGGTGTCGGGGATGGCCGAGCAGTTCACCTTGATGAAGGGCTGGTCGTGCCGGCCGCTGGCCAGGTGCACGGCGCGGGCAAACAGCTCCTTGCCGGTGCCCGACTCGCCCAGCAGCAGCACCGTGGCCTGCGACTGCGACACCCGCTCCAGCTCGCCCAGGGCTTGCAACAGCGCGGGTGAGCGGCCAATGAGCCCGTAGCGCGCGGTGCTCGTATCGAGCGCGCGGGCCAGGGCGGCGTTGCGCTCTTCGAGCTGGCGGGTTTCCTCGGCCACCAGCTGTTCCAGCTGCAGCAGCTGCCCGGCCAGCGTGGCCAAAATGCGCAGCAGCGCCAGGTCGTCGTTCAGGTGGCGTTGGCGGCTGCGGATGCGGTGGCAGGCCAGCACGCCGATGGTGGCGCCGTTCACCTCGATGGGCAGCGCCAGAAAGGCCACGGTCTGCGGCGGCAGCTGGCTGCGCGGCACGCAGCGAAACAGAAAGAGCGGCTCGGCGTCCACGTCCTGCACGATGGCGGGCAGGCCGGTCTGCAGCACGCGCCCGGTGATGCCCTCGCCCCAGCGATACACGCCGCTGGCCACCTGCCCGGCGGTGAGGCCGTAGGCGTGGCGAATGGAGGCGGTGCGCTGGTCCCGGGTCTGGCCGCCGGTGGCTTCGTCGGCCAGCACCATGCGCCCCCGGTTCAGCCCGAGCAGCTCGCTCATGAGGTGCAGCATCTCGCGCAACACAAACGCCGGCGCCAGGCTGCGGCCCACCAGCTTCATCACCTCGCGCATGAGCAGCAGCTCCTGGGCGTGCCAGTCGGTGCCGGTGTGGTCGGGGTCGGTGCGGTGGGGCATGGGGAAGGTCAAGCAAGCATCGCACCACATCGCCTGTTGAGCACCGCACCAGAGATCCGTTCGCCCTGAGCTTGTCGAAGGGCTCGTGCGTTGCTGGCTGGCAAGGGCTTCGACAGGCTCAGCCCGAACGGGTGTCCTCCGATCATCCTGAGCTTGTCGAAGGGCAGCCTCAGGGCGACCGCACCTGGTCCCGGAAACGCCCCGGTCACCCGAAGCGGAAAGCCTTCATTCCCGTTCGAGCTCCAGGTAGGTGCGGCTGGCGTTGCCGGGGTGCAGCTGGGCCGCGTTGAGCAGACCCATCCACGGCTGGGCGTCAAACGCCTTGATGGCGGCGCTGATCTCCGCACCGTCGTCGACCGCCTTCTTCATGTGCGCACGCAGGGCCACCAAATAGTCGCGCGTGTGGCCCTGGGCGGTACCCAGGTCGCTCACCTCGCCGTGGCCGGGCACGATGCGCTCAGGCTGCAGGGCTTGCAGCGCTGCAAAGCTCTGCAGCCAGCGGCCGGTGTGGCTGACCGGCAGCACGCCCAGCATGCGGTCCACGTAAACGATGTCGCCGCTGAACGCCACACGCGTTGCGGGCAGCCAGACCACCACATCCCCCGGCGTGTGCGCGCCGCCCATGTGCCGCACCTCCACCACGGTACCGCCGAGGTTCAGGGTTTCCTGGCTGCCTTCGATCCAGCGCGAAGGCAGTGTGGGCACAGTGCCTTCAAGCTTTTCCTTCAGCTCTGGCCGCAGGCTGTTCATGTGGTCGCCGCCGCGCGCGAGCATGTCGGCCCGTCCGCTGGCGTGGGCGATCACCTCGGCGCCCTGGGCCAGAAAGTAGCCGTTGCCGAGCCAGCGGTGGTCCTGTCCGCCGGTGTTGATGACCCACTTGACCGGTTGTGAGGTGACTTTTTTCACCGCCTCGTGGATCTGCTTCGCGCCCAGGTAGCTGGCGCCGCTGTCCACCAGCAGCGCGCCGGCGGGCGTGACCACCAGGCCAATGTTTGCGTTGAGCCCTTCGTTCTCGTAGGTGCGCCCGCCCTTCTCCCCCACGAAGGCGTACACACCCGGCGCCACAGGTGAAAACCTCACCTCCACGGCGTGGGAGAGCGTTGTGATCAGGCCAAGGGCCAGCAGAAGCGCGCTTTTCAGCAGGGGAAGCGTCATGGGTTTTCTCGTTGTGTTGCGGGATGATGAGGCCCGGAGTATTCACCGGGGGCTGGCGGCTTCCTGTGATCAAGCTCACATGAGCGCCAAACCGACGCTGCCCGCCTTCACTGCGATGAAAAGGCTTGGTTTTCTACACACGTGGCGTTCAACATGTATAGAAAATTCAATTTTTTATACAAATGGGGGCCTCGGCAAACAGCAGGTGGGACGCAGCAACTGCTACGTGACCACGGCTCTCAACAGAACCCTGAGGGAACAGCATCGGGCCACCCGCTAAGGCCATGTCAAGCTTGGGCAGCATCAACAGCTAAAATTGTGGTCTCTCAAGGAGCGCTGCAGCGCCACCGGCCCACTGGGTTCGCGTGTGCGTCAGGCTTGAGTGGGCACGAACAGGCCCAAAACGGCGCTCACCAGTCTGTTGTCTGCAAAACTGCCTTGGTGAGCCCCATGTCTGCATCTGCCTCCGCATCCGTTTCTTCCCCTTCCGTTTCCGTGCCGCCCATGCTGCTTTCCGGCCTGGAGCCGCTGCGTATTGGCTCGGACAGCCTCTTTGTCAACATCGGCGAGCGCACCAACGTCACCGGCTCCAAGGCCTTCGCCCGCATGATCCTGAACGGCGAGTACGAGCAGGCGCTGGCCGTGGCGCGCCAGCAGGTGGAAAACGGCGCCCAGATCATCGACATCAACATGGACGAGGCCATGCTGGACAGCAAGGCCGCGATGGTGAAGTTCCTCAACCTGATCGCGGGTGAGCCCGACATCGCGCGCGTGCCGGTGATGGTGGACAGCTCCAAGTGGGAGGTCATCGAGGCCGGCCTGCGCTGCGTGCAGGGCAAGGGCGTCGTCAACTCCATCAGCATGAAGGAGGGCGTGGACGAGTTCAAGCGCCAGGCGCGGCTGGTCAAGCGCTACGGCGCGGCCGCCGTGGTGATGGCGTTTGACGAAAAAGGCCAGGCCGACACCTACGAGCGCAAGGTCGAAATCTGCGAGCGGGCCTCCCGCATCCTGGTGGCGGATGTTGACCAAGGTGGGGTGGGTTTCCCGCCGCAGGACATCATCTTCGACCCGAACATCTTCGCCATCGCCACCGGCATCGAGGAACACAACAACTACGCGGTCGATTTCATCAACGCCACGCGCTGGATCAAGGCGAACCTGCCAGGCGCCAAGGTGAGTGGCGGTGTGTCCAACGTGTCGTTCAGCTTCCGCGGCAACGACCCGGTGCGTGAGGCGATCCACACCGTGTTCCTGTACCACGCCATCCAGGCCGGCATGGACATGGGCATCGTCAACGCGGGCATGGTGGGCGTGTACGACGAGCTCGAACCCGAGCTGCGCGAGCGGGTGGAAGACGTGGTGCTGAACCGCCGCACCGACGCGGGCGAGCGCCTTGTGGAGGTGGCCGAAAACGCCAAGGGCGCGGCCAAGGACGACAGCAAAAAGAACGAATGGCGTGCGCTGCCGATCCGCGAGCGCCTGAGCCACGCGCTGGTGCGCGGCATGAACGACTTCATCAGCGAAGACACCGAGGAGATGTGGCGCGAGATCGAGGCCGGCGGCGGCCGCCCGCTCAACGTGATCGAAGGCCCGCTGATGGACGGCATGAACGTGGTGGGCGACCTGTTTGGTCAGGGCAAGATGTTTTTGCCGCAGGTGGTGAAGAGCGCGCGCGTGATGAAACAGGCCGTGGCGCACCTGCTGCCCTACATCGAGGCCGAGAAGCTGGCGCTGGTGGCCGCCGGTGGCGACGTGAAGCCCAAGGGCAAGATCGTGATTGCGACCGTGAAGGGCGACGTGCACGACATCGGCAAGAACATCGTCACCGTGGTGCTCCAGTGCAACAACTACGAGGTGGTGAACATGGGCGTGATGGTGCCCTGCCACGAAATTCTGGCCATGGCCAAGGCCGAAGGCGCCGACATCGTGGGCCTGTCGGGCCTGATCACACCCAGCCTGGAAGAGATGCAGTACGTGGCCGGCGAGATGGAGAAAGACGCGCATTTCCGCGACAAACAGATTCCGCTGCTGATCGGCGGCGCCACCTGCAGCCGCGTGCACACCGCGGTGAAGATTGCGCCGCACTACAGCGGCCCGGTGGTCTATGTGCCCGACGCCTCGCGCAGCGTGAGCGTGGCGCAGGGCCTGCTCTCCGACCAGGCGGCGCAGTACATCGCCGAGCTCAACGCCGACTACGACAAGGTGCGAGCGCAACACGCCAGCAAGAAGCAGGTGCCTCTGTGGCCGCTGGCCAAGGCGCGCGCCAACAAGACACCGATCAACTGGAGTGCGTTCGAGCCGAAGAAGCCGCGCTTCATCGGCAAGCGCGTGTTCAAGAACTTCGACCTGAATGAGATCGCGCGCTACATCGACTGGGCGCCCTTCTTCCAGACCTGGGACCTCGCCGGCCCCTTCCCCGAGATCCTCAAGGACGAGGTGGTGGGCGAAGAGGCTCGACGCGTGTTCAGCGACGGCAAGCGCATGCTGCAGCGCCTGATTGAAGGCCGCTGGCTCAGCGCCAGCGCGGTGGTGGGCCTGTACCCGGCCAACAGCGCGCGTGACGACGACATCGAGCTCTACACCGACGACAGCCGCAGCGAGGTGGCCCTCACCTGGCACGGCCTGCGCCAGCAGACCGAGCGCTTCGAGGTGGACGGCGTGATGCGGCCCAGCCGGTGTCTGGCCGACTTCGTGGCCCCCAAGGGCGTGGCCAACGACTACGTTGGCGTGTTCGCTGTGACCGCCGGCCTGGGCGTGGAGAGGAAGGAAAAGCTGTTCATCGACGACCACGACGACTACTCCGCGATCATGCTCAAGGCCCTGGCCGACCGCCTGGCCGAAGGTCTGGCCGAGTGCATGCACCACCGCGTGCGCACCGACCTCTGGGGCTACGCGGCCGACGAGGGGCTGAGCAACGAAGAACTGATCAAGGAAAAGTACCAGGGCATCCGCCCGGCGCCGGGCTACCCCGCCTGCCCGGACCACTCGGTCAAGCGCCCGATGTTCGACCTGCTGCAGTGCGACGACATCGGCATGGGCCTGACCGAAAGCCTGGCCATGCTGCCGGCGGCCAGCGTGAGCGGCTTCTACCTGAGCCACCCCGAGAGCACCTACTTCAACGTGGGCAAGATCGGCGAAGACCAGGTGGCCGACCTGGCGAAGCGCAGCGCGGTGGCCGAGAAAGAACTGCAGCGTTGGCTGGCGCCGAATCTTTAGGCCCCATTTTTCAGCGCCGAGAGGAACCGACCAGGGTCTTGCTGATCACTCTTCCCTTTCCTTCAACAACTCAAGCACATGAACGCACTCAACAACCTCTTCAACCAACCCCGCCTGGGCGTGATCCTGCTGCGCTGGACGCTCGCCATCCTCATGATCTTTCACGGATGGGCCAAGGTGACGGGGGGTGTGGGCGGCATCGAAGGCATGCTGGTGGCCAACGGGCTGCCCGGCGCGCTGGCCTACGGCGTGTACCTGGGCGAGCTGATCGCTCCGCTGTTCCTGCTCGTGGGCCTGTGGGTGGTCCCCGCGGCGCTGGTGATCGCGATCAACATGGTGTTCGCCTTGGTGCTCGCGCATTCGAGCCACTTCATGGACATCACCAACACCGGCGGCTGGCGCCTGGAGTTGCAGGCGTTCTTCTTGATGACTGCGCTCGTGGTGGCATTCACGAACAAGCTGGGCCCCAACAAGGGCTGATGCCTGCCTGCGACATCACGCGACAGAGCCGTTCGGGCTGAGCCTGTCGAAGCCCAGCGAGCGCAAGCACTTCGACAGGCTCAGTGCGAACGGTGAACAGCGAACCGAACTCGGCTCCGATTCAGACGTTCATGATCGAGATGGACCGCGCGTTCAGGTAGGCGTCCATCGCCTCCGGTCCGCCCTCGGTGCCGTAGCCCGAATCCTTGATGCCGCCGAACGGCATTTCGGCCGAGGGCATGGCGGGCATGTTGACCCACAGCATGCCCACCTCCACGCGGCGCGCCAGCAGGTCCGCGTTTTTCAATGAGCGCGTGAAGGCATAGCCGGCGAGGCCGAACGGCAGGCGGTTGGCTTCTGCGATCGCTTCTTCCAGCGTCTTGAAGCTGCGCACCGCTGCCATGGGGCCGAAGGGCTCGTCGTTGAACACGCGCGCGTCCAGCGGCACGTCGGTGAGGATGGTGGGCTGCCAGAAGTTGCCCGCCTCGCCGATGCGCTCGCCGCCGGTGGCCAGCGTGGCGCCGCGTTCCACCGCGTCTTGGGTGAATTCGGCCATGGCCGTCACGCGGCGGGGGTTGGCCAGCGGGCCCATCTGTGTGCCCTCGGCCGTGCCGTCGCCCACGGCCAGACCCGCGGCGTGCTTCACCAGCGCGGCCGAGAACTCCTTCGCAATGCTCTCGTGCACCAGAAAACGTGTGGGCGAGATGCAGACCTGGCCGGCGTTGCGGAACTTGGCACCGCCGGCGGTTTTCACGGCCAGGGCCACGTCGGCGTCTTCACACACGATCACCGGCGCGTGGCCGCCCAGCTCCATGGTCACGCGTTTCATGTGTTGCCCAGCCATGGCCGCGAGCTGCTTGCCCACCGGCGTGGAGCCGGTGAAGGTGATCTTGCGGATGACGGGGTGGGCGATCAGGTAGGTGGAAATCTCCGACGGCGTGCCGTAGACGAGGCCGAGCACGCCGGGAGGCAGGCCAGCGTCGGCAAAGGCGCGCACCAGCTCGGCGGGTGCGGCCGGGGTCTCTTCCGGCGCCTTCACGATCATGGAGCAGCCGGTGGCCAGGGCTGCGGCGAGCTTGCGCACCACCTGGTTGATGGGAAAGTTCCAGGGTGTGAACGCCGCCACCGGGCCGACGGGGTCCTTGAGCACCATCTGGCGCATGGCGAGGTTGCCGCGTGAGGGCACGATGCGGCCGTACACGCGCAGGCCTTCGTCGGCAAACCATTCGATGATGTCGGCGGCGGCCATGGCTTCACCCTTGGCCTCGGCCAGCGGCTTGCCTTGTTCTTGTGTGAGCAGCGCGGCAATGGCGCCAGCGCGTTCGCGCATCAGGGCCGCCGCAGCGCGCATGACCTTGGCCCGCTCGATGGGCGGCTTGTCGCGCCAGATTTCAAAGCCTTTTTGGGCGGCGTCCAGGGCCAGGTCCAGGTCGGCCTGGCGGGCGTGCGCCACGCGGCCGATTTCCTTGCCGGTGGCGGGGTTGAACACGGCCAGAGTCTCGCCAGCGGCGGCGTCGCGCCATTGGCCGTGGATGAAGAGTTGGGTGTGGGGGTAGCTCATGCGGGTCTCCTGCTTGGAAATGGGGCGAACGGGCGCAAACCTTACCAGTTGCCTCGCGGCACACCCGGCCAAGGGCATCTCTCGCGCCGGACCGCCCGCTCAAGCGCCGCTGTTCAGCACCCGCCGGTACTGCACCGCCTCGGCGATGTGGGCCACGCCCACGGTGTCGCTGGCGGCCAGGTCGGCAATGGTGCGGGCCACACGCAGCGCGCGGTGGGTGCCGCGCGCGCTCCAGGCCAGGCGGGCGGCGGCCGTGTGCAGGAACTTGAGTGCGGTCGCCTCGGCCCGGACGTGTTCGTCGAGCGCCTTGCCCGCCAGCGACTGGTTCGCGGCGCCTTGCCGTGCCAGGGCCCGGTTCCGGGCGGCCACCACCCGTTCGCGCACGCTGGCGCTGGCTTCGCCCGCCTGCTGGTTGAGCAGGCTCTCGGGTGCCAGGGCGAGCACCTCCACATGCAGATCGATGCGGTCGAGCAGCGGGCCGCTGAGCTTGCCCTGGTAGCGTGCCACCTGGTCGGGCGTGCAGCGGCAGCCCCGGGTGGGGTGGCCGAGGAATCCGCAGGGGCAGGGGTTCATGGCCGCCACCAATTGAAAGCGCGCTGGAAACTCCGTTTGCATCGCGGCACGCGAGATGCGGATATGGCCGCTCTCCAACGGCTCGCGCAGGGCTTCGAGCGCGGCACGGGGGAATTCGGGCAGTTCGTCCAGAAACAGCACACCGTGGTGGGCGAGAGAAATCTCGCCCGGTCTCGGCGGGGAGCCGCCACCCACCAGCGCCACGGCGCTGGCGCTGTGGTGGGGCGCACAGGTGGGACGCTGACCCCAGCGCTCCAGCTCGAAGCGACCGGCCAGCGATGCCACGGCTGCGGATTCCAGCGCCTCCAGCGTGCTCATGGGTGGCAACAAGCCGGCAAAACGGTGGGCCAGCATGGACTTGCCGGACCCGGGCGGCCCGGCCAGCAGCACACTGTGTCCTCCGGCGGCGGCAATCTCCAGGGCTCGGCGGGACGCGCCCTGGCCTTTCACGTCGGCCAGATCGGCCTGCGGCGGGGTGTGGCCGATGGTGTGGGCCGTCAGTCGCGCCCAGCCACCATCGTCGGGCGGCTCGGCCGCCGCAGCGGTTTCGGGGAGAAAGCGGGCAATCACATCCAGCAAATGGCGCGCCCGGTAGACCCTGGCCTGGGGCACCAGCGCCGCTTCTTCGGCGCTGCCCGGCGGCAGCACGAGCCGGGCGTTGGCCGTTTCCGGGCCGGCGTCCCGGTGCAGCGCCAGGCTCATGGCCAGCGCGCCGCGTACCGGGCGCAGTTCGCCGCCGAGAGAGAGTTCACCAGCGAATTCCCAGTCGGCCAGACGCGCGGCGCTGATCTGCCCGCTGGCGGCCAGGATGCCCAGCGCGATCGGCAGGTCGAACCGGCCGGAATCCTTGGGCAGGTCGGCCGGCGCCAGGTTCACGGTGATGCGTTTGTTGGACGGGAACTCCAGCCCTGCGTTGGCGATGGCCGAGCGCACACGTTCGCGCGCTTCCTTCACCTCGGTATCGGCCAGGCCCACCAGGGTGAAGCTGGGCAAACCGTTGGCCAGGTGGACCTCCACCTGCACGGGCCGGGCGTCCAGACCGAGCAAGGCGCGGCTGCGCACCAATGACAGACTCATGGTGATGGACTCCCTGTTTCGGTGCATTCCCGATGGTTTCGGGGGTGAGATCCCAGATTGCCCGTCGTTTCGCACGCCTTTGGTGCGTTATCGCAGCGATGGGCCGACCTGGGCGCGTGCTGACGGTGCGGTTTGCGCCGGACCGGGCGCCTGCCAGGCCCTTTTGCCGCCCCGCGAGCACTGTAGCGGCCGTCGGAAGCTTGAACCCCACAGGGTAGGGATATGCCGGGTTGGCATATTCCATGCTACGCCTTGTAAGCGATTGATTCGATGCGTGGTTCTCCATGCGGCAGTCAGCCCACAGCGATCGGTTTGTCCTCGGGCAGTCCGAACCCGTTACCCCCTCGGTGTCGGCCATCCGGTCTCATCACCCTCCTGTTCAAGAAGAGGAATAGCAGCATGAAAATGGTTTCAGCCATCATCAAGCCGTTCAAGCTGGACGAAGTGCGTGAAGCACTCTCCGGCATGGGCGTGCAAGGCATCACCGTGACCGAAGTCAAAGGCTTCGGCCGCCAGAAGGGCCACACCGAGCTGTACCGCGGCGCGGAATACGTGGTGGACTTCCTGCCCAAGGTCAAGATCGAAGCGGCCGTCTCCGACGACCTCGTCGATCGCGTGATCGAAGCCATCGAAGGTGCGGCACGCACCGGCAAGATCGGCGACGGCAAGATTTTCGTCACCTCGCTCGAACAGGTGGTTCGCATCCGCACCGGCGAGACCGGCAAAGAAGCGCTCTGATCATCGCCACTGAACAAGAAAGATCACGAACATGAAAAAACTCATTGCAACCCTGCTGCTGGGCGCCGGCCTGGCCTTTGCAGGCCTGAGCGCCACTGCGCAGACCACAACCGAAGCGCCTCCTGCTGCCGCCGCCGCACCGGCTGCCGATGCACCTGCGGCCGCACCCGCTGTGATGGAAGCACCGGCTGCTGCCATGGCCGCCCCGGCCGAAGCAGCGCCCGCTGAAGAAGCGGTCAAGGAAACCATGGACAAGGGCGACGTGGCCTGGATGATGGTCTCCACCATCCTCGTGGTGCTCATGGTCGTGCCCGGCCTGGCCCTGTTCTACGGCGGCCTGGTCCGCAGCAAGAACATGCTGTCGGTGCTGATGCAGGTGATGGTGGTGTTCTCGCTCATCGTCGTGTTGTGGGCCGTGTACGGCTACAGCCTGGCGTTCGGTGGTGAAGGCCTGATCGTCGCCAACCTCGACAAGGTGTTCCTGATGGGCATCACGCCCGCCACGCTGGCCGCCACCTTTACCCCCGGTGTGATGATTCCCGAGCTGATCTTCGTTGCCTTCCAGGCCACGTTCGCCGGCATCACCTGCGCGCTGATCGTGGGCTCGTTCGCCGAGCGCATGAAGTTCAGCGCCGTGCTGCTGTTCTGTGCCCTGTGGTTCACCTTCAGCTACATCCCGATCGCCCACATGGTCTGGGGCGCCGGTGGTTACTTGTTCGACAAGGGCGCGCTGGACTTCGCCGGCGGCACCGTGGTGCACATCAACGCGGCCATGGCCGGGCTGGTCGGTGCCTATATGCTGGGCAAGCGCATCGGCTACGGCAAGGAATCGATGGCGCCTCACAGCCTGACGCTGACGATGGTCGGTGCCTCGCTGCTGTGGGTGGGCTGGTTCGGTTTCAACGCCGGCTCCAACCTGGAAGCCAACGGCGGCGCCGGTCTGGCCTTCATCAACACCCTGCTGGCTACGGCTGCGGCGGTGCTGGCCTGGTGTGTCGGTGAAGCGCTGTCCAAAGGCAAGGCCTCGATGCTGGGCGCTGCGTCCGGTGCCGTGGCTGGCCTGGTTGCCATCACCCCGGCCTGCGGCTCGGTGGGCCCCATGGGCGGCATCATCATTGGCCTGGTCGCCGGCTTCCTGTGCCTCTGGGGCGTGTCCGGTCTCAAGAAGATGCTGGGTGCGGACGACTCGCTGGACGTGTTCGGTGTGCACGGCGTGGGCGGCATCGTGGGCGCACTCCTCACTGGTGTGTTCTCGGCCGGCTCGCTGGGTGGCATCAAGGGCGACGACTACTCCATCGCCAGCCAGATGGTCGTGCAGGCCGAAGGCGTGCTGATCACCATGGTGTGGTCGGGTGTGGTGGCCTTTGTCTGCTACAAGATTGTCGACATGATGCTGGGTCTGCGCGTTTCGGAAGAAGCCGAACGCGAAGGTCTGGACATCACCGCCCACGGCGAGACGGCCTACAACCGCTGAGCCCCGCAGGTCTCCCCGCGCGGTGCGGTCCGTCCCTCCAGGAAGGTCCCCACCGCGCAGTTGTCGAGAGTCTCCTGCACAAGCTGAACCCGCGTTGCCGCCCGGCACGCGGGTTTTTTTGCGTTGGTTGAGTTCTTTATAGTTACTGTGTCGTCAACGCAGTCAACCGGAGGAACCCATGACCCACGCACCTTTGTCCCGCACCACCATGGCCTTGTGCGCCGTCTTCGCGCTGTGCGCACACGCGGCCGAGCCGGCCAGGCTTGATGCTCCGCGCAAACCCACGTCGGTGAAGTTTCACAAAGCCCCGTCTGAAGAGAGTCCCGCAGCGCGGGAGAAGCGACTCAAGCGCGAATGCAAGGGCCGGGCGAACGCGGGCATGTGTCTTGGGTACACAAGATAAGCCTGCTTGTTTGCAGCCCGCCGTGCAAAAAAATCAAAGTGCGTCACGGCCCCGGCGACTACCATCGATCGGATGCAAGCCAGCACCACCGAAAATCCGAGCCACCTGATCGACCAGATCCTGCAAGCCAGTGCCGAAGGCAGGCCACTGCACATCGTCGGCGGCAATACCAAATCGTTTTATGGCGCGCCGACACAGGGCGCTGAACTCTCCACCGCCGACTGGTCCGGTATCGTCAGCTACGAACCCACCGAGCTCGTGATCACCGTGCGCGCCGGCACACCGCTGGCCGAGGTGGAGGCGCTGTTGGCCGGGCAGGGCCAGTGTCTCCCGTTTGAACCCCCGCGCTTCGGCACAGCTGGCACCGTGGGCGGCATGGTGGCCGCCGGGTTGGCGGGTCCGGCGCGGGCCAGCGCCGGTTCGGTGCGCGACTACGTGCTGGGTGCACGCTTCATCAACGGGCGCGGTGAACTGCTGACGTTCGGAGGCCAGGTGATGAAGAACGTGGCGGGCTACGACGTCAGCCGCGTGATGGCGGGATCGATGGGCACGCTGGGCGTGATCAGCGAGGTGAGCCTCAAGGTGTTGCCGTTGGCCCTGGCCGAGGCCACCCTGGTCTTCTCCCTCGGGCAGCACGACGCGCTGGAGCAACTGCACCGCTGGGGCGGCCAGCCGCTGCCCATCAACGCCAGTTGCTGGGTGAAGGACGACTCGCAAGACGGTGCGCCGGACTTGCTGTTCGTGCGCCTGCGTGGCGCGGTGGCTGCGGTGGACGCCGCCTGTGAACGCATGGCGCGCGAGGCCTTTGGTGCGCGCATGGACAACGCGCAGGCGGGCCCCGACTGGGACGCCTGTCGCGACCAGCGTCTGCCGTTCTTCACCGCTTCCTCGCCGGAGATGTGCCTGTGGCGCCTGTCGGTGCCGCAGACCGCGCCGGTGCTCACGTTGCCCTACGCGCAGTTGGTGGAGTGGCAGGGTGCGCAGCGATGGTTGTGGGCGCCGGCCTCGGCGGCTGCCGAGCTGCGCGCGGCCGCCAGCGCGGTGAACGGACACGCCACGCTGTTTCGCGCCGGTGCCAATGGCGCGCCGGGTGTGCCGCGTTTCCATAGCCAAGGCGCTGCGCTGCAAAGCATCCAGGCCCGCCTGCTCGAATCCTTCGATCCCGCCGGCATCTTCAATCCCGGCCGAATGTTCTGACCTCACATGCAAACCCAGCTCTCTCCCGAATACCAGGCCCGCGCCGACGGCCGCGCAGCCGAAGCCATCCTGCGCAAATGCGTGCACTGCGGTTTCTGCACCGCCACCTGCCCAACCTACCAGTTGCTCGGCGACGAGCTCGACGGTCCGCGCGGGCGTATTTATCTGATGAAGCAGGTGCTCGAAGGCGCCGAGCCCACGCGCAAGACGCAGATGCACCTGGACCGGTGCCTCACGTGCCGCAACTGCGAAACCACCTGCCCCAGTGGCGTGGACTATGGCCATCTGATCGACATCGGACGCAAGCTGGTGGATGAAAAAGTGCCACGCCCGGCGGCTGAACAGGCCGTGCGCTGGCTGCTCAAGGAAGGCCTGCCTTCTCCGCTGTTCGGCCCGGCCATGAAGCTGGGTCAACTGGTGCGCCCGCTGCTGCCAGCCTCGCTGCAGAACAAGGTGCCGGCACCCCGCGCCGCTGGCCGTTTGCCCACGCGCACACACGCCCGCCGCGTGTTGCTGCTCGCGGGCTGCGTGCAGCCGGCCATGATGCCGAGCATCCACGCCGCCACGGCGCGTGTGCTCGACGCCGCCGGCATCCAGGGTGTGTTGGCGCCCGCTGCGGGCTGCTGCGGCGCGGTGAAGTTCCACCTCAACGACCAAAACGGCGGCATGACGCAGATGCGCGCCAACATCGACGCATGGTGGCCGCTGATCGAAGGCCCGGACGCGGTGGAAGCCATCGTGATGAACGCCTCGGGCTGCGGTGTGACGGTGAAGGAATACGGCCACATCCTGCACGACGACCCGGCCTACGCCACCAAGGCCGCCCGCATCAGCGAGCTCACGCGCGACCTGAGCGAGCTGCTGCCTGCGCTCGTGCCTGTGCTGCGACCCTTGTTGAAACAGAAGCCCGACGCGGCCCGCGTGATTGCCTTCCACCCGCCCTGCACCCTGCAGCACGGGCAACAACTCAAGGGCGGTGTGGAGCATCACCTGGCCGCGCTTGGCTTCACCGTGCAGGTGGCCAAGACCGAGGCGCACCTGTGTTGCGGCTCCGCCGGAACCTACTCGGTGCTCAACCCGGAGCTCGCCTACGCGCTGCGCGACCGCAAGCTCGGCCACCTGGGTGAACTACAACCCAGCGTGATCACCAGCGCCAACATCGGCTGCATCACCCACCTTCAGAGCGGCACCACCACACCGGTTAGCCATTGGGTGGAAGTGCTGGACGACGCGCTCTCCACCTGAAACGCCCCGCGCCATGATCCCCGCACTGGCCACATTGCTCGTGTTCCAGTTGTTGGGCGAGGCGCTTGTGCTCGCCACCGGGGCGCCGATGCCCGGCCCGGTGGTCGGGCTGGCCTTGCTGCTGTTCACGCTGGTGTTGCGGCCTTCGGTGCTGGGCGCCATCAAGCCCACCGCGCAGACCCTTCTGCAACACCTTTCGCTGCTCTTCGTGCCGGCGGGTGTGGGCGTCATGCTGCACCTGCAGCGCCTGGGCGATGAAGCCCTGGCCATCGGGGTGGCGCTGGTGTTGAGCACGCTGGTGGGGCTGGCCAGTGCCGCGCTCACCATGGCGTGGTTGATGAAACACACGCGGTCATGAACCCGGCCCTGCCATTGCCCGGCGCGCTGGCCGATATCTGGGTCTACCTGGCGGCCACGCCGTTGCTGGGCCTCACGCTCACGTTGCTGGTCTACCACGGCGCCTTTCTGCTCTACCAGCGCAGCGGCTTCAACCCCCTGGCCAACCCCGTGGCCATCGCCATCGCGGTGCTGGCCACGTTGCTCTGGGCCACGGGCACGCCCTACGCCACCTACTTTGAAGGCGCGCAGTTTGTTCATTTCCTGCTCGGGCCCGCCACGGTTGCCCTGTCCATCCCGTTGTTCGAGCAGCTC
>JBBQKZ010000002.1:0-68107 GCA_038327405.1 Burkholderiales bacterium | reverse complement strand
CGCGGCCAAGGCCGACGAGTTCGTGCGCATCCGCTCCGGCACCGACATTCCGTTCTTGTTCGGCGTGTTGCACCACATCTTCAAGAACGGCTGGGAAGACAAGCAGTACATCAACGACCGCGTGTACGGCATGGAAGCCGTCAAGGCCGACGTGATGGCCAAATGGACACCGGACAAGGTTGAGGAGGCCTGCGGCGTGGACGAGGCGACCGTGTTCAAGGTCGCCAAAATGCTGCACGAGAACAACCCCAGCACCATCGTGTGGTGCATGGGCCAGACGCAGCACACCATCGGCAACGCCATCGTGCGCGCCTCGTGCATCCTGCAACTGGCGCTGGGCAACATCGGCAAGTCCGGTGGCGGCACCAACATCTTCCGTGGCCACGACAACGTGCAGGGTGCCACCGACGTGGGCCCTAACCCCGATTCGCTGCCCGGTTACTACGGCCTGGCCGCCGGCTCGTGGAAACACTTTGCCGCCACCTGGGGTGTGGACTACGACTGGATCAAGGCGCAGTACGCCGAGGGCATGATGGAGAAGCCCGGTATCACCGTGTCGCGCTGGATCGACGGCGTGCTGGAGAACAACGAACTGATCGACCAGGGCCCGAACCTGCGCGGCGTGTTCTTCTGGGGCCATGCACCCAACTCGCAGACCCGCGGTCTGGAGATGAAGCGCGCCATGGACAAGCTCGACCTGCTGGTGGTGGTGGATCCGTACCCGTCTGCCACCGCGTCGATGGCCGCCATGCCTGGCAAACCCGAAGACCAGAACCCCAACCGTGCGGTGTATTTGCTGCCGGCAGCCACGCAGTTCGAAACCAGCGGTTCCTGTACCGCGTCGAACCGTTCGCTGCAATGGCGTGAGAAGGTCATCGAGCCGTTGTGGGAGAGCCGCAGCGATCACATGATCATGCACCAGTTCGCTGAAAAACTCGGCTTCGCCACCGAGCTCAGCAAGAACTACAAGATGCAGCAGGTCAAGGGCATGGACGAGCCCGTGCCCGAGGACATCCTGCGCGAAATCAACAAGTCGGTCTGGACCATTGGCTACACCGGCCAGAGTCCTGAGCGCCTGAAGGCCCACATGCGCAACATGAACGTCTTCGACGTGAAGACGCTCAAGGCCAAGGGCAAGGTTGTCGACAAGGAAACCGGTTACGACATGACCGGTGACTACTTCGGTTTGCCATGGCCCTGCTACGGCACGCCAGAGATCAAGCACCCCGGTTCGCCGAACCTCTACGACACCTCCAAGCACGTCATGGACGGCGGCGGCAACTTCCGCGCCAACTTCGGCGTGGAGCGCGAAGGCAAGAGCCTGCTGGCCGAAGACGGATCGTTCTCGGTTGGTTCCGAGATCACCACCGGCTACCCCGAGTTCGACCACATCCTGATGAAAAAGCTGGGCTGGTGGGAAGACCTCACGGAAGCGGAGCGCGCCAAGGCCGAAGGCAAGAACTGGAAGACTGACTCGTCTGGCGGTATCCAGCGCGTGGTCATGGCCCACGGCTGCCACCCGTTCGGCAACGCGAAGGCTCGCGCCGTGGTGTGGAACTTCCCCGATGCGATTCCCCAGCATCGCGAGCCGCTCTACGGCACGCGCCCCGACATGGTGGCCAAGTACCCCAGCCACGATGACCAGAAGTCCCGCTGGCGCCTGCCCATCCTCTACAAGTCGCTGCAGACCAAGAACGTAGAGGACAAACTGCACGAAAAATTCCCGTTGATCATGACCTCGGGTCGTCTGGTCGAGTACGAGGGTGGTGGCGAGGAAACCCGCTCCAACCCCTGGTTGGCCGAGTTGCAGCAGGAGATGTTCGTCGAACTCAATCCGGAAACAGCGGCCTCGCGCGGCATTCGCAACGGCGAGCGCGTCTGGGTGTCCAGCCCGACCGGCGCGCGCATCAATGTGCAGGCGATGGTGACGCCGCGAGTGGGACCAGACACCGTGTTCCTGCCGTTCCACTTCTCCGGACACTGGCAGGGCAAAGACATGAAGCCTTACTACCCCAACGGTGCGATGCCGGTGGTGCGTGGTGAGGCGGTCAACACGGCCACCACCTACGGCTACGACATCATCACCATGATGCAGGAAACCAAATCGACCATCTGCAACGTGGAAAAAGCGTAAGCAAGGAGAACAAACATGGCAAGAATGAAATTCATCTGCGATGCAGAGCGCTGCATCGAATGCAACGGTTGCGTGACCGCCTGCAAGAACGAGCACGAAGTGCCTTGGGGCGTGAACCGCCGCCGTGTGGTCACCCTCAACGACGGCGTGCCTGGTGAGAAGTCCATCTCGGTGGCCTGCATGCACTGCAGCGACGCTCCTTGCATGGCCGTGTGCCCGGTGAATTGTTTTTACCGGACCGACGAAGGTGTGGTGCTGCACGACAAGGACGTGTGCATCGGCTGCGGCTACTGCTCTTACGCCTGCCCGTTCGGCGCACCGCAGTTCCCTTCGCAAGGCACTTTCGGTGTGCGCGGCAAGATGGACAAGTGCACCTTCTGCGCCGGCGGCCCCGAAGCCCACGGCAGCCAGGACGAGTTTGAGAAATACGGCCGCAACCGCCTGGCCGAAGGCAAGCTGCCGGCCTGCGCCGAGATGTGCTCGACCAAAGCCCTGATCGCCGGTGACGGCGACGTGGTGGCAGACATCTTCCGCAGCCGCGTGTTGGCCCGCGGCAAGGGTGCCGAAGTCTGGGGCTGGGGCACCGCCTACGGCACCGCGCAAGGGACCAAATCATGAGCCGGCGTTTCATTGCCACCATCTCCGCAGCAGCATTGACGCTGGGCCTTGCGGCTTGCGGCGATCAGCCACAGGAAATGAACAGCGCTGGCGTCAAACAGGATGGCGCTCCATACACCGGTGTGGGCAAGAGCCAGTACGTACAAGGCGGCTGGAGCGCAGGCGACAAGGCCAGCTGGGAGCAGCAACTCAAGTCGCGCACCCAGTACGGGCAAAACGACTACACCCGCATGCCCAAGTGACAAGGAACGCTCCATGCAACGGTTTTTGACCGCTGGCTTGCGCCAGCTCGCATCGCCTGCTTTCCTGGCTGCGGCCTTGCTGGCGCTCAGTGCCGGCCTGGCCAATGCGCAAGCGCCGAAAGCACCTGCCCAGGACGATCCGGTTCCGGCAACCACGACCGCTCCAGCTGCCGCGCAGCAGGGTGGCATCCGCAGCGCCAACATCTTCGAGATCGCGCCCGGTGCGGCCACCGATCCCAAGTACAGCGAACAGACCAACGCAGAGCGCGGCCAGGTTCAGCCTGGCAACAACGCGCCCATGTGGCGCGACGTGGGCAAGGGCGTCACCGGTTATTCGAGCTTGCCGTACCTCGAGTCGGGCAACATGATCCAGGGCTTCGTGCAGTACCCCGGCTCGCGCCTGACCAACGCCGGTGAAGCCTGGCGCCAGGTCCGCAACAACTGGATCATCCCTTACGGTGGTTCACTCCTGCTCATTGCTGCGGTGGCGCTGGCATTGTTCTACTTTGGCAAAGGCACGATCAAACTGCATGGCAGCGAAACCGGCCGTGTCATCGAGCGCTTCACCTATGTGGAGCGTGCGGCCCACTGGACCAATGCGATCGCGTTTGTGATCCTGGCGGTCTCGGGTATCGTCATTGCCTTCGGCAAGTTTTTCCTTCTGCCCGTGATGGGCGCCACCTTGTTTGGCTGGTTGAGCTACGCGCTCAAGAACATGCACAACTTCGCAGGCCCGTTGTTCGCGGTGTCGCTGGCGGTGGTGTTCTTCACCTTCCTCAAGGACAACTGGCCGAGCAAGGAAGACTTCACGTGGATCATGAAAGCCGGAGGCCTGTTTGGTGGTGCTGAAGTGCCTTCACACCGGTTCAACGCAGGTGAAAAGGTCGTGTTCTGGGGTGGCGTGTTTTTCCTGGGGCTGATCGTCGTGGGCTCCGGTGTGTTTCTTGACAAGATCGTGCCCGCCGTTGAATACACCCGGGCCAACATGCAGGTGGCCAGCATGATCCATGGCGTGGCGACCATCCTGATGATGGCCATGTTCCTGGGACACATCTACATGGGCACCATCGGCATGCAAGGCGCCTACAAGGCCATGAAGACCGGCTATGTGGACGAGACCTGGGCGAAGGAACACCACGAACTCTGGTATGACGACATCAAGGCAGGCAAGATCCCTGCGCAACGAACAGCCACCGCTGGCGCAGCGGGCGAAACGCCGCGTGCCGCCTGAACGATCACCGAACTTTCTGATTCAAGGAAATCCCATGAAACGCAGCCTTCTGTGCCTTTCGATGCTGCTGGCGACCTCGGTGTTCGCCAAGTTGCCTGTGCCCGAGATGAACGATGAAGCCAAGGCCAAGGCTGAAGAAGCCAAGGCCAAGGCCGCTTGGTCCGCCAAGGTGGGCAGTTTCCAGTTGTGCAAATCGATGGAGCGTACCGCCGGGAACTACTACAAGACTGCGGCTGCCAGCGGCAAGTCTGTCAAGCCCGCCATGGACACACCGGCCTGCGCAGATCCGGGACCTTTCACCTACGTGGCCGCTGCTGCAACCGCCATGGCCAAACCGGCGGAAACGGCGGGGGCGCATTCGCCGACGGCCACGGCAGCCACCCCACCAGGCGGCAAGGCGCCAGCAGCGGTCACCACCCCGAGCAAGTGATTGCCTGCAGTGCCGCCCGTTTCAGGGTGGCTCGCGTTTGAAAGGGCCGCACCTTCGGGTGCCGGCCCTTTGACTTTGTCGACACCGAACTTGTTGTAGCCTGACGCCATGCCTTTGCCCCACCTCACCCAGGCCCGCGCGCCACTGACCCGCGAAGTTGTGGTCATGAACCAGCACGGCGAGCGCGAGTCGATCTTCATCCCCGCCGAGCGCGACCTCACCGTGTATGTGGACAAGCGCGAGTTGGTCACCTTGATGACGCTGGGCGCACATCCCGAGTGGCTCGTGCTGGGCTACCTGCTCAACCAGCGCCTGATCGCCTCCAGCGACGAGATCGAATCCATCACCGTGGACTGGGACGTGGGCGCGGCATCCGTCAAGACGCGGCACGGCATCGACCACATCGAAGAGCGCACTTCCAAGCGCGTGGTCACCACCGGCTGCGGGCAGGGCAGCGTTTTCGGTAACCTCATGGACGAGATCGACAGCATCCAGCTGCCGGCCAACATGGTCCTGCGTCAGTCGCAGCTGTATGCCATCGTCAATGCGATCCGGCTGAAAGAGAGCACCTACAAGTCCGCCGGGTCGGTGCATGCGTGTGCGCTGTTCCTGGGCGAAAACCTGCAGCTGTTTGTGGAAGACGTGGGCCGCCACAACGCGGTGGACACCATTGCGGGATGGATTCCGCTTCAAACCAATCTGCTCGCAGGCGACAAGATTTTTTACACCACCGGCCGCTTGACCAGCGAAATGGTCATCAAATCTGCACAAATGGGCGTGGCCGTGGTGGTCTCGCGCAGCGGCATCACGCAGATGGGGCTGGACGTGGCCCAGCGCGTGGGCCTGTGCGCCATCGGCCGTGCCACCAACAAACACTTTCTCTGCTACACGCACCCCGAGCGACTGGTGCTCGACGCCGTGCCGCCGCCGGCACCCGCTGTGCGGGAACGCGCCGCCACGCCGTCCTGACCGTCCTCACGCGGCGTGTGCCCGGGGGTTCGGGCATAAACTCGGTTCACTTTTTTGCCGAGAGATATCCCCATGAGCCGAGACGTTCACCTCATTGACCACCCTCTGGTGCAGCACAAGCTCACTCTGATGCGCCGCAAGGACACCAGCACCAAGAGTTTTCGCGAGCTCGTTCACGAGCTCAGCGCCCTGCTGGCTTACGAAATCACGCGTGACATGCCGATGCAGGAGATCGAGATCGAGACCCCGCTGGAGAAGATGACTTCGCGCGTCATCGACGGCAAGAAGGTGGTGCTCGCTTCCATCCTGCGGGCGGGCAATGGTTTTCTCGACGGCATGCTCCAGGTGATCCCGGGTGCGCGTGTGGGCCACATTGGCCTGTACCGAGACCCGGCCACGCTCAAGGCGGTGGAGTATTACTTCAAGATGCCGCAGGACATGCACGAACGCGACGTGATCGTGCTCGACCCCATGCTCGCCACCGGCAACTCGGCCGTGGCTGCGGTGGACCGGCTCAAGAAGACCGGCCCGCGCTCGATCCGCTTTGTGTGTCTGGTGACTTGCCCCGAAGGCATCAAGACCTTCCACGATGCGCACCCCGACGTGCCGATCTACACCCCGGCGGTGGACCGAGGGTTGAACGAGCACGGCTACATCGTCCCGGGCCTGGGCGATGCCGGCGACCGCATCTTCGGTACGAAATAGAGCTCCCCCCGCGCCGCGCCTGCGGCGCGTCACCCCTCAGGGGCAACGCCTGCGGCCAGGCAAAGCCAGTTCCGCGGCGTTCTGAACCCATGCACTTCGCGCCGGTCCGATGTGTGGCTTTTGTTGATGCGATAAGGTCCTGCGAATGAGTACACCCATCACCTCCCTGCCCATCCGTTTCTGGACCCTGGGCTGGTCTTCCTTGACCCGCGATTGGCGTGCCGGTGAGTTGCGGCTGCTGATGCTGGCGGTGACGCTGGCGGTGGCGGCCTTGTCGGCGGTGGGCTTTTTCGCCGACCGGCTGCAGGGCGGGCTGTCGCGCGACGCGCGTGCGCTCATCGGGGGCGACGTTGTGATCAGCAGCGACAACGCGCCGCCGCCCACGTTCGAGGCGCAGGCTCGCGAACTGGGTCTCACGGTGGTTCAGACGTTGAACTTTCCCACCATGGGCCGCGCGCGAGATGAGGAGGGTGGTGCCGCCCGGCTGGTGGCTTTGAAATCCGTGGGCGAGGGTTACCCACTGCGCGGCAGCCTGCGTGTGGCCGAGACGCCCACCACCCCCGATGTGGCCACGCGCGAGATTCCCGCGCCCGGTACCGCCTGGGTCGACGCCGCGTTGCTCGTCTCGTTGAACTTGCAGATGGGCCAGCCACTGTTGCTGGGCGATTCGTCGCTCGTCATCGCCCGCGTCATCGTGGTCGAACCCGACCGGGGCGCCGGCTTCATGAGCTTTGCGCCGCGCGTGATGATCAACAACGCGGATTTGCCCGCCACCGGCCTGGTGCAGCCCGCCAGCCGCCTGAACTACCGCCTGGCCGTGGTGGGCGACGAAGCCCGCGTGGCCCGCTACAACCAGTGGGCGCAAGCCGAGGTGGCCAAGCCCGGCGTGCGCGGCCTCCGGTTGGAGTCGCTCGAAGGCGGGCGGCCCGAGATGCAGCAGACGCTGGAGCGCGCCGAAAAATTCCTCAACCTCGTGGCCCTGCTGGCTGCGCTCTTGTGCGCTGTGGCCGTGGCCATTGCCGCGCGCGGCTTTGCGCAGCGTCACCTGGACGACTGCGCCATGCTGCGTGTGCTCGGCCTGTCACAGGGCACCATGGCGCGCGCCTATACGCTTGAGTTCGCGCTCGTCGGCCTGTTCGCCAGCGCGCTGGGCGTGGCCATCGGCTACGCGGTGCACCACGTGTTCGTGGTGCTGCTCGCGGGCCTGGTCGAGGCCAGCCTGCCGCCACCCGGTATCACGCCGGTGTTGCTTGGGCTGGGCATGGGCCTCACGCTCATGATGGCCTTCGGCCTGCCACCGGTGCTGCAACTGGCCAAGGTGCCGCCCCTGCGCGTGATCCGCCGTGACGTGGGCCAGCTCAAGCCCGCCACGCTGGCCGTGCTGGCGCTCGGCATGGCCGGCTTTGCTGCACTGCTGCTGGCCGCCAGTCGGGACCTGCTGCTCGGCGCCATTGCGGTGGGTGGCTTCGCGGGCGCCGTGCTGCTGTTTGCCGCCGCCAGCTACGCCGCCGTGCGCCTGTTGCGCGCCAGCGTGAACGAAGCCACCGCGCCGCGCGCGCTCGTCATGGCCACGCGCCAGCTCTCGGCCCGCCCGGCCTATGCGGTGGTTCAGATCAGCGCACTCTCGGTCGGCCTGCTCGCTCTGGTGCTGCTGGTGCTGCTGCGCACCGACCTCATCGCCAGCTGGCGCAACGCCACCCCGCCCGACGCGCCCAACCGCTTCGTGATCAACGTGCAACCCGAGCAAGGCACCGAGTTCCAGCAGGCGCTGCGCACCGCAGGCGTGGAGCGCTTCGACTGGTACCCCATGATCCGCGGCCGGTTGGTCAGCGTGAACGGTGCGGCCGTGAAACCCGAGGACTACGCCGACGACCGCGCCTCGCGCCTGGTGGACCGCGAATTCAACCTCTCCAACACCGCCACGCGGCCCGACAACAACCCGGTGGTGCAAGGCAAGTGGACCGACAACGAGGCCGACGCCCTGAGCGTCGAAGAAGGCCTGGCCGAGACCCTGGGCCTCAAGCTCGGCGACCGCCTGGGCTTCGACATCGGCGGCCAACTCACCGAAGGCCGCATCACCAGTCTGCGCAAGGTGGACTGGGGCTCGATGCGGGTGAACTTCTTCGTGGTGTTCCCGGTGGCCGAGGTGCCCAACGTGCCGGTGAGCTTCATCAGCGCCTTCCGCGCGCCCGATGGCGCGAGCGCTGCCGGCGCCAGCTTCGACAACTCGCTGGTGCGCCAGTTTCCCAACATCACCAACGTCGACATGAGCCAGACCATCGCGCAGGTGCAGCGCGTGTTGGGCCAGGTCATCAGTGCGGTGGAGTTCCTGTTTGCATTCACCCTGGCCGCCGGCCTGGTGGTGTTGCTGGCCGCCATCACAGCCACCCGCGGGGAGCGCGAACGCGAGTTCGCCATCCTGCGCGCTGTGGGCGCGGGCTCCAAGCTGCTGCGCCAGGTGCAGCGCATCGAGTTGCTGGGTGTGGGCCTGCTCGCCGGCTTCCTCGCATCCAGCGTGGCGGTGGCGGTGGGTTGGGCGCTGGCGCGCTACGTGTTCCAGTTCTCCTGGACCGCTTCGCCCTGGGTGCCGCTGGGCGGCGCGCTGGCCGGTGCCGTGCTGGCGCTGGTGGCCGGCTGGTGGGGCTTGCGCAGCGTGCTGCGCACCCCGGTGGTGGAAACATTGCGCAAGGCCACCGCATGACCGATCAACTGCAGGAACCAGTGCCGTTTGCCACCCCGTTCGAATGGATCGGCGGTGAGGCCAAAGTGCGCGCACTCGTCGACCGCTTCTACGACCTCATGGACATCGAGCCCGGTTATGTCGAGCTGCGCGCCGCCCACGGCAACATGCTGGAAGACGCGCGGCAGAAACTGTTCTGGTTCCTCTGCGGCTGGCTCGGCGGCCCGCAGCACTACACCGAAAAGTTTGGCCACCCTCGCTTGCGCATGCGCCACATGCCGTTCTCCATCGGCGTGCAGGAGCGTGACCAGTGGCTGGCCTGCATGGACCAGGCGATGGGTGAGACGGGCGTGGACGCGGTGCTGCGTACGCGCCTCAAGACCAGCTTTTTTCAGACGGCGGACTGGATGAGGAATCAACCCGGGTCGCACGGATGACCGACCCTGTCCCCAACGTGGCGCAGACCGCACGCCGGGGTGCCCTGGGCATCGTGGTGTTCTGGTTGGCGCTCATGGGTGTCCTCTACCTCGGGTTTGATCATTTCGAGCAACGCCGCGAAGCCGGCAGCCAGCCGTACGCCACCGAGCAAGGCGAGCTGGTGATCCCGCGTGGACGCGACGGCCACTTTCGTGTGCAAGGTCAGGTCAACGGTCAAGATGTCACGTTTCTGGTGGACACCGGCGCCAGCACCGTGACCGTGAGCGAAGCATTCGCCCGCCGGGCCAGTCTGGAAGGCGGCCAGAGCGTGACCTTCCAGACCGCCAACGGACCACTGCAAGGCCGGGTTTTGCGCCAGGTGCCGGTGCAGGCCGGACATCTGGGATTGAGTGGCACCACGGTGGCGGTGGGCCTGGTCGGGCTCGACGCCGACAAGGCCTTGCTGGGCCAGAGCTTCCTCTCGCGTTTCGACATCCAGATACTGCAAGGCGAAATGCGGCTCACGCCGCGGTGAGCCTCAGCCCCCGCCGGACCTGAGCAACACCACCAGCGCCCCAGCCCCACCTTCGGCCGGCCGCGCCTGCACGAAGGCCATCACCTCGCTCTTTTGAATGAGCCAGCGCAGCACGCGGTTCTTGAGCACGGGCGTGCGCCCGGGTGAGCCCAAACCCTTGCCATGCACCACGCGCACGCAGCGCAGGCCTTGCTGGTGGGCTTCGCGGATGAAACGGCCCAGGGCTTCGCGGGCTTCGTCGGTGCGCAGGCCGTGCAGGTCGATCTGGCGCTGGATGCTCCAGCTGCCTTCGCGCAGCTTGCGCATCACGTCCGTCCCCAACCCCGGGCAGCGGTAGCTCAGCATGTCATCGGTGTGCAGCAGCGTTTCAATGTCGAAGTCGTCGGAGAGCGCCTCGCGCATCACCGATGCCTCGTCAAGCTGGCGCTGAACGGGCAGCGGCTCCACCGGGACCTGGCGCGGTGCGATGCGACCGGTGCTGGGGATGGCCTGCACCGGCCCCACGGCGTGAGAAAACAGGCGCTGCTCGCGTTCGCGCCGCAGCTCCACCTGCCGCTGCGCCTCGCGCTGGATGGCCTCTGCCGCCGCACGCTCGGCCATGGCGCGCTTGAGCGCCTTGAGGTCGGCCAGCGTGTTGACTTTCATGGCGCGATTGTGACGGAGGGGGTGCGCCAGGCGGGCCGGTGGACCGATCAACCCTGCAGTGTCAGATCAGGCCCATCTCGGCCATGGATGCAGCGTGGTTGCGCGTGACGATGAAGTGGTCGAGCACTTTCACGTCCACCAAAGCCAGCGCCGACTTGAGCGTGGCGGTGAGGGCTTCGTCGGCTCGCGAGGGCAGGGCGGTGCCGCTGGGATGGTTGTGCGCGAGCACCACGGCGGCGGCGTGGTGGTGCAGGGCGCGCAGCACCACCTCGCGCGGGTACACGCTGGTCTGGGTCAGCGTGCCGCGAAACAGCTCTTCGAGCGCCACCAAGCGGTTCTGCGTGTCGAGGAAGAGCACGGCAAACACCTCGTGCTGGCGTCCGCCGAGCTGCAATTGCAGGTATTCGCGCACCGCCTGGGGGTTCTCCATCAGCGTTTTTTCCTGCAGGCGCTGGGTGAGGGCGCGGCGGGCGAGTTCCAGCACGGCCAGCACTTCGGCGCGTTTGGCCGGCCCCAGGCCCTTGATCTGCCTGAGGGCGTCTGCGCTGGTGTGCAGCAGGCCGGCCATGCCGCCAAAGTGCTCCAGCAGCTCCTGGGCGAGTTGCACCACGTGTTTGCCCCGGATGCCGGTGCGCAGCAGCAGCGCCAGCAGCTCCACGTCGCTGAGCGCGGAGGGCCCGCGGGCCAGCAATTTTTCGCGCGGTCGCGCGTCGGTCGGCAGGCTTTTGAGCCCGACTGCAAGAAGGCCATCCATCAACTTTTCTCCCTGTTTCAGCCCGCTTTTTACAATACAGGCTTCACCCTACCCCCGGCGCCCCGGTTTCCGGCCGTTTGCGCCACACTCCTGTCCATGTCCTCCCACCCGCCCACGCCCCGAGTCCAAGAAGGCTCCTTCCTCACCCTGCACTACCGCATGTCCGGCCCGCAGGGCCAGGTGATCATCGACACCTTTTCCGGCAAACCCGCCACGCTGAGCCTGGGCATGGGCGAGTTGTCACCCGCCATTGAACAGCGTCTCATGGGCCTGGAAGAAGGTGCCGAGGCGGTCATCGAGCTGGGTGCCGGTGAGGCTTTTGGCGAACGCCAGCCCGAGATGGTGCAGTGGGTGGCGCGCAAGCTGCTCAGCGAGCTGGGCGACCCTCACGAGCAATACGCCACCGGTGACGTGGTCCAGTTCCCGACGCCAGACGGTCTGGGTACCTACGCAGGTGCTGCCTTGCAGGTGCGTGAAGACGGCGCGGTGTTGTTCGACTTCAACCACCCACTGGCAGGCCAGCCGGTGCGGTTTGAAGTGCAGCTGATTGGAGTGCTGTGATGCCGATGTCCCAGGAAATCGTTCTGGCAGAACCGCGCGGCTTTTGTGCCGGTGTGGACCGCGCCATTGAAATTGTCGAGCGCGCGCTCACCAAGTTCGGCCGGCCCATCTATGTGCGCCATGAAATCGTGCACAACACCTATGTGGTGAACGACCTCAAGGCCAAGGGCGCCATCTTCATCGAAGAGCTGTCCGACGTGCCGGCCGGCGCCACGCTGGTGTTTTCCGCGCACGGCGTGAGCAAGGCGATCCAGGAAGAGGCCCAACAACGCGGCTTCCACATTTTTGACGCCACCTGCCCGCTGGTGACCAAGGTACACGTGGAGGTGGCCAAGCTGCACCGCGAAGGCTTCGAGTTCATCATGATCGGCCACAAGGGACACCCCGAGGTGGAGGGCACCATGGGCCAGCTGGAGAGCGGCATCCACCTGGTGGAAGAAGTGGCCGACGTGGCGCATGTCTCGCCCACACAGACAACCAAACTCGCCGTGGTGACGCAGACCACGCTGTCGGTGGACGATGCGGCCGAAATCCTCAATGCGGTGAAGGCGCGCTTCCCGCAGGTGCGCGAGCCCAAACAGCAGGACATTTGTTACGCCACGCAGAACCGGCAGGACGCGGTCAAGCTGCTGAGCCCGCAGGTCGACATCGTGATCGTGGTGGGCAGCCCCACCAGTTCCAACAGCAACCGCCTGCGCGAGGTGGCCATCAAGCTCGGCACGGTGAGCTACATGGTCGACAGTGCCGACGAGCTCAAGGCCGAATGGTTCGAAGGCAAGCGCCGTGTGGGCCTGACCGCCGGGGCTTCGGCGCCCGAGATCCTGGTGCGCCAGGTGATCGAGCGCATCAAGGCGCTGGGCGCCATTTCCGTGCGCAGCATGGACGGCCTGACCGAAACCATCAAGTTCCCGCTGCCCAAGGGCCTGAAGATGGACGGCGAAGACGCCGCGCCGCTGCAACACCTGCGCTGAGCGCCGGGGCACTTGCCGCCCAAACCTACAATCGCCGCATGCTAGACATCGTCCAACTGAGAAAAGACCTCCCCGGGGTCGTCGCGCGGCTTGAAACGCGCAAGAGCCCACAGCCGTTTCTGGACGTGGCCGCCTACCAGGCCCTGGAAACCGAACGCAAGACGCTGCAGACCCGCACCGAAGAGCTGCAGAGCCAGCGCAATTCGCTGAGCAAACAGATCGGCATGCTCAAGGGCAAGGGCCAGCACGCCGAGGCCGACGCGGTGATGGCGCAGGTGGGCGCGCTCAAGGCCGAGCTCGATGCATCGGGCGCCCGCCTGGAAGTGATCCAGGCCGAGCTGCACACCCTGCTGCAAGCCGTGCCCAACCTGCCGCACGAGAGCGTGCCCGTGGGCAGCGACGAACACGGCAATGTGGAACTGCGTCGTTGGGGCACACCGCGCGTGTTCGACTTCGACGTGCGCGACCATGTGGATGTGGGCACGCCGCTCGGGCTGGACTTTGAAACCGGCACCAAGCTCGCCGGCTCGCGCTTCACCTTCATGCGCGGCCCCATCGCGCGCCTGCACCGGGCGCTTGCGCAGTTCATGCTCGACGTGCAGACCCAGGAGCACGGCTACACCGAGTGCTACACGCCCTATGTGGTCAACGCGGACACGCTGCGCGGCACCGGCCAGCTGCCCAAGTTCGAAGCCGATCTGTTTGCCGTGAAAAAGGGCGGGCAGGAGGGCGAAGCCGTGCCCGACATGCAGGCGCTCTACCTCATTCCCACCAGCGAAGTGACGCTGACCAACGTGGTGCGCGACACGGTGGTGGCCGAGGCCGAGCTGCCCATCAAACTGACAGCGCACACACCGTGTTTCCGCTCCGAGGCAGGCAGCGCCGGGCGCGACACGCGCGGCATGATCCGCCAGCACCAGTTCGACAAGGTCGAGATGGTGCAGATCGTGCACCCCGAGAAGAGCTACGAAGCGCTCGATGCCATGACCGGCCACGCCGAAGCCGTGTTGCAGAAGCTCGGTCTGCCCTACCGCGTGCTCGCGCTGTGCACCGGCGACATGGGCTTTGGCGCCAGCCGCACGCACGACCTGGAAGTGTGGGTGCCCGCGCAGGGCACCTACCGCGAGATCAGTTCGGTCTCCAACTGCGAAGCCTTCCAGGCGCGCCGCCTGCAGGCCCGCTTCAAGAACGCCCAAGGCAAGAACGAACTGGTGCACACGCTCAACGGCTCGGGTCTTGCGGTGGGGCGTGCGTTGGTGGCGGTGTTGGAGAACTTCCAGAACGCCGATGGCAGCGTGACCGTGCCGGAGGTGCTGCGGCCCTACATGGGCGGGCTGGAACGCTTGATTCCGGCGTGAAGCCAGGGCACTGAGCAACAAAAAAGCCACCGGATCCGGTGGCTTTTTCATGTCTGGCGGAGAGGGTGGGATTCGAACCCACGGTACCTTGCGGTACGCCTGATTTCGAGTCAGGTACATTCGACCACTCTGCCACCTCTCCGGTGTCGGTCTTCATCGCGAACCGGCGAGTATAGCAGGCGTCCCCGGGCATTCATTCGGCGCAACGGTCTGCCAGTGCCGGTGAGAGAATCTGCCAACCGCCTTCTCTCACAGCCCATGCTCGTCGACACCCAACCCGCGACCTATCAGCACATGCCGGCCTCACCCGAGGTGCGTGACCACTGGGTGAACTCACAGCTCATCGGTGTGTTGATGGACAACATGGGTGCTTCGTTGCTGGCGGCGCTGGTGTCGCTGCCGGTGCTGGTGTTCATGATGGCCGGCGAAGTGAACACGATCGGGTTGCTGGTCTGGACGGCGCTGATGCTTGGGATGCTGGTCTATCGCTACCGCCTGATCGGCATCTACCGCCTGCGCCACGACAGCCTCGAAGGGCCCCAGCGCATCACCTTCATCAGCCGCTACCGCTGGACCTGGGTCGCCATGGCCCTGCTGTGGGGCGGCCCTGTCTTGCTGAGCTACCAACAGGCACCGATTTCCACCCAGTTCGTGTGTGCGTTGGTGGTGTTGGGCCAGGGATTGCTCACGCTCACCGCCTTCAGCGCCTACCTGCCGGTGTACCGGGCTTACGCCAACGCGCTGATGTTTTCGGTGCTGGCAAGCCTTTTGATCGTCACCGCTGTGCTGCCCCAAGCGGTCGGAGCCATGCAGACCGGTGTGGTTCTGATGGTGCTCCTGGTGGCGTTCTGGGGCCTGTTGTTCATGACCGGAACACGCATGCACGAGGTACATCGGGCCAGTTTCGAATTGCAATTTTCCAACCAGGAACTGATCGACTCGCTGACCTTGCAGACGCGCGCTTCCTTGCGTGCGGTGGCCACCAAGAACCGGTTTCTGGCGTCTGCAGCGCACGACCTTCGCCAGCCGGTGCACGCCTTGAGTCTGTACGCCGACTGGCTGGCCACCGAGCCCGAGATGGCGCGCGACATCGCACCGCGCATCCTGCAGTCCACGCGCGCTATCAACGAGTTGTTCGATTCGCTGTTTGACCTGACGCGCATCGATGCAGGCAACTACAAGGTGCGCCTGCAGCATGTGGACGTGGAGAAACTGTTTGCCGATCTGTCGCTGCAGTTCGAACCGGTGGCGGTGGGAAAGTCGCTTCGATTGCGCTCCCACACGCAGCCCACCACCTTGTGGTCGGACCCCGTGGTGTTGCGCCGCATTCTGGGCAATCTGGTGTCGAATGCGCTGAGGCATACCCACCAGGGCGGCGTCTTGCTGGCGTTGCGCCACCGCGCCGACATGCTGGTGTTCGAGGTCTGGGACACCGGCGTGGGCATCGCGCGTGAACATCAGCAGGCGATCTTTCAGGAGTTCTTCAGGGTGTCTCAACACCAAGGCACCGAGGACAGCCTGGGCCTGGGCCTGACCATCGTGTCCAAGCTGGCGTCGTTGATGGGCTACCAGCTGGCCCTGAGTTCGGAGGCGAACCGGGGCAGTGTGTTCAGGGTGATGTTGCCGGCGTTCACTCAGCAAGAAGCCACCGGGCTGCCAGAGCCCACGGTGGTACGCAGCCTGACCTGATCACAGGTCGCTGCGCGCGTGATCGTCAGAGGTCGAGCAAACCGGCCGTGCGGGCCAGATGGCTGGCCTGCGAACGGCTCTTGACATTGAGTCGGCGGAACAGGCGCCACAGGTGCACCTTGACCGTGTGCTCGCTGATCTGAAGCTGCTCGGCAATATCGCGGTTGCTCAGTCCCCGGTCGAGCATGACCAGCAACTGCTTCTGTCGCTTGGAGAGCTTGTCGGGAATGGTGGGCGCGTTTTCGTCTTCCACTTCCTCGGCCAGAAACTCGCGCAGCACCTTGGCGATTTGCGCAGCACCGGCTGATTTCTCCACGTACGCATCGGCGCCCGCTTCACGGGCCAGATCTTCGTAGTCGGACGAGGGAGAGGCCGACAGCACGATCAGGGATGTGTCGGGCAACATCTGACGGACCTCGCGCACACCGGACACGCCGTTGGTGTCGGGCAGCTTGAGATCGAGGCAGACCAACTCGGGCTCGCCATGCTCGGTGATGGCCTTGCTCACTGAAGCCAGCCGTTCGAGTTCGATCACCTGGGTGGATGCACGCAGGCGGCGAAGCAGCATGACGACGGCTTCACGCATGAGCGGGTGGTCGTCAATAACAAAAATACTCATAACGGGCTGTGCTGGTAATAAATGGTTTCAAGCAAGAAGCATATCGGCAACTCAGGCCTTTGGCGATAGACGCCTCGCCCGGAAAATGCGAAGCATGGGACTTGCTGCACGGTATTGGAACTCCCGATGGGATCGGGCTTGCATACCCCACATGGTACGCGCATGAAAGGCAAGATGTTACCCAAAGGTGGACATCGGTCGGTCTGCGCTGTATGACGGGCCACGGCGTTTCAGTCGCCCGACTCGGCGAACGAGCGCAGTGCGGCTGCCACTGCGGCGGCATCGCCCCGCGTCGCAAGGAGGGTTTCGAGCGATTCGAGCGCCGCGCTGCCTTCGCGCTGGAGGCGGGCCATGGCCTGGGCTGCGTCGCGCGGGGCAGAAAAGCCGGTGCTCTGCAGCAAGAGCGCGCCTTGTCCATCCAGCAGCTTGAAGTAGAACAAACCGTCCTGCTCCCGGTACTGCTTGAAAACAGGTGCCGCGCTTTTGGCAACCTTGTTGACCAAGGGAGCCACCGCCACGTGGAGCGGGCGCAGGCCGACAGCATGGCGCAGCCGGGCGGTGAAGGGTGTGGCTATGGCCCGGGCCTTTTCTGCTCCGGCCTTCAAGGTCTTTTCAATGCGCGCGGGCTCCTGGATGAGTTCCTCGTAGACCTCGCGCAAGGGTGCAATCTCCTGGTCGAGGCGTTCGAACAGGACCTGCTTGGCTTCGCCCCAGGCCATGCCGTTGGCATAGGCATTGGCCAGCGTTGCAGTCTCGGCTGGGGAGGCAAAGGCCTGGTACAGCTGAAACAGGGCTGAGCCTTCGGTGGACTTGGGCTCGCCCGGTGCGCGCGAGTCGGTGACGATGCCCATGATGAGCTTCTTCAGCTGATCGCGCGGCGCGAACAACGGGATGGTGTTGTCGTAGCTCTTGCTCATCTTGCGCCCGTCCAGCCCGGGCAGGGTAGCCACGTGCTCTTCTATCGCGGCTTCGGGCAGCGTGAAATGCTCGCCGTAGAGGTGGTTGAAGCTGGCGGCGATGTCGCGCGCCATTTCAATGTGCTGGATCTGGTCCCGGCCCACCGGTACCTGGTGCGCGTTGAACATGAGGATGTCGGCGGCCATCAACACCGGGTACATGAACAGACCGGCGGATACGCCCGCGTCGGGGTCTTCACCGGCAGCGGTGTTCTTGTCGACGGAGGCTTTGTAGGCATGGGCGCGGTTGAGCGCACCCTTGCCGGTGACGCAGGTGAGCAGCCAGGTCAGTTCGGGAATCTCGGGGATGTCGGACTGGCGGTAAAACGTGACCTTCTCCGGATCAAGCCCGCAGGCCAGCCAGGTGGCGGCGATTTCCAGCGTGGAGCGCTGTACCCGTGCGGGCTCGCCCACCTTGATGAGTGCGTGGTAGTCGGCCAGAAAGTAAAAGCTCTCGACCTCGGCCAGGCGGCTGGCGCGCACGGTGGGACGCACCGCGCCCACGTAGTTGCCCAGGTGGGGCGTGCCCGAGGTGGTGATGCCGGTGAGGACGCGTTGGGTTTTCATGGATGGAGCAGCTTGGCGATTACAGAATCAGCAGGCGAAGGGGTGTGAGCAGCACCTGGATGGCGCTCTCGGTGAGCATCATCAGCGGGCGCAGCCAGAGGTTGCCCACCACGCCGCTTATGACCAGGGCCATGACGATGAAAAAGCCCCAGGGCTCCACGCGCGAAACCAGCTCGGCCTGACGCAGGGGCAGCAGGCCCACCAGGATGCGACCGCCGTCCAGCGGCGGCAGGGGAAACAGGTTGAACGCGAACATGACCAGGTTCACCAGCACGCCGGCGCGGCACATTTGCAGAAAAAACGGCTCTTGCACACCGGCTGCCGCCAGAACATACAGCAGCACGGTCCAGGCGATGGCCTGGAACAGGTTGGCACCGGGTCCTGCCAGGGCCACCCAAACCATGTCGCGTTTGGGATTGCGCAGACGCCCGAAGTTGACGGGTACTGGCTTGGCGTAGCCGAACAGAAAGGCCCCTGCGGTGGCGAAGTAGAGGATCAGCGGCATCGCGATCGTTCCGACCGGGTCGATGTGTTTGATCGGGTTGAGCGTGATGCGGCCCATAAGTTCGGCCGTGCGGTCGCCGAAGTGCCGGGCCGCATAACCATGCGCTGCTTCATGCAGCGTGATGGCGAACAACACCGGGATGGCGTAGAGGGCAACGGTTTGAACGATCTGTGCGAAATCCATAGGGGTGCGCTGAAGGCAAACGCGTATTGTCCCAGAGTGGGCGGATGCCCCTAAGGGCAGGCTCAGAGCCCCAATGGGGCGAGAGCGCCCTTGCCCAGGCGGATCACCTCTGGCTCACCACCGCTGCCCATGGGCGTGAGGTCGATCACCGTGGTGGGCTCCAGCGCACAGGCGCCCGCGTCGATCACGCCGGCCAGTTCGTGCTGCAGGTGTTCGCGAATGTCCTGGGCGTCGTTCAGCGGCTCGGTCTGGCCGGGCAGGATCAGCGTGGTGGACAGCAGCGGTGCACCGTGCAGGCCCAGCAGCTCCAGCAAGGTCTTGTGTTCCGGCACACGCAGGCCGATGGTCTTGCGCGAGGGGTGGCTCAGGCGACGTGGCACCTCTTTGCTGGCCTCCAGAATGAAGGTGTAAGGCCCGGGTGTCGCGAGTTTCAGGAGCCGGTACTGGCGGTTGTCGACCCGTGCATAGTTGGCGAGTTCACTCAGATCGCGGCAGATCAGCGTGAGGTGGTGCTTGTCGTCAACCTGGCGGATGCGGCGCAGCCGGTCGGCGGCGTTCTTGTCGTCCAGGTGGCAGACCAGTGCGTAGCTGGAATCGGTGGGCACGGCCAGCACGCCGCCGCGCTCAAGCAGCTGGACGGCTTGTTTGAGCAAGCGCGGCTGGGGGTTGTCGGGGTGGACTTCGAAGAGCTGGGACATGAGGCGATTGTGATCCCGCTCAAGCCTCGGGCTGTTCGACGGGCAAGCGGCGATCGCGTGCGGTGAGCCAGCTGGCTGTGGCGCCACAGAGCACGATCATGCCGATGCCGGCGAGCTCCAGCGGGCCGGGCGCGTGGCCGAACACCGCCCAGCCGCACAGCATGGCGAATCCGATCTGGGTGTACAGGTAGGGGGTCAGCGTGGAAGCCGGCGCTCGTGCAAATGCGAGGATGAGCAGGAAATGACCGACGGTGCCCATGAGGCCGATGAGGCACAGCAAGGCAAAGGTACGCGCATCCGGGATGACCTGCCACACGAAAGGAAGCGCCAGGCTGGCCACCAGCGCGCCGACCCAGCCGGTGTAGAAGTGCATCGTCATCGGGTCTTCGGTGCGCGCCATCTTGCTGGTGAGGATCTGGAACCACGCGTAGGTGAACACCATCACCAGCGGGAGCAGGCTGGCCCAGCCGATCACGTCGCCGCCGGGTTGCACCACCAGCAGCGCGCCGGCAAAGCCTCCGGCCACCAGCGCCCAGCGCAGCACCGACACGTCTTCCTTCAGGAAAAGCGCCGCCAGCAGGGTGACCGCCAACGGCGAGATCATGATGATGGCGGTGAACTCACCCACCGGCATGAACTGCACGCTGACGAAGGACATGATGCTGACCATGAGCAGCAGGCAACCCCGCAGCACCTGGTAGCGGGGGTGCGCCGTCTGCCACAGCCGCCGCCCGCGCAGCGGAAGCATGATGGCCGAGACAGCCACCGCATGAAACACGTAGCGGAACCACACCGCCACCAGCACCGAGACGAATGCACCCACGTACTTGACGGTGGTGTCGAGCACCGCAAAGCAGGCCGTGGCCGCGATGAGGAAAGCGATGCCCAGCAGGGCGTGCACCGGCGTGCGGCGTGACGGTTCGGACATCAGTGGATGCGCGCCAGCAGCAGCTCCCACACGGGTGTGACGCTGCCGGGCAGGTCGGGCAGTTTGCCCAGGTCCATGTGGCTTTCTTCCGGGCTGTGGAAGTCGCTGCCGCGCGAAGCGACCAGGCCGAACTCCTGGCAGTAGCCGGCGTACTTCACGTAGTCGGCCTGGTTGTGCGCGCCGGTCATCACCTCCACGCCCTGGCCTCCGTGGCTTTTGAATTCGGTGAACAGCGCGAATTCTTCGTTGGGCGTGAGTTTGTAGCGGCCCGGGTGGGCGATCACGGCCACGCCGCCAGCCTGGTTGATCCAGCTCACGGCATCCGCCAGTTTGGCCCAGCGGTGTGGCACGAAGCCGGGTTTGCCTTCGGTGATGTATTTGCGAAAGACATCGTTGGTGTCCTTGCTGACACCGATTTCCACGAGGTAACGGGCGAAGTGGGAGCGCGAGATCAGTTCGGGGTTGCCGACGTACTTCAGTGCGCCTTCATACACACCCTTGATGCC
Organism: Burkholderiales bacterium; assembly: GCA_038327405.1. GTDB lineage: Bacteria > Pseudomonadota > Gammaproteobacteria > Burkholderiales > Burkholderiaceae_C > Hydrogenophaga. The sequence continues at coordinate 47,206 of JBBQKZ010000002.1, read as the reverse complement.
CACACGGGCCAGGTCGTCGCTCATGTCACGTGCGCGCTGCTCTCGCCCACCGCGCGTGGACCGCAGGCCGGCCAGCAGGGCGGGGTGTGTGTGGTCCATGCCGAGGCCAACGATGTGCACCGTGATGCCCAGGAAAGTCACCGAGATTTCGACACCCGTGAGGTAGCGCATGCCCGCTTCACGCGCAGCCGCCAGGGCGCGGTCCTGTCCACCGAGTTCGTCATGGTCGGTCAGGGCCCATAACTCCACCCCGTTGGCCTTGGCGCGTTGCGCCAGCGCTTCGGGTGTGAGGGTGCCGTCGGAGACGACGGAGTGGCAATGCAGGTCGGCGTTGGTCAATGTGTTCACCCAGGGATTTTAAGGACGGACCATTCACCCTGTGTTGCGCAGGCCGGCAGCAATGCCGTTGATGGAGATGTGGATGCCGCGGCGGAGTTTGTCGTCGGTGGTCGTGCGGTTCTCGTTGGCGCGGTAGCGCCGCACCAGTTCCACCTGCAGGTGGTGCAGCGGATCGATGTAGGGAAAGCGGTGGCGCATGGAGCGCTGCAAGGCAGCGTTGTTGACCAGACGCTGTTTCTCGCCGGTGATCAGGGTGAGTGCATCCGCAGTGCGGTGCCATTCGGCCTCGATCGCTGTGAACACCTGCTTGCGCAGGCGCTTGTCGGGCACGAGTTCGGAATACAGCGAAGCCAGCGCCAGATCGCTCTTGGCCAGCACCATGTCCATGTTGGAAAGCAGGGTGCTGAAAAACGGCCACTGCTTCACCATCTTTTGCAGCAGCGCCCTCTGTGCGGCCACACCCTTGGGGCCGTCGCGGTGCAGAAAGGTGTGTACCGCGGTGCCGAAGCCGTACCAGCCCGGCAGCGTGAGCCGGCACTGGCCCCAACTGAATCCCCATGGAATCGCGCGCAGGTCTTCAATCTTCTGCGTGGCCTTGCGCGAGGCCGGGCGCGAGCCGATGTTGAGTTCGGCAATCTCGCGAATGGGTGTGGCGGCGAAGAAATACTCGGCGAAGCGCGGGGTGTTGTAGACCAGCGCGCGGTAGGCGGCCATGCTCTGGCGCGAGAGTTCGTCGGCTGCCGCCAGAAAGGCCTTGGGCGCGTTGCGCGTGGGCTGCAACAGCGTGGCCTCCAGCGTGGCGGCCACCAGCGTCTCCAGGTTGCGCCGGCCGATCTCGGGGTTGGCGTACTTGGAGCCGATCACCTCGCCTTGTTCGGTCAGGCGGATCTGGCCGCGCACCGTGCCCGGAGGCTGCGCGAGGATGGCCTGGAAGCTCGGGCCACCGCCGCGTCCCACGGTCCCGCCACGACCATGGAACATGCGCAGCTGGATGGGTTTGTCCCGGCCGTGGTTGAGCGAATCGAACAATTCAACCAGCGCGATCTCGGCCCGGTACAGCTCCCAGTTGCTGGTGAAGATGCCACCGTCCTTGTTGCTGTCGGAGTAGCCGAGCATGATGTCCTGCTCGCAATAACCGTCGGTCGCGCCGCGCTCGACCATGGCACGCACGCCGGGCAGGGCGAGGTATTCGCGCATGATGGGTGCAGCGTTGCGCAGGTCTTCGATGGTTTCGAAAAGCGGCACCACGATCAGGTCGCACACCGCGTCTTCATGCAGCGTGCCACGCATCAGGCTGGCCTCTTTTTGCAGCAGCAACACTTCCAGCAAATCGCTCACGGTTTCGGTATGGCTGATGATGGCGTGGCGTATGGCCTGCGCGCCGAAGCGCTCGCGCCCGCTGCGCGCGGTGTCGAAAATGGCCAGCTCACCCAGCGTGTGCGCTGAGTACGCCACACCGGGCACGCGAAGGGGCCGCGCATCGTTGAGCTGGCGCAGCAGCACGGCGCGTTTGCCGTTTTCATCCAGACCCGAGTAGTCCGGCTCCAGGCGCGCCGCCGCCAGCAGCTCGGCCACCACCTCTTCGTGTTTGTCGGAACTTTGCCGCAGGTCGACCGTGGCGAGGTGAAAGCCGAACACCTGCACCGAGCGCATCAGCGGCCGCAGACGAGCGCGCGCCAGCGCTTCTCCGTGGTGCGACTTGAGGGATGCCTCGATGGTGCGCAAGTCGGCCAGCAGTTCGGCGGCGCTGGCGTAGGCGTCTTGCGGTGCGATGGCGTGGCGGGCTGCCTCACCACCCGTGAGCTGCAGAAGTGTGGCCGCCAGGCGCGCATACATGCCGGTGAGCGCGCGTCGGTACGGCTCGTCCTGCCGGTGGGCATTGGTGTCGGGAGAGCGCTCGGCCAAGGCCTGCATCGCCGGGCTCACACGGGTGAGCATGGCCGACACCGATAGTTCGGCGCCGAGGTAGTGCAGCTGCGTGAGGTGGTGGCGCAGCACCATGTCGGCCTGGCTGTGCAGCGCGAGTTCGAGCGTGGGTGCGGTCACGTTGGGGTTGCCGTCGCGGTCGCCCCCGATCCACTGGCCCATGCGCAGGAAGGGCGCGATCACCGCCGTCTCGCCGGCTTCGCCCAGGCCCTCTTCAAGATCGCGGTACAGGCGCGGGATCTGGGTGAGGAACGTGGCTTCGTAGTAACTCAGCGCGTTCTCGATCTCGTCGGCCACGGTGAGTTTGGTGAAGCGCAGCAGGCGGGTCTGCCAGAGCTGGGTGACGCGCGCGCGGATCTGCGCCTCGATGTCGGCGCGCTCGCGCGGCAGGCGTTCCTGCTCGTCGCGCTCGCCCAGCAGCCGCGCAATGGCGCGCTCGGCGTCCAGGATGCTTTTTCGCTGCACTTCGGTCGGGTGGGCCGTGAGCACGGGCGACATGTGGCTGTGCGCCAGCGTGTCGATGATCTTGCCCGGCGCAACGCCGGCCTTGTGCAGGCGCTGGAGCGTGAGCGCCAGGCTGCCTTCCTGCAGGTCACCGGCGCGCTCGTGCACCGCACGGCGGCGAATGTGGTGACGGTCTTCGGCCAGGTTGGCCAGGTGACTGAAATAGGTGAAGGCGCGGATCACGCTGACCGTCAGGTCACCACTGAGTCCCTTGAGCAATTTCTTCAAGGCCTTGTCGGCCGACTGGTCGTCGTGCCGGCGAAACGCCACCGACAGCTGGCGGATCTGTTCGATCAGATCGAAGGCAGCCTGACCCTCCTGTTCGCGGATCACGTCACCCAGGATGCGACCCAGCAGACGGATGTCGTCGATGAGGGGTTGGTCCTTGTCGGCGCGGCTGGATGAACGGGCAGCAGGGCGGGGGGGTGTTCGGACGCTGGTTCGGCTCATGGTGGGGTGGAATGAGAGGCCTGCCGACAGGGCCGGGTGATCTGGGGAAAACCCGGTGAGAGGGCCATGCTAGCATCCAAAAACACCCTTCCCGGTTACGAACCGGGTACCAACTTTGCGGCTGGTGCCGCCCCCTGTTTCTTCCTTACCCTCATGTCCCATTCCACCTCCCTGGCCATCACCATCGCCACCCGCGAGAGCCGTCTGGCGCTGTGGCAGGCCGAACATGTCAAGGCTTTGCTCGAAGGCTTGGGTCACCGGGTGACGCTGCTGGGCATGACCACGCTGGGCGACCAGATCCTGGACCGCAGCCTCTCCAAGGTGGGCGGCAAGGGCTTGTTCGTCAAGGAACTCGAAGTGGCGCTCGAAGAAGGCCGCGCCGACATCGCGGTGCATTCGCTCAAGGACGTGCCCATGCAACTGCCCGAGGGCTTTGCACTGGCCTGCGTGATGGAGCGTGAAGACCCGCGCGACGCCTGGGTCTCGCCGAGCTGTCCTTCGCTGCTGGACTTGCCGGCGAATGCCGTGGTGGGCACGTCCAGCCTGCGCCGCCTGGTGTTGCTGCGCGAATCGCTGGACCGCCTGGGCCGTATCGATGTGCGCATCGAACCGCTGCGCGGCAACCTCGACACGCGCCTGCGCAAGCTCGACGAAGGCCAGTACCACGCCATCGTGCTGGCCGCGGCTGGCCTCAAGCGCCTGGGCCTGGGCGAGCGCATCCGCCACATCTTCGAGCCAGCCGATTCGCTGCCCGCCGCCGGCCAGGGTGCGCTGGGCATCGAAGTGCGCGCCGACCGGCAAGACATCATCGACGCCCTCGCACCGCTGGCGCACACCGCCAGCTGGCAACGGGTGGCGGCCGAGCGCACCGTCTCGAGGGCCATGGGCGGCAGCTGTTCCATGCCCCTGGCAGCCTACGCCGACTGGCAGGCCGATGGCCTGCTGAGGCTGGACGCTGCCTGGGGCGACCCGACCGGGCAGCAGACCGTGGTGCGGGTGAACGGGCAGGCGCAGGTGCACACGCTGGCCGAGGCCGAAGCGCTCGGGCAGCGCGTGGCCGCCGACCTCCGTGCGGCCGGTGCCACGCCACCGCCGGTGGAGGCCTGATCCCTTGGGTGACTCCACCGCCCGGCGGCCCGCACCCGGCCGGGTGGCGCGGCTCATCGTCACCCGGCCAGCGGCTGAGGCAGCGCACTGGGTGCAGGTGCTGCAAGCCCATGGCTGGCCAGCCCATGCCCTGCCACTGATCAACATCGGTGAGCCCGCCTCGGCCGAGGCCCGGGCAGCCCTGCAGGTCTGGCGCGCAGGCTGGCAACAGGCCGATGCGCTGATGTTCGTCAGCGCAGCAGCTGTGAACCATTTTTTCGCCGACGGCGCGCTCGCCCCCCCGGTGTTGCCCGTGCACACGCGCTTCTGGGCGCCGGGGCCAGGCACCGCACGCCAGTTGGCACACGCGCTGGCCGCGCTGGGTGTGGCGCCGGGGCAGATCGATGCGCCTGCCGACGACGCCGCGCAGTTCGACTCGGAACATCTCTGGCCGTTGGTGGCACCGCAGGTGCGGTCCGGCAGCCGCATCCTCATCGTGCGGGGCAGCTCGGTCGAGATGCCTGCCGTCCGTGGCCCGGTGGCCGGCAACGGTCGCGACTGGCTGATCCGCCAGTGCGAGGCCGCCGGCGCGCGGGTCGAGGGCTGCGTGGCCTACGAGCGACGGGCGCCGGTGTTGAGCGAGCATGACCGGCAAAGCATCCCGGATGCGGCGAAGGCAGGCAGTGTGTGGCTGTTCAGCAGCTCGGAAGCGCTGGCTGCGTTGGAGGGGCTGTTGCCCGACGCGGACTGGTCGGCCGCCACGGCGCTGGCCACGCACCCGCGCATTGCCCAGGCCGTGCGCGACGCCGGCTTTGGTCGTGTGATCGAATCCCGTCCGAGCCTGCCCGACGTGTTGCGCGCCCTAGAATCAGAGCGGTCCGCACCATGAGCTCCAACCAACCCCTTCCCCCACCCTCCGCCCCCGCAGCGCCCGCTGTGGCAGCGAGTCCCTCCGCGCCCCTGCCGACACCGCCTTCTGCGCAGCGACGCCCGGGTCAGGGTCTGCTGTGGCTGGCGCTGCTGCTGGCGGCGGTCGCGCTGGTGTTCACCGGCATGCTCTGGCAAAAACTTGGCCTCACGCAGCAAGAGTTGGCCCGGCGAGCCCAGGAAAGCAACGCCCAGGCCGTGGAAGCGCGCACGCTGGCTGCGCAGGCCGAGGCGTTGGCCCAGGAGCTGCAGGGCCGCCTGACCGTGGCCGAGGTGCGCCTGTCCGAGGTGAGCCTTCAGCGCAGCCAGCTGGAAGAGCTGATGTTGGCGCTCTCTCGCTCGCGCGACGACAACCTGGTGCAGGACCTTGAGTCGGCCGTGAAGCTGGCGCAGCAGCAGGCCCTGCTCACCGGCAGCACCCAACCCCTGGTGGCCGCCCTGCGCGCGGCCGACCAACGCATCGCCCGGGCCGCACAGCCTCGCCTCAACCCCGTCCAACGGGCCATTGCGCGCGACATCGACCGCATCCAGACGGCCGCGCTGGCCGACATCCCTTCCCTGGTCTTGCGCCTGGACGAACTGGCCAGGCAGGTTGACGACTGGCCCGTGCTCAATCAGGTTGGGTTGGTCAAACCGGCATCGAACCCCGCCCCCCCCGCGGTCCTACCAGCCACCGCCGAGCCAGCGCTGCACGCTGAAGCCGCTGAGGCCGGCGACAACGGACTCAGCGCCGGATGGGCCCGGGTCTCGGGCTGGCTGAACGCGTTGTGGACACGCAGCTGGAACGACATCACCCGCAGCGGGCGCGAACTGGTGCGTGTCAGCCGCATTGACCGGCCCGAAGCCGCGCTGCTGGCGCCCGAGCAGGCCTTTTTTCTGCGCGAGAACCTCAAGCTCAAGCTGCTCAACGCCCGCCTGGGCCTTCTCGCCCGCCAGCTGACCACCAGCCAGGCAGATCTCCTGGCTGTGGAGGTCGCCATCGCGCGCTACTTCGACACCAGCGCTCCCCAGGTGGCCCGCGCACAGGCCTTGGTGGGGCGCTTGCGGCGCGATCTGGTCGATACCGATGTGCCTCGTCCCGACGAAACCCTGGCCGCGCTGGCCGTCGCTGCGGGAGGTCGCTGATGCGCAACCGCCAGCGGGGCGCGATGCGCAGTGTGTTCTGGCTGCTGGGGCTGGCCGCGGTGGCGGTGGCGCTGGCGTTGCTGGTCGGGCACAACGAGAGCACGGTCACGCTGTTCTGGCCTCCGTACCGCTTCGACGTTTCCTTCAACCTCGTCCTGTTCTGCCTGGTCGCCGGCTTTGTGTTGCTGCACGCTGCACTGCAGGCCATCGGCCTGATCCGTGAGCTGCCGTTGCGCGCCCAGCGCTGGCGCAGCCAGCAGGTCGAACGCGCGGTGGTGGGTTCGGTCATGGACGCCTTGTCGCACCAGCTCGCGGGTCGCTTCGTGCGGGCACAGTCGGCAGGGCAGCAGGCGCTCGATCAGCTCAAGTCGGTTGCGCCAGGGCGCTGGCCGCGGCGCGACCAGTTGCAGGTGCTCGCGCACTTGCTCGTGGCCGAAAGCGCCCAGTCGCTGCAAAACCGCGAACGGCGCGACGAAAACCTGCAGGCCGCGCTCGACCCGGCCTTGGCCAAGGGAGCGCCCGATGCGTCCGAGGGCGCCTTGCTGCGCGCCGTGCGCTGGGCCGTGGAAGACCGCGACGTGGAGGCCGCTCGCAGCCGCCTGGCCGAGCTGCCGCAGGGCGCCGGCCGCCGCATCCAGGCGCTGCGACTCAAGCTGCGCGTGGCGCGGCTGGGCGGTGCCACCGCAGAGGCGCTGGAGACGGCCCGCCTGCTGGCCAAACACAAGGCGTTTTCTCCCGACACCGCGCGCAGCATCCTGCGTGGACTGGTTCTGGACGCCTTGCGGGATGCGCACGACATGGCCCAGCTTGAAGCTGTCTGGAACGGGCTGGATGCCGGGGAACGGGCCATGCCCGAGCTCGCGCTGGCCGCAGCCCGTCGCGGCAACCAGTTGGTTCTGCAGCGTGATGACGCCGAGGAAGGCGAAGTGCGCACGGTCGCCGCACGCCTGCGTTCCTGGCTGGAGCCCTTGTGGCAACAGTTCGAAGTCCTGGAGCCCGCGCAGCAGCGGCAACTCGTCATGGCCTTCGAGCCTGGCCTGCCGCAGCTCGACAGCGCCTGGCTTGCGAAACTGGAGCAGCAGCAGCGCAGCTCTCCCAGCAACGCTTTGCTGCAATACCTGGCCGGGCAGGCCTTCATGCAGCGTCAGCTCTGGGGCAAGGCCAGCCAATTGCTCACCCAGGCCAGCCATGGCCTGAGCGACGCCACCCTGCTTCGCCGTACCTGGCGATCGCTGGCCCGCCTGGCCGAAGAGCGCGGCGACGAAGCTGCGGCACATGCGGCCTGGAAACAGGCCGCGTTGCTCGACTGAATTTCACGGTCAACCGCCCAAAAGAAAAGCGCCCGAAGGCGCTTTTCTTTTGGCTGATGCACCGTCTGGCATCGGTGCGCCTGACGGTGTTGCCGGGTCAGCGTGCCTCGAACGGCAGTTGCATGTCGCGCAGATCCTTGCGTGTCTCGACCAGCACCAGCGGGCCGTCGTCCAGCACCACCGCCGGCGTGGGTTCGCGAGGCACGTGCACGGGCTTGGGCTCGGCTGCGATCGCCGCCTGCACCTGGGCCACCTTGTCGGCATTGGAGTTGACCCACTCCAGACCGCTGGACTGGGCGACCTGTTGCATCTCGTCCATGGGCAGCGAGAAGCTGGCGACTTTGGGCAGACCGCGGGCCGCAGGGGCCTCGGTCACCACCGGTGCTGCGGGCTTCGGTGCGGGTGCGCGGGGAGCGGTGGCCAGTGCTGCAACCGGGGCCGGAGCGGCCACGGGAGCCATCACGTCAGGTGCCATCACCGGGGCCGGAGCGGCCTGTTCCATCACCGGAGCTGCGATCGGCGCCGCAACTGGCGCGGCCACAGGGGCGGGCGAGTCCACAGAGGCTGCGTTCAGCACCGGCGCAGGTGCATCCACGGGCAGGCTGAAGTAGCTGCGCGTGGGCGCTTCGTCCACCGGCTCTTGCGAAGCCGTCGGTGTCGAGGCTGCGGCAAAGGCCACTTCGCTCGCCGGCATCTCGGCGGGCAAGTCGCCCTCGACACCTTCCGGGGCACCGTTGGCATCGCGCGGGCCACGTTCGCGGCGGTCGCGGCCGTACCGGTCACGGCTGCGGCGTTCGCGCGGAGCGCGGGGTGCGCCATCGGCGCCTTCGATCATGTCGCCTTCGCGCGGTGCTTCGGCGCTCTCACCGGCATCCTGCGCGATCGGTGCGGCATCGCCCCGAGCGACGGGAGCCTGGCCCTCGGCGCCTTCGGCTGGGCGGCGGCGGCTATCGCCACCACGTCCACCACGACCGCGGCGTTGGTTGTCGCCACCCTCGTTCGTTTCGCCAGGTGTGGCGGCCGGCAGGCCGTTCATCAGTTCGGCTGGCGCTGCACCGTCCACCGGTGCGGCGTCGCGGCGGTTCTCGCGGCGTCCATCGCCACGGCGACCTTCACCCCGTTGTTCGCCTCGACCGTCGCCGCGGGGTTGGCCTTCGCCGCGACCTTCAGCGCGGGGCTCACCACGCGCTTCGCTGCGGCCTTCGCCCCGGCGACCATCGCCGCGGCCTTCAGGACGGCCTTCCGGGCGTCCTTCCACACGGCCCTCGGCGCGTGGTTCGCGGCCTTCCACCGGGCGGCCTTCGCGGGCACCGTCACGGCCACCGCGGCCACCTTCGCGACCCCCTTCGCGGGATCCACGGCCTTCGGCGCCACCACGTCCACCGCGGCTGCGACCATCACGGCCACCTTCTCGGCCGCCTTCGCGTGGGCCACGGCCATCGGCACGCTCTTCACGGGCGCCTGGTTTGGCGGCGGCCGGTGCGGCCACGGCGGGCTTGGGTGCCACGGGGGGCGCGTCAACTCCGCCGAACAAGCTCTTGAGCCAGCCAAAGAAGCCTTTTTCCGCCGGTGCGGCAGCCACTGGGGCGGCCACGGGAGCGGCAACCGCCTTGGCAACCACCGGCGAAGCCACGGGTGCCACCACCTCGGGGCGGGGTGCGGCCACAGGCGCGGGGCCGTCGGGCAACACACCCTTGATCACAGGCTCCTGCTTGTTGGTGCGTTCCTGGCTGCGGCGGGTGAAGCCAGTGGCCTCGTCCGGCTCGTCGGCCAGTTTGTAGCTCGCGTCCAGGTTGTCCAGGCGCGGGTCGTCGTGTTTCAGGCGCTCGAGCTTGTAGTTGGGCGTGTCCAGCGATTTGTTGGGCACCAGCAGCACATTGATGCGCTGCTTGAGTTCGATCTTGGTGATCTCGGTGCGCTTCTCGTTGAGCAGGAAGCTGGCCACTTCAACCGGCACCTGCACCAGCACGGCGGCCGTGCTGTCTTTCAGCGACTCTTCCTGGATGATGCGCAGGATCTGCAACGCTGACGACTCGGTGTCGCGGATATGGCCCGAGCCACCGCAGCGCGGGCAGGGGATGGACGAACCTTCGTTCAGCGCGGGCTTGAGGCGCTGACGGCTCATCTCCAGCAGGCCGAACTTGCTGATGGCGCCGAACTGCACACGGGCTCGGTCCTGGCGCAACGCGTCGCGCAGGCGGTTTTCCACATCGCGGCGGTTCTTCGACTCGTCCATGTCGATGAAGTCGATCACGATCAGGCCACCCAGGTCGCGCAGGCGTGCCTGGCGCGCGACTTCGTCGGCGGCTTCCAGGTTGGTGCGGGTGGCGGTGTCTTCGATGTCGCCACCTTTGATGGAGCGGGCCGAGTTCACGTCCACCGCCACCAGCGCTTCGGTCTGGTCGATCACGATGGCGCCGCCGCTGGGCAGCTGCACGGTGCGGCTGTAGGCGGTTTCGATCTGGTGCTCGATCTGGAAGCGCGAGAACAGCGGTGCGTCGTCGCGGTAGCGCTTCACGCGATGGCCGTGCTCGGGCATCACGTGGCTCATGAACTGGTGCGCTTGTTCGAAGATGTCGTCGGTGTCGATCAGGATCTCGCCGATATCGCCATTGAAGTAGTCGCGGATCGCGCGGATCACCAGGCTCGATTCCTGGTAGATCAGGTAGGCGCCTTTGCCGCCTTGGGCCGCGCCGTCAATGGCGTTCCACAGTTTCAGCAGGTAGTTCAGGTCCCACTGCAGCTCGGGCGCGTCGCGGCCGATGCCGGCGGTGCGCGCGATGATGCTCATGCCGTTGGGGTATTCGAGCTGGTCCAGGGCCTGCTTGAGTTCCTGGCGGTCTTCGCCCTCGATGCGACGGCTCACGCCACCGCCGCGCGGGTTGTTGGGCATCAGCACCACGTAGCGGCCGGCCAGACTCACAAAGGTGGTGAGGGCTGCGCCCTTGTTGCCGCGTTCTTCTTTCTCCACTTGAACCAGCAGTTCCTGGCCTTCGCGGATCACGTCGTTGATGCGTGCCTGGTTGACCGGCACACCCGCAGCGAAATACTGGCGCGAGATTTCCTTGAACGGCAGGAAGCCGTGGCGGTCTTCGCCATAGTCCACGAAGCAGGCTTCCAGCGAGGGCTCGACGCGCGTGACGACGGCCTTGTAGATGTTTCCCTTGCGCTGTTCGCGCCCTTCGATTTCGATTTCGTAGTCGAGCAGTTTTTGCCCGTCCACAATCGCCAGCCGGCGCTCTTCGGCCTGCGTGGCGTTGATCAGCATGCGTTTCATGATGCGATTTCCTTCGTTCAAACACACAAGGACGTCTGGGCTTGGAAGCCACAGGCGTCAACTCGCCGTGAACCAGCGGAAAAAGCGAACGGGGGAGGAATTGCCGGAGAGCCGTTGACCCGCGGTGCGGGGAAGGCGTTCAACACAGGCGGGCACCGAGATGCCGCGTCGAACCGCCAGGTCAGGGCGTAGGCGCGTGGAGTTGGGTGAGCAGGGAAGGCTGGATGGCTGTCAATGACATGGATCTGGCCGGGTTATCTCTGTGTTCACTTTGTCCTCGACCAGCCCTACGTTGGAAGGCTGGTCGATTGGGGTATTCCGTATTCGGGTTCGCTGTTTTCATCAACCGGTTCGCCCGCGGCGTCGACCGCACCTTGACCGCACCAGGATTCCATGGGGAATGACTGCGGATGCGGTGGGGGGTGCCGGGTGCTGCGGGTGGCAACCATCTCACGCCGGTCTCCCGCTTTGTCGGGCCGGGAGGTCTGCGCCTTCAGTGCGTGCCTTAAACTCAAGGCAAATCAATCACTTACAGCGCATGACGTGAGTGACGCATTATAGACAGCCCAGCATCAGGTTGGTGTCCTATTTCCCCACCGGTTACCCCTCGATTTCCCTTGTCCCAGCTCCCAACCCCTCCAGCCGCCGCCGTGCGGCACCTCACGGTGGACGAAGAGTCGGCCGGGCAGCGGCTCGACAACTTCCTGATCCGCGAGCTCAAGGGCGTCCCCAAGACCCACATCTACCGCATCATCCGTTCGGGTGAGGTGCGCCGGAACAAGGGCAGGGTGGGCGCTGACGACCGTGTGCAGGCCGGTGATGTGTTGCGCATTCCACCCATTCGCACGTCGGAACGGGTCGAAGAAAAATTGCTCAATCCGGCACCTGCGCGGCAATTCCCGGTGGTGTTTGAGGACGAAGCATTTCTGGCCATCGACAAACCCGCCGGGGTGGCGGTGCACGGTGGCAGCGGCGTGAGTTTCGGTGTCATCGAACAAATGCGGCAAGCCCGTCCGGAGGCCCGATTGCTCGAATTGGTGCACCGGCTGGATCGGGAAACCAGTGGACTGCTGCTGATTGCCAAAAAGAAGAGCGCACTCAAGGCCTTGCAGGATCAATTTCGTGAGCGCGAAACCGGCAAGACCTATCTGGCGCTGGTCAAAGGCGCATGGCCGGCCCGGTTGAAAGTGCTGGATCAGCCGTTGCACAAATACCTGCTGGCCGATGGCGAGCGGCGTGTCAAGGTGACGACCAAGGACGATCCGGATGGCATGCATTCGGTGACGCTGGTGAAAGTGGCGGCTCGCATCGCAGCGCCGGCCAGCCTGGCGTCCCAGTTGCCCGAGGGGCTGAGTCTGCTGGAAGTGACCATCAAGACCGGACGAACCCACCAGATCCGGGTGCATCTCTCACACGCGGGTCATCCGATTGCGGGCGATGACAAATACGGCGATTTCGAACTCAACCGCCAATTGACCCGCGCTGGATTGAAACGAATGTTTCTCCATGCGTGGCGCCTGCGATTGAGCCATCCGGTCACTGGTAGTCCATTGGAGTTACATGCGGAGTTGCCCGACGAACTGCAGCCGTGGTCTGGCGGCAGATCGAAAAAAGGTGATTAGAATGCAACACTGCATCGGCAGTTTGTAATTGCACATTCCGATCAAATTCAACTTCTCCACAAGGATCCATCAATGGCCAGCTATTCCGAACTCATGGCGCAAGCCCAAACCCTGATGGCGCAAGCCGAACAGGCGCGCAAAGACGAACTGTCTTCCGTGATTGCCGACATCAAGGCCAAGATGAAACAGTTCGGAATTTCGGTGGCCGATCTGGGTGGTGCCGCTGGTGGCAAGAAGCCGGCCAAATCCAAATCGGTGTCGGCCCCGAAGTACCGTGGTCCCAACGGTGAGCTCTGGGCCGGTGGCCCAGGTCGCAAACCGGAGTGGGTGCGCGCGGTGCTGGCTTCCGGCAAAAGTGTTGACGACTACCTGATCTGATCTTTTCCAGATCGACGAACAAGGCCCGCGCAAGCGGGCTTTTTCGTTGGTGTGAGCCGTTGAACGATGCTGGGGCTCGCTATGCTGGGCCCATGGTCAAGATCCTTCTCGTCTGCATGGGCAACATCTGCCGCTCCCCCATGGCTGCCAGCGTGATGCACGCCGAGGTGGCGCGGCGGCAACTGGATGACCAGGTGTCGCTGGACTCGGCGGGCACCTACGGCGCGCACCAGGGCGAAAAGGCCGATCGGCGGGCGGTGACGCTGGCGCAGGCCCGGGGCTACAAGCAGATCCTGAAGGAGCGCGCCCGCAAGGTCACCGAGGAGGACTTTGACCGTTTTGACCTGATCCTGGCCATGGACCGCGACAACCTCACCCAGTTGCAACGCGTGTGCCCGGCGGAACACCAGCACAAGCTGCACCTGTTTCTGGAATACGCGGGGGTCGGCGAGCGCGCAGACGTGCCGGATCCTTACTACGGCAACGCGGCTGGGTTCGAGGCGGTGCTGAGCTTGTGCGAGCAGGGCGTGGAAGGCGTGCTCAGGCGGGTGACTCAGACCTGATGGTATTGGCGGTACCAGGTCACAAACCGCTGGATGCCCTCGGCCAGCGGTGTTGACGGCGCAAAGCCCACCCACTCGCGCAGGGCGGCGGTGCTGGCGTAGGTGGCGGGCACATCTCCGTCCTGCATGGGCAGGAACTGTTTGTCGGCGGTGCGACCCAGCGCGGTCTCGATGCAGCCGATGAAATCGAGGAGCGGCACCGGGTCGTGGTTGCCGATGTTGAAGATGCGGTAAGGCGCTGCGCCCACCACTTCGGGCGTGGCCGGTTTGTCCAGCACGCGCAGCACGCCTTCCACGATGTCGTCGATGTAGGTGAAGTCGCGCTTCATTTGCCCATGGTTGAACACCTGGATGGGCCGACCTTCGAGCACGGCTTTCGTGAAAGAAAAATAGGCCATGTCGGGCCGTCCCCACGGACCATACACTGTGAAGAAGCGCAAGCCGGTGGTGGGAAGACCGTAGAGGTGGCTGTAGGTGTGGGCCATCAGCTCGTTGGCCTTCTTTGTGGCCGCGTACAGACTCACCGGGTGGTCGACCGCGTCGGTCTCCTCGAACGGCATCTTGGTGTTGCCGCCGTACACGCTGGAGCTCGATGCATAGACCAGATGGCCCAGCTTCTGCGCGCGGCAGCCTTCGAGCACATGGCCGAAGCCGCTCAAGTTGCTGTCGAGGTAGGCGTTGGGGTGCGTGATTGAGTAACGCACGCCGGCTTGCGCGGCGAGGTGCACGACGGCGTCAAAGCGCTGACCAGCAAACAGGTCTCCCATGGCCTGACGATCGGCGATGTCGACCTGCTCGAAGCGAAAACCGGCGTGCGCCTTCAGCGGCTCAAGCCGCGCGCGCTTGAGCGCCACGTCGTAGTAGTCGTTGAGGTTGTCGATGCCGAACACCGTGTCGCCGCGCGTCAGCAGGCGCAGGGCGGTGTGCATTCCGATGAAGCCGGCGGCGCCGGTGAGGAGGATGTGCATGCCGCGATGTTAACCAGCGCAGCATGCACTCTCAGGTGGCGTTCAGCCCTGCTGCCAGATCACCTTCTTGCCGGACGCTTCCCATTTTTCGTAGTGGCGGGCGTACAGGTCTTCGATGCGGTTGCGCTTGACCTTGAAAGTGGGCGTGATGACATCGTTGTCCACCGTCCAGGCGGTGGTGACCACCACGATGCATTGCAGCTGCTCGTGGGGATCGAGCGTGGCGTTGATGGTCTTGAGGTGCGCTGCGAGTGATGTTTCCAGTTCGCTGCGTGCACCGGCATCGGCCACGCTGGCCACGGCGTCGGCGTTGAGCATGACGATGCCCAGCGGCTGACCGAGGTTGGCGCCGGTTACCACGCAGGCTTCCACCGCAGGGTGCATCACCAGCTTGTCTTCAATCGGAGCGGGAGCCACGTACTTGCCCTTCCCGGTCTTGAACAGGTCTTTCACGCGCCCGGTGATGCGCAGCAGACCCTGCTTGTCGATCGCGCCCTTGTCGCCGGTCTTGAGCCAGCCGTCGGCCGTGAAGCTCTCAGCGCTCTTTTCGGGCTCCTTGTAGTAGCCCAGCATCATCGCGGAGTTGCGCATCTGCACCTCACCGGTTTCCGGGTCGATGCGGTGCTGCACACCTTCGTAGGCCGGGCCCACGGTGCCTTGCTGGTTCTTGCCGGGTTCGGTGATGTGGGAGAGTGCGAGGTTCTCCGTCATGCCGTAGCCCTCGTTGATGTTGAGGCCGAGCTTGCTGTACCACTGCAGCAGCGCCATGGGCATGGGCGCTGCGCCGCCAGCGGCGAAGGTGCACTGGTCCAGACCCAGGGCCTTCATGACCTTCTTGCGAACGATGCCGCCCAGGATCGGGATGCCGAGCAGGCGGTTGAGCTTGGCCGGTGGCATCTTGTGGTGGATGCCCTGCTGGAACTTGACCCACAGTCGCGGCACCGAGAAAAAGATGGTGGGGCGCGCGCGTTGCAGGTCGGCCGCGAAGGTGTCGAGCGACTCGGCAAAGAACACATGCATGCCCGTGCGCAACCAGCCGTGTTCGACCAGCATGCGCTCGACCACGTGCGCCAGTGGCAGGTAAGACAGCATGCGGTCGTTGCCGCTCATGGGGATGCGCTTGAGGCCAGCGTCGAGCGCCCAGGCGAAGTTGGCGAAGGTGTGCATCACGCCCTTGGGCATGCCGGTGGTGCCCGAGGTGTAGATGAGGGTGGCGAGTTCTTCACCATCACGCAACGGCGCGCCTGCCATGGGCTGGCTGCGCTTGCAGATCGCGTCCCAGCCTTCGCAGTTCTTCACCACATCGGCAGGTGAGAGCGCGTAGCTCATGCAGGGCAGGTCGGTGGGCACGCCGGGCTTCATGCTCTCCCAGCCGTCGAGCTTGCCGACGAACAGGGCTTTGGCCTCGCTGTGTGCCAGGATCTGGCGAATGGTCTCGGGCGCCAGCGTGGGGTACAGCGGCACCGACACGTAGCCCGCCATCCAGATGGCCAGATCGCTCATCATCCACCAGGCACAGTTCTTGGAGAGGATCGCCACCTTGGAGCCCGGCTCCCAGCCGTGCGACTGCAGGTGGGTGGCCATGCGGCGCACCTGGTCGGCCACCTGGGCCCAGGTGAAATCCTGAACGGCTCCGTTGCCCATGGGCTGCGTGAGGGCGACGCGGGTGGGGGCGGTCTTTTCCCAGTGGTAAAGGCGTTGCAGTGCCAGCAATTCCGGCGCGATCTTGGTCATGAATCTTGTCTCCGTTGTGGGTGTGACGCCGGAATCTACCAAGGCTGCGGCCATGTGTTTAGAGGGTTTCACCTGCAAGCACATGCGCAGGTCAAGCCGAGAAGCGCACCGAGAGACCGGACAAGGGCGAGGTGAAGCGGGCCGACCAGTGTTCACCAGGGGCAACCGGCCAGGCGTCGGTCCATGTCCCCGTGGTGACCACATCGCCGGGCTGCAGGTCGGGTGCGCCGGGGCAGGCCCGCAAGGTCTGCGTGAAATGCAGCAGTGCACGCAGTGGACCGTCGAGCACGTTGTAGCCCTGACCATCCTCGGCAAGCTGGTTGTCCTTGAACAGGCTTACCCGGGCCCCGGCCAGCAGGGTGTCGAGCGTGTCGGCGTCTGCGGCGAGCTCGCGCACCGCCGTGCGGCACCCCACCAGCAGGCGTGCGTGCAGGCCGCTGTCGGCCACCGCGTCGGCGGCCTGGAATTTCCACTCCGGCAGGTGCGACTGCACCACCTCGAAACCGGGGGCAACCCAGTCGATGGCCTCGAACAGGTCGTCCAGCGTCGCCCCGGTAGCGGGTGCGCCCTTCAGGCCGAACACGATTTCCGGCTCGATCCGCGGTTGGCAAGTGTGTGCCAGCGACAGCCTGCCTTCGCCCTCGCACAGGGTGAGCGTGCTGTCCCACACGCTGCCCCAGATGGGTGCAAACACGTTGTAGCGCGGCCAGATCGTTCGGTTGGTGAAGCCGACCTTGTAGCCGCGCGGTTGCTCGCCGCGCGCCATGCGCAACCGTCGCACCGCGAGCGCTGTTTCGTAGGCGGCTTCCAGCGTCAACCCGCACGGCGCGGGCCATGGGCTGCCGCGGTCAAGGTGGTCAAGCAGGGTTGGTGGCGTCAGGAAGTGGGTGCTGGATGGCATGACCGCATCATAGGCATCACGCGGAGGCCTTCAATCGCCCGAACAGGCTGTGCACCTGGGCGCGGATCCATTGGTGCGCGGGGTCCTTGGCCGTGCTGGCGTGCCAGACCAGGCGCACGTCGTAGCTGGGCGCGGCCGCACGCGGCAGCTCCCACACGCGCATGTCCAGGCGCTGACCGACATTGGCCGCGTACATCTGCGGCACGATGGTGAGCAGGTCGGTGTTGAGCGCCAGCTCTGGCAGTGCGCCGAAATGGCGCGCCCGGATCACCACACGATCGCTCAGCTTCAAGCGCTCCAGCATCTGCTCCACGCTGCCATGGAAGGTTGCGGTGGGGGCTGCCACCACGAGGGACGACTCGGCCAGCTGGCGCGCGCTGAGCGTGCGCCCGGCCTTGCCGCTGGCGGGACGCCAGCGCGGAGAGGTCATGGCCACGTAGTGCTCGCGAAACAGCAGGTCAGCGCGCACGCCGCGGTGGCGTGGCTGAAGGATGCCGATGGCGAAGTCGATCTCGCGCGATTCCAGCGCGGCGGGCACATCGTCGGCGGCCACCGAGATGTTGGTCAGGTGAGCCTGCGGCGCCTGCTGGCGCAATGCCGCGGCCAGCGGCGGCAGAAACATCATCTCCCCCAGGTCTGAGAGCGAGAGGCGCCAGCGCATGTCGCTGCGTGCGGGGTCGAAGTCGTCGCGCACGGTCACCGCCGTCTCCAGTATCTGCAGTTGCGTCTGCACCTCGGGCGCCAGGCGCTCGCACAGCCGTGTGGGCTGCAGACCACTTGGCGAGCGCACAAAAAGATCGTCCTGGAAGTAGTCGCGCAGCCGGGCCAGGGCGTTGCTGGTGGCGGGTTGCGAGAGCGCGAGCGCCTTGCCCGCGGCGGTCACCGAGCCGGTGCGGTGGATGGCCGCGAGCACGCGCAGCAGGTTGAGATCGAGTTGCCGGAAGTTCATCGTGGGACCTCTAGGGGTTGTCCCGAATTATCCATCTCATGAATGCACCACATCAGATCAATCCATTGGCCAGATGGGTCTGTACGTCCTAGATTTCGTGCTCAACACAAGGAGACACGCGGTTGGAACGTTCATTTCACAATGAAATTGAAGCGCTGAAACTCGGCCAGGGCGAGACCTTCCAGGGCGAGGGCATCCTGGCCGTGACCAAGGCGCTGCTGCAGTCGGGCGTGACCTACGTGGGCGGTTACCAGGGCTCACCGATCTCGCATCTGCTTGACGTGATGGTGCAGGCCAAGCCCTACATGGACGAGCTCGGTGTGCATGTGGAAGCCTGCACCAACGAGAGCTCGGCCGCGGCCATGCTGGCCGCGTCCATCATGTACCCGGTTCGCGGCGCGGTAACCTGGAAGTCGGTGGTCGGCACCAACGTGGCGTCCGACGCGCTGTCGAACCTGGCCTCACCCGGCGTGATGGGCGGTGCAGTGATCGTGGTGGGCGAGGACTACGGCGAGGGTGCGAGCGTGATCCAGGAGCGCACGCACGCGTTTGCCATGAAGTCGGCGCTGTGGCTCATGGACCCGCGGCCCAACTTGCCCACCATCGTGCGCATGACCGAAAAGGCGTTCGAGCTGTCGGAGGCGTCGAACACGCCGGTGATGATCGAGCTGCGCATCCGCGCCTGCCACGTGCAGGGCAGCTTTGTGGCCAGCGACAACATCGCGCCTGCCATCTCCAGCCGCCACCTGCAGCAGGAAGCTGCAGCCTTCAACTACGACCGCCTCTCCCACCCACCCGCGACCTTCCGCCACGAGAAGCTGAAGTACGAGGTGCGCATGCCCGCCGCGCGCAAGTTCATCGAAGAGGCAGGCCTGAACGAACACTTCGACGGTCAACATGCCGATGTGGGTCTGATCGTGCAGGGCGGTCTGTACAACACCACCATCCGCGCGTTGCAGCAGGCCGGCCTGGCCAACGCTGCCGGGGAGACCGACCTGCCCATGCTGGTGCTCAATGTGGTGTATCCCCTGGTGACGGGCCAGATCGAGGCTTTCTGCGCCGGCAAACGCGCGGTGCTGGTGATTGAAGAGGGCCAGCCCGAGTTCATCGAACAGGACATTGCCACGCTGCTGCGCCGAGCCGACCTGCAGGCCCGCCTGCACGGCAAGGACCTGCTGCCCATGGGCGGCGAATACACCGCCGAAATTCTGTTGAAGGGCATCACGGCGTTTGTGGGTGAACACCTGCCCACGCTCGACACGGCGGTGGCGCAGCGCTTCAGCTCCGACCTGGCCGAGACAAGCACGCGCGCCCTCGCCGAACTCGGTGGCGGCGTGCCCGCGCGTCCGCCCAACTTCTGCACCGGTTGCCCGGAGCGTCCGGTGTTTGCCGCACTCAAGCTGGTCGAGCGCGAGGTGGGCAAGCTGCACATCTCCACCGACATCGGTTGCCATTCGTTCGCCACTTTCGAACCGTTTTCGTTCGGCAACTCCATCCTCGGCTACGGCATGAGCATGGCGTCCAGCGCGGCGGTGAAGAACTTCTCGGCCAAGCGACCGATCGCCATCATGGGCGACGGCGGCTTCTGGCACAACGGCCTGCTCTCGGGCGTGAGCTCGACCCTGCTCAATCAGGGTGACGGTGTGCTGGTGATCATGAAAAACGGTTACACCTCGGCCACCGGCACGCAGGAGACCATGTCCACCCCCGCGTCGGACGCGCGCATGCTCGCCGAGGGGGCGAGCGCCACGGTCAACGAACTCACCATCGAGAACACGCTCAAGGGCATGGGCGTGAAGTGGATCAGGACGGTGCACAACTACCGCGTGTCCCAGGTTCGCGATCTGCTGAAAGAGGCGGTCAACTCACCGTTCACCGGTCTGAAGGTTGTGATCGCCGAGGGCGAATGCCAGCTGGAGCGCCAGCGCCGCCTGAAGCCGATCCGCGCGCGCCGGCTGAAGGAAGGCAGGCGAAGCGTGCGCACGCGCTACGGCGTGGACGAAGACACCTGCACCGGTGACCACTCGTGCATCCGCCTCTCGGGCTGCCCCACGCTCACCGTCAAGGAAACTGCCGACCCTTTGCGACGCGAGCCGGTGGCGCACGTCACCAACGGCTGCGTGGGCTGTGGCCTGTGCGGCGAGGTGGCCGACGCTGCCGTGCTCTGCCCCTCGTTCCACAAGGTCGAGATCGTCACCCACCCGAGCTGGTGGGACCGCACCACCGACCGTCTCAACCGTTTCTTCATCGGCCTGTTGCAGCCGGCCTGAGCCATGAACCCATCAACGACTTCTTACGGCATCCTGATCGCCGCCTTGGGCGGCGAGGGCGGCGGCGTGCTGGCCGACTGGCTGGTGCAATGCGCATTGCGCCACGGCTTGCCTGTGCAGGCCACCTCGGTGCCCGGCGTGGCGCAACGCACGGGGGCCACCAGCTACTACATCGAACTGCTGCGCGAGCCCTTGCCCGGCGCCGCGTCGCCCGTGTTCGGCCTGACACCGGTGGCCGGCTGCGTGGACGTGGTGGTGGCCAGTGAACTGCTGGAGGCTGCGCGCATGGTCGAGCGGGGGTTTGTCACTGCGCGGACCACCTTGTTGTCCTCCACCCACCGTGTCTACACCACGCTGGAGAAGATGCACATGGCCGACGGCCGGCAAGACCCGCAGCGCCTGCTGGACGCGGCGCGCGCGATGGCCCGGCACACTGTGCTGTTCGATATGGAGGCCACCACCGTGCAGACCGGCACAGTGATCTCGGCCGTGATGTTCGGTGCGCTCGCCGGTGCCGGCGTGCTGCCCTGGCCGCGCAGCGTGTGCGAAGACGTCATCCGGACATCCGGCAAGGGCGTGCAGGCCAGCCTGGCTGGTTTTTCTGCAGCTTTCGAGGAAGCGCAGGAACCGTCGATGCCCGAGCCTGTGGTGTCACGCGACGCACTGCAGGTGCTGGCCGACGCGCAGCTTCCTGTGCCCTTGCGCCAGGCCTGGACGGTGCGCCTGCAGGTCTGGCCGACCTCGGTGCAACTGCTCGCTGTGCACGGCGCCTTGCGCTGCCGCGACTACCAGCACGATGCCTACGCCAACGATTTCCTGGAGAACGTGCGGGGCCTGGTGGCTGCGTCCACGCCCGCAGCGGCTGAAGCGCTGGACGAGGCGGTGCGCCATCTCGCGCTGTGGATGTGCTTTGAAGACGTGATCCGCGTGGCCGACCTCAAGACGCGGCGCAGCCGCTACGCGCGGGTGGCGCTGGAGGCGCAGGCGAGCCCGGGCGACATCGTCCGGGTCACCGAACACTTCAAACCCGGCATCGACGAAGTGGCCGCCGTGCTGCCGCGCGCACTCGGCGAGCGACTGGTTTCGCTGGCCACCCGGCGGGGCTGGATGGGACGGGTCCATGTGGGCCTGCACATCCGCTCCACCAGCCTGTGGGGCTTTCTCATGCTGCGCGGCCTGGCCTGGTTGCGCCCGCTGCGCCCACGCTCGCTGCGTTATGCGCAGGAACACGAGACGCTGCGCGTGTGGCTGGGCGCCATGCGCCAGGTGTTGCCACAGGCGCCCACGCTGGCCCTGGTGCTCAGTGGCCTGCCGCAGGTGCTCAAGGGCTATGGCGACACGCAGGCGCGTGGCCGCCTGAACTACGCGCGCCTGTGGGCCGAACACGTGGTGCCGGCACTCACCGGCGCCGTGGCCGCCGACACCGCGGCGGATGGCCTGCGCGCCGCGCTCAAGGCCACTCTGGCCGACCCCGAAGGAAAACTCAACACCGCGCACCGGCCACCCGCCGGCGCGCAACCCATCTTCTGGGCCGCCCGGCCCACGAAGGAAGCGCCGCTGAGCACGGGCGCCTGAAGCCTGCGCCGACAGACATCCACCACAACAGGAGACACACCATGAAAACCCCCAACCACACCGCCCTGCGTGCCGTTGCCGCCGCCACCCTGCTGCTCGCCGCCATGGGCGCGCACGCGCAAGACAAGCCGGTGGAGATGAAGTTCGCTCACTGGCTCCCGGCCATGCACCCGCTGGCCAAACTGGGCTTTGAGCCCTGGGCCAAGTCGGTGGAAGCGGCGTCCCAGGGGTCGATCAAGGTGGCGCTTTTCCCAGCCCAGCAGTTGGGCAAGGCGGCCGACCACTACGACATGGCTCGCGACGGCATCGCCGAAATGACCTGGGTCAACCCCGGCTACCAGGCGGGCCGTTTCCCCATCGTGGCGGCCGGCGAGCTGCCTTTCCTGATCGGCAAGCCCGGCCCGGGATCGGCCGGTCTGGATGCCTGGTACCGCAAATACGCCGGGACCGAAATGAAGGACGTGAAGTTCTGCTTCGCACACGTGCACGTGGGCACCTTCCACGCCAAGAAGCCGATCACCGAACCCGGGCAGCTCAAGGGCATGAAGATCCGCTCGGCCAACGGCACCGTGGCGCAAACCATGACCTTGCTGGGCGCCACCAACGTGCAGGTGTCCGCGCCCGAGGCGCGCGACGCGCTCGACAAAGGCCTGGCCGACGCCATCACCTTCCCCTGGAACTCCATCATTTCCTTCGGCATCGACAAGGCCGTGAAGTACCACAGCGACATGCGTCTGTACACGTCGGACTTCGTGTGGGTCATGAACAAGCCCTGGTACGACAAGCTGGCCGCGGGCCAGAAGAAAGTGATCGACGACCACTGCAACAACGAATGGTCCGGCAAGGTGGGTGCGGCCTGGGGCGACGAGGAAGATGCGGGCCAGGGCAAGCTGGAAAAGATGGCCGGACACACCATCGTGCCGATCACGCCGGCCCAGCTCGACGTCTGGAAGAAGGCGGTGGAGCCGGTCTACACCCAGTGGGTCAAGGCCGCTGATGGCGTGGGCGTGCCAGGGCAGGCCGCGCTGGACGACCTGCGCAAGGAACTGGCGGCGCGCAAGGCCTCCAACTGATGAAGCGTCTGCTCTCGGCCATCGAGACGATGGCCGCGCTCTCGCTGCTGCTGATCGCGGTGTTGACCGCGGGCAACGTGCTGCTGCGCTACGCCTTCAGCGTGCAGATTCCGGACTGGTTCGACGGCTCGCGCATGCTGCAGGGCATCGCGCTGTTCTGGGGCATTGCGCTGGCCACCTACTACGGAACCCACATCTGCGTGGACCTGCTGTGGGAGAGCCTCAAGCCCGCTGGCCAGCGTCGGGTGGATCTGATCGGCACCGCCGTGACCGCCGCTTTCCTGATACCCATGGCCTGGATGGTCTGGGTCAAGGTGGGCGGCACCGGCAGCCAGGGCACCATGGACCTGCGGCTGCCGCTGCAGTGGTTCTACGGTGCAGCTGCGGTGGGCGCCTGCGTGGCCGCGCTGTTGGCGCTGGTGCGGCTGGTGCATCTGTGGCAGGGTCGTGCGGCCAGTGTCGACGGCAGCAGCGACGCATTGGACGGGGCTGCCCATGGATCGTGATCTGGTGGCCCTGCTGGGCTTCGTGGCCATGTTCGGCCTCATGGCGGTGCGCGTGCCCATCGGGGTGGCCATGGGCATAGCCGGGGTGGGCGGTTTTGCCGCGCTCACCGGCCTGCAGCCTGGCCTGAACCTGTTGGCCAACGTGCCGCTGTCGGTGCTCACCGACTACAACCTCAGCGTCATTCCGATGTTCATCCTGATGGGGGCGTTTGCCTCGCAGTCGGGCATGAGCACCGAACTGTTTGCGGCGGGCCGGGCCTGGCTCGGACACCGGCGCGGCGGTCTGGCGCTGGCGTCCATTGCGGCCTGTGGCGGCTTTTCGGCCATCAACGGCTCGTCGGTGGCCACGGCCGCCACCATGACGCAGGTGGCCCTGCCGGAAATGCGCCGTGCCGGCTACAGCCCGGGCTTCTCGGCCGGCCTGATTGCCGCTGGTGGCACGCTGGGCATCATGATCCCTCCCTCGGTGATCTTGGTGCTCTACGGGATCATGACCGAGACCGACATCACCAAGCTGTTCGCCGCCGGCATCATTCCCGGGATCATGGCCGTGGGCTTTTACTGTCTGGTGGTGGCCATCGTGGCGCGGCTGCGGCCCGAGGCCATGCCACGCGGCGAGCGCCACAGCTGGGCCGAGCGATTTGCCTCGCTGCGCGCTCTCTGGGCGGTGGTGCTGTTGTTCGTGTTCGTGCTGGGCGGTATCTACGGCGGGTTGTTCACGGTGCAGGAAGCCGCGGGCGTGGGCGCCGTGGGCACGCTGGTCATCGGCATGCTGCGCCGGCGCCTGGGCTGGAAACAGATCAAGGCGGCGCTCATCGGGGCCCTGCGCGTGTCGTCGGCCATCATGCTGATCGTGGTGGGCGCCTACCTGTTCGGCTACTTCCTCACCATCACCCAGTTCACGCAAAACGCGGTGGACTTCCTGGTGCACCTGCCGGTGGGGCCTTACGGCGTGCTCGCTCTGATCATGGTGGGATACCTGATCCTGGGCGCCGTGATGGACGAGCTGGCGATGATCCTGCTGACCGTGCCGATCGTGTTCCCGGCCATGATGCAGCTCGGCTTCGACCCGGTGTGGTTCGGCGTGATCGTGGTGATGGCGGTGACCTTCGGCATGATCTGCCCGCCCGTGGGCATGAATGTGTTCGTCATCAACTCGATCGCACGCGACGTGCCGCTGGGCGCGATCTACAAGGGCACCATGCCTTTCATTGCGGTGGATGTGGTGCGCCTGCTCATCCTGTGTGCCTTCCCGGCCATTTCACTCTGGTTGCCGGGTTTCGTGCAGTAGCGAAGCGGCCCCCAGCCGCTATGCTGGGGGCCATGACCTCACACACCCTTGAAACCCTTGAATTGATCAGCGGGGGCAACCCCGCCGCCGCTCCCGTGGCCAGCATCGTCGTGCTGCACGGGCTGGGCGCCGACGGCAACGACTTCGTGCCGATCGCGCAAGAGCTCGATCTGGACGCCATCGGTCCAGTGCGTTTCGTGTTCCCCAGTGCGCCGGTGCGCCCGGTCACCCTCAACGGTGGCTACGAGATGCGCGCCTGGTACGACATCCACCCGCCCATCGGCCAGTCGCGGCTGGAAGACGAGGTCGGCTTGCGCGAGTCCTGCGCGCTGGTGCAGGGCCTGCTGGACCGCGAGGTTGCGCGTGGTGTGCCAGCTTCGCGCACCGTGCTCATGGGGTTCTCTCAAGGCTGCGCCATGACGCTCATGGCCGGTCTGCGTGCGCCGCAGCGCCTGGCCGGGCTGGTGGGCCTGTCGGGCTACCTGCCGCTGGCGGCCAGCACCGCTGCCGAGCGCGCGCAAGCCAACCGAGACGTGCCCATCTTCCTGGCGCACGGCACGCACGATCCGGTGGTGGTGGTCCAGCGCGGCACCGAGTCGCGCGATGCGCTGCTGGCGCTGGGCTGCACGGTGGATTGGCACACCTACCCGATGGAGCACTCGGTGTGCGCCCAGGAAGTTGCCGATCTCAACGCCTGGCTGCTGCGATTGCTGGCCACCGCCTGATGCCTGCCGCCATCGGATTCTTCTCCCGCCGCTGGCGCGGCGAGGTACCGGTTCGCGAGCTGTTCTGGCACGACATGGTGCTGGTCGGCACGCTGATCAACCTGCTGGCCACCGCTGCTGCGCTGGCCATGGCGGCGTCGGATGTCGACATCGCGCTCGCCGCTGCCGTGCACTTTGCCCCCCTGCCCTTCAACCTGTTTCTCGTGGCCGCGGTGTGGCACCTGACCGGGGCCGCCGCGTACCGGTGGGCTTCCCTGGCTTGGCTGGCGGTCGTCACGCTGGTGTGAACGGCACCCTGAAGACGCCCTGAAAGCCCGAACTGAGCGGCACGGGCGGTGCTTTTCACGGGTTGGTACCCAGTCTGGGTACCGAGAATTCAAGTCTGACAAGTTGTTACCGATACATGGTTTACATCCGCCGGATGCCCTCACCCACCTTGTCACTTCTGGAGTTCTCATGAAACTGAATCGCGCCCTCATGCTGGCCACGCTGGCCGTCTCCGCTTCGTTTGCCCACGCCAACGATCCCAAAGCCACCATTGCCGACCTCGACGGTCGACTGAGCAAGATCGGTGCGGCCCGCGTTGAAGGCACCGACACCGTGGCCGGCAAGACCGTGCCCGCCATCTACTTCGGCGAGCGCAAGATCAACAACAACTTCGACGTGGTCGACGGCATCCGCAAGAGCCACCAGGCCACCGCCACCGTGTTCGTGAAAGACGGCGACGAGTTCGTGCGCGTCAGCACCAACGTGCTCACGCCCGAAGGCAAGCGCGGCGTGGGCACCCAGCTCGCCCGCAACGCCGCTTACGAATCCGTCAGCAAGGGCCAGCAGTACTGCGGTCCCATTGACGTTCTGGGTACCGCCTTTGACGCCTGCTACAACCCGATCAAGGACGCTGGCGGCAAGATCATCGGCGTGAGCTACATCGGTCACAAGAAGTGATGGCGGTGGCGCGATGAAAAAGCTTCCCAATCCTTTTGGCTGGCTCCGTCACCTGACGGTGGGTCAGCAGCTCTTCGGCGCGTTTGCGTCCATCCTGGTGTTGACGGCTGCTCTCGGCGCCACCGCTCTGGTGGGTCTGAAGAGCGTGGATGGCGAAGCCATCGCGCTGTCACAAAAATGGCTCAAGGGCGTGGGCGCGCTGTCCGATGCACGTGCGCTGGCGGTCGAGTTCCGCGAGTTCGAGATCAAGCACAGCCGCACCGCAGACGGCAGTTACCACGCCGAGTACGAAGACAAGATGAAGGAGGCCGGCAAGTCCTTGCAGGCCTTGTTCACCGGCTACCAGGGTCGTGTTTCAGGCGAAGAGGAAACGGCGCTGCAAGCGAAGTTGACCGCCGCCTGGACCGCTTACCTGCAGGCCAACGAGAAGGTCATCAAACTCGGGCGTGACAAACAGCAGGTGGACGCCGCCGACATCGCCGACGGCCTGTCCAGCATGGCGTTTGACGAGGTGGTCTCGGCCCTCAACGGCTTGATCCAGTTCAACTACGACGGCGGAGAGTCTTCCGCCGAGCATGTGAACACTGTGTACGACCAGGCCCGATTTGCCGTCATGGGCCTGCTGGGCCTGTCGCTGTTGATCGGCATTGCACTGGCATTGATGATCACCCGCAACATGCTGCGCCAGCTCGGTGGAGAGCCGCGCACCGCGGTGAGCATTGCCCGCGCCGTGGCCGAGGGTGACCTCACCACGCCAATCCGGCTCAAGAGCGGCGACACCGACAGTTTGCTGGCGTGGTTGCTTGCCATGCAGCAGGGCCTGTCCAAGGCCGTGACCGACGTGCGCCGCAGCTCTGACTACGTGTCCCATGCCAGTGGCGAGATCGCCTCGGGCAACCAGGACCTGTCCGCCCGCACCGAACAGCAGGCCAGCGAACTGCAAGAGACCGCTGCGACCATGGAGCAGCTGGGCACGACGGTGCGCCACAACGCAGACAACGCGCGGCAGGCCAGCCAGCTGGCCCAAAGCGCGTCCAGCGTGGCGATCCAGGGTGGTGAAGTGGTGGGCCGTGTGGTGCAGACCATGAAGGGCATCAACGAGAGCAGCCGCAAGATCGGCGACATCATTGGTGTGATCGACGGCATCGCGTTCCAGACCAACATCTTGGCGCTCAACGCTGCGGTGGAAGCGGCGCGCGCCGGCGAACAGGGTCGCGGTTTTGCGGTGGTGGCGGGCGAGGTGCGCAACCTGGCCCAGCGCAGCGCCGAGGCCGCCAAGGAGATCAAGGGCCTGATCGGCGCCAGTGTCGAGCGTGTCGAACAAGGCTCGGCCCTGGTCGACCAGGCCGGCACCACCATGCAGGAAGTGGTGGCCTCGATCCGCCGCGTGAGCGACATCGTGGGCGAGATCAGTGCTGCGAGTTCCGAGCAGAGCTCGGGCGTGGCGCAGGTCGGTCAGGCCATCACCCGCATGGACCAGGGCACGCAACAGAACGCGGCACTGGTGGAGCAGAGCGCCGCTGCGGCCGACAGCCTGAAGCAGCAGGCGCTGCAGCTGGTGGAGTCGGTGGCGGTGTTCAAGACGGGTATCGGACGGGCCTGAGTCGAGTCGCTTCGCAGGCAGTTACCCCGCGGTCACCGATGGCCGGAGCAGTCGGTAAAACCTACCGGGGAGCCCAGAAGCCGCGGTGCGGTTCGCTTGCCTCCTCGATCAGCACTGGCCCGATGCATTCGATCGGATGCGGTGACGCGTTGAACACATCGCGACACGACAACTCTGCATCACGCTGCTCGGCCCGTTCTCCTCGGAACACCCGCAGTCGCACCGCGTCGATGCCAAACACCACGCGCCCGATGTTGCTCCAGAAGATCGCGCCGGCGCACATCACACAGGGCTCGGCCGAGGAGTAGATCGTGGCGCGCGACAAGGTCTCGCGGTCCACCACCGCGCTGACCTGGCGCACCGCGTTGGTCTCGGCGTGCCCCGTGCAGTCACCGGTTTCGCTGGTGTTGCACCAGGCTTCGGCGAGCACACGGCCGTCGTCGGCCACCACCACCGCGCCAAACGGCCGGTTGCCGCGGTCGCGGCCCACGCGTGACCAGGCGATGGCCTGGCGCAGGTACAGACCGTCGCGTTCGCTGATGGGCGTTTCCTCGTCCATCACGCTTTCACCACGCGCTGACTGGCCGCCGGCAACATGGCGCGGTTGAACACACCTTCCACGCTGGGTCGCGACTTCAGGCCGTACACGCTCACCACCTCGTCGACCTGCTCTTCGAGCGTGCGCTTGAGCACATCACCCAGCCCATGGCCCTTGGTGTCGGCGGCGGCGATGTACTGCTGCGTGATGCGCCAGCGCTCCAGCTCCACGGCTTCGTTCAGGATCGGCTCGCGCACCTTGGTAGCCGCAATGGCCGCAGCCGGGTCGGCCATGCTCTCCAGAATGGCGCGGTTGGTGGCGCGCAGGAAACCCGCCACGGCGGCGGGGTTCTGCGTGGTCATGGCGTTGCTCGCCAGGATCGCGTTGCCATAGAGGTTCACGCCGGCCTGCTGGTACTGCAGGATCGACAGTTCGTCGAGCTTCATGCGCGCGAACAGCGACACGGCAGAGTCGTGGAAATAGGTGGCACCGTCCACATCACCACGCACCACCACGTTGTCGCGCGAAGCGAAGTCGGTGGTGGCCCACTGGAAGTAGTCGTCTTTCGCGCGCAGCTTGCGCGCCACCATGGGCCAGGCGCGGCGGGTGGACTCCACCGCAGCGGCGGCGATCTTCTTGCCTTCCGGGCTGCGGAAGTCGGTGGTGATGCCGCGGTCCTTGCGGCCGATGATCGCGAACGGTGCACGGTTGTAGTACTGGTAGACCGCCTGCACCAGGGGCGTGCCGGTCTGGCTTGCCTGGAACTCGATGAGCGAGCTGATGTCGCCCAGGCCCATCTGGTAGACGCCACTGGCGATGCGCGTGATGGAAGCCACCGAGCCGGCGCCCACGTCGATGCTCACGTCCAGGCCTTCGTCCTTGTAGTAGCCGCGCTGCTGCGCGAGGAAGAAGGGCGAGGTCTGGCCGGTGATGCGGAAATCCAGCGTGAACTTGATGGGGGTGAGCTTGGGAGCCGACTGGCTCCACACGGTGGGTGCACCCAGTGCGGCAAGGGCGGCGATGCTGCTGGACGAGGCGATGAAGAGGCGGCGTTGCATGGTGTTGCTCCTGAAAAAAGAACTTGTTCCAACCCGCTGGGCCGTTGGGCCACAGGGGACGTACAAGAGCAATTTCCGGGCGGGTGGCTGGGCACCCGCTGAACGCTTCTACTCTTCGGAATTCAGGTATGCACGAGGCATGCCAACACAAGTTCTCCAAAACGGTGCGTCACCATGGCCTGTGTTTTGCTAGCATCACCAACCAGAGTAGAAGCGTTCAGCCCCGCACCCTGCGGAGCAGGAAATTGCTCTTGAGATTCCTCAAGCCATTTCTTTCAGGAGCGCCTCCATGCTGGTCACCCAACAGCCCGTCTTCCGCCGTTACTGGCACGCCGTCATGCCGCTGAGCCTGTTGGTCGACGGACCCAAGCCCTTCACCCTGCTGGGTGAAAACATCGTTCTTTTCCTCGACGAATATGGTGAGCCTGCCGCATTGAAAGACCGCTGCTGCCACCGCACGGCCAAACTCAGCAAGGGCTGGTGCAAGGATGGCAACATCCAGTGCGGTTACCACGGCTGGGTCTACAACCGCAGCGGGCGCGTGATCATGATTCCGCAGTACCCGGCCGAGCGCGAGATCCCCAAGGACTACGGCACCACGGCCTACCACTGCACGGCACGCTACGGCTACGCCTGGGTCGCGCTCGAACAACCGGAGGCCGACATTCCCTTGATGCCGGAGTTTGAGGCCGAGGGCTGGCGAACCATCTTCCAGTTCTACGAAACCTGGAACACCAGCCCGGTGCGCGCGCTGGAAAACTCCTTCGACAACTCACATTTCAGCTTTGTGCACCGCGCCACCTTTGGTGTGGCAGCCTCCCCGGCGCCGAGCAAGTACGAGCTGGTGGAGAACGACGTGGGTTTTCACGCCGAGACGGTGATCGACGCGGCGAACCCGGAGCGGTTCCAGCGCATCAGCGGCGTGAAAGATGCGATCACGCAGCGCCACATGCGCAACGCCTACTACCAGCCGTTTTCACGCCGGCTGGACATCGAGTACCCCAGCGGCATTCGCCACGTCATCATCAACGCGTTCACCCCTATCGACAATGGCCGCATGCAGTTGTGCCAATGGCTGTTCCGCAACGACACCGAAGCAGATTGCCCGGCGCAAATGCTGATCGATTTTGACGACGAGATCACGCGGGAGGACAAGGACATTCTGGAATCGACCGATCCGGACGCGGTGGTGGATTTGCGCAGGCGCGGTGTGGAGTATTCGATGGACTCGGACCGGCCAGGGATTCTGATCCGTCGTCGTTTGATGGCCTTGTTGTCCGCCGCCGGCGAAGTTGAGGTGCATCGGTAGCGCCTCGGAACGAAACCCAGCATGAAGCGCCCAGAAAAAAGCCCGGCGTTGGCCGGGCTTCCGAGAGGGAACCTGCGTTCAGCGAGCGGCGGGCTCGGCCACGTAAATCTCGACTCGGCGGTTTTGCGCGCGACCTTGTGCGGTGCCATTGTCGGCGATCGGCTCGCGCGAACCGCGGCCGTCGGTGGCGAAACGCTGTGCCGACACACCGCGTGCCACGAGGTAGTCGCGCGTGCTGTTGGCGCGGTCAAACGACAACGGGTTGTTCACCGCATCGCTGCCCGTGCTGTCGGTGTGGCCGACGATCGCAACGGCTGTCACCGGGTTGGCGTTGAGCGTGTTGGCGAACTGGCCGAGCACACGCTGCAGCGTGGGGCTCACGGTGGAGCTGCCGGTGGCAAAACCGGCGTCGGCGGGCACGTCAAGCTTCAGACGGTTGTCCGAGGTCTGGCTCACGCCGATGCCGGTGCCGGCGGTGGCGGCTTCCATCGCGCGTTTCTGCTCCTGCATCTTGGTCGACCAGATGTAGCCGCCCAGCGCGCCAGCGCCGGCGCCAAGCACGGCGCCCTGGGCTGCGCCCTTGGAGCCACCGGTGGCGGCACCCAGCAGCACGCCTGCGAGGGCGCCGATGCCGGCACCCTTGGCGGAGTCGGTCTGGGTTTCGCTCATGTTGGCGCAGCCGCTCAGGGCGAGTGCCGCGGCGAGGGCGGTGACCGTGAGGCCACGGGTGATGTTGGTGAGGTGTTTCATGTGCAAAGCTCCACTGGCGTTGTTGAAAAATGGACGGAGATTCGGCTTCGGGTCCACGGCGGCGCCATCTTCACACGCCAGGGTGTGTTGGTGGTGACTGCGGTGCAACCCGATGCGCTCTAAACTTATACCCCGGCCTATCGCTTTGGCATCACATCCACTCTGACTTTACAAAAAATTGCATGAAAAACGTTCCATTGGGCGCCAGCGCACTGACAGTTCCTCCCGTCTGCCTGGGCACCATGACTTTCGGTGAGCAAGTTGATGAAGCCAGCGCGCACAGCATCCTGGACCGCTCGCTTGAACGCGGTGTGAATTTTCTCGATGCTGCCGAGATGTACTCGGTTCCCGCGCGCGCCGAGACCTGTGGCGCCACCGAAACCATCCTGGGCAAGTGGTTCGCCAAGGACGCCAGCCTGCGCAACAAAGTGGTGCTGGCGACCAAGGTGGCTGGCCCGTCGCGCGGCATGCCGTGGATTCGCGGCGAGAACGCGGGTGTGAGCAAGGCCGAGATTCTGAAGGCCTGCGACGACAGCCTGCGCCGCTTGCAGACCGATGTGATCGACCTGTACCAGATCCACTGGCCCGCGCGCAACGTGCCCGCATTTGGTCTGCTGAGCTTCGATCCCACGAAGGACAAACCTTGCGCTTCGGTGCTGGAGCAGCTCGAAGCCATGGCCGAGTTGGTCAAGGCCGGCAAGGTCAAGGCCATTGGTCTGTCCAACGAATCTCCGTACGGCGTGCACGAGTTCGTGCGCCTGGCCGAGCAGCATGGCTTGCCCCGGGTGGCCACGGTGCAGAACCCGTACTGCTTGATCAATCGCAGCTACGAGAACGGACTGGACGAGACCTGCCACCGCCTGGGTGTGTCGCTGCTGGCCTACTCGCCATTGGGCTTCGGCTTGCTGAGTGGCAAGTACGACGAGACCGGGCTGGTGGGTGACGCCGGGCGCATGGCGCTGTATGAGTCGATGCGCAAGCAGCGCTGGGGCCGGCCCGAGGCGCTGGACACCGCGCGTCGCTACAACGCCCTGGCGCGAGACCACGACCTCACGCCCTCGCAGATGGCGCTGGCGTTCTGCTACACCAACTGGCGCGTGGCCAGCACCATCATCGGCGTGACTTCGTTGACCCAGCTCGATGAATGCCTGGACGCCTGGGGCACAACGCTGTCGCCCGAACTCCTGGCCGAGATCGACAAGATCCGTTGGGAACATCGGGATCCTGCGCAGTGAGCTGACGGGTGGCCAGGAAGTCGCACGTCAGCGAGACACCCGCCACCGCCTGGCTCAAGGCGCATGGCGTGGCCTTCACCGAACACAGTTACGAGTACCTGGAGCACGGCGGCGCGCAGCACAGCGCCCAGGTTCTCGGGCTCGACCCGTTTGCGGTCGTCAAGACCTTGATCATGCAGGACGAGGCCGCCAAGCCGATCGCAGTACTCATGCACGGCAACCGCACCGTGTCGACCAAAAACCTGGCGCGCCAGATCGGCGTCAAGTCGGTCGAGCCGTGCAAGCCCGAGGTGGCCAACCGCCACAGCGGTTACTTCGTTGGGGGCACTTCACCGTTCGGTTTGAAACGTTCCATGCCGGTGTTTGTGGAGGCGGCGGTGTTGACGCTGCCCAGGATCTGGATCAACGGCGGGCGCCGGGGCTATCTGGTGGGCATCGACCCGGCTGCACTCAGCGCCCCACTGGGCGCCAGGCCGGTCGAGTGTGCGCTGGCAGAATAGCCCGGCGCCGCACCGCAGAGCGCGGCCCGAACCACTGAGGAGACTTCGTTGTCATTGTTTTATCCCCTGCTGGCCACCCTGGCCGCCTACCTGATCGGCTCACTCTCGTTTGCCGTGCTCGTGAGCCGCTTCATGGGCTTGAACGATCCGCGCACCTACGGCAGCAAGAACCCCGGCGCCACCAACGTGCTGCGCTCGGGCAACAAGGCGGCCGCCGTCATCACGTTGCTGCTGGATGGGCTCAAGGGCTGGCTGCCGGTGGTGGCGGTTCAGTGGTGGGGCGAGGCCTACGGCCTGGGCGAGGGCACCGTGGCGTTGGTCGGCCTCGCTGCGTTTCTCGGCCACCTGTATCCGGTGTTCTTCCGCTTCCAGGGCGGCAAGGGCGTGGCCACGGCGGCGGGCGTGATCGTCGGTTTCCAGCCCTGGCTGGGCCTGGCCGCGCTGGTCACCTGGGTGATCATCGCGGGCTTCTTTCGATACTCTTCGCTGGCCTCCATCGTCACGGCGGTGTTTGCTCCTGCCTTTTTTCTGCTGGGTCACCGGGTGGCATGGGACGCGCCGGGCCTGCAGGTGATGAGCCTGGTGGTCATGGGCATGCTGCTGGTGTACCGCCACGCCGAGAACATCAACCGCCTGTTGGCCGGCAAGGAAAGCAAACTGGGAGCGAAAAAATCATGAGCCAGCACATCACCCGTATCGGCGTGGCCGTGCGCTACAGCGAAGCTGCCGTTTTCAACGGTGTGGTTTACCTCGCAGGTATGGTGCCCGAGCGTGGCGACACAGATATTCGAGGTCAGACCGAGGATGTGCTGGAACAGGTGCAGCGGCGATTGCTGGAGGCTGGCAGCGACAAGTCGCGCATCTTGCGCGCACAGATCTTCCTGGCGGACATGGCCGAGATCGGCGTGATGAACGAGGTGTGGGATGCGTGGGTGGTGCCGGGCACCGCGCCGCCGAGGGCCACGGTGCAGGCGGCGTTGGCGAATGCCGCCTGGCGCATTGAAATCGTGGTGACCGGTGCGCAGAAGGCGCTGTGATCAATAGCGTTTGTCCAGCGTGAGCTGATCGTTGGTGCGCTGCATCTGGAAGCGCGTGAGAAAGCTGTTGCCCAGCAACACGAACGCCATTGGCTGGGGCAGCACGATGGCTGACACGTCATACACCAGCGCTTCGCCGATGCGAACCGAATCGAGCCGGATCTGGTGGCCGACCACGTCGCCGTTGGCCGTACTAACGCGCACTTTCTGACCCACTTGGTACTTGAGGTTGATGCGTTTCGCATCGGACTCGCTCATGATCACCTGAGTGGCGCCCGTGTCCACCATGAACTGCACTTGTCGGCCATTGATTTGACCGGGGGGCATGAAGTGGCCTTGTGCGTCGGCGGTGAGCACGATGCGTTGGGCGCCGGTGTCTGCCTTGGCCCGCCCCAAGCTCACCGGCGCTTCGCCCACACGCAGGGTCTGGCGCTGTCCGTTGATTTCAATCACCGCCGCTTCGCCTTGCAGGCTCAACAGCTTCACGCCTTGGTGCGCCTGGCCAGGGCTCAGAAAACGCGGCGCTGCCGCGTCGATGGTGACCAGCGCCTTGCCGCCGGCCACGCCGGCAAGCGCCACCTGCTGCGCTGTTGCCGGCAAGGCCAGCAGAGCGCTCATCGCGAGGGCGCCGGCGCGGACCATCTCAATCCCTGAAGTTGTTGAAAGACAGCGGCAGGTCCTTGAGCTCGGACTTGATCAGGGCCATGGCAGCCTGCAGGTCGTCGCGCTTGGCACCCGTCACACGCACCGCGTCGCCCTGGATGGCGCCCTGCACCTTGAGCTTGCTGCCCTTGATGGCTTGCTGGATCTTTTTGCCGTCTTCGGTGCTGACGCCGTTGCGCACCTTCACCACCTGCTTGACCTTGTCGCCCCCGACCTTCTCGACCTTGCCCACGTCGAGAAAACGCGCGTCGACACCGCGTTTGGTGAGCTTGCCCCGCAGCACGTCGTCGATTTGCTGGAGCTGGAAGTCGGCGTCGCCGTGAAGGATGATTTCCTTGTCCTTGAGCTCGATGGCGGCACTTGTGCCCTTGAAATCGAAGCGTGTGCCGATCTCGCGCGCAACCTGATCGACCGCATTTTTCACTTCGACGAAATCGGCTTCAAGAACGGTGTCAAAAGAGGGCATGCTGGGGGTCTTGCAAAAAGGTGAATGAGAGAATTGAAGAATGGTAGTCGAGAACAACGTGGCGCTCCAGCCGCATAACACTTTTGGCATCGTTGCCCGGGCGCAGCACTTGGTGCGCGTGCGCTCAACGGATGACGTGCTGGCCTTGCTGGCGGATCAGGACGTGCTCACGGCGTCGGGCACGCCGCCCTTCGTGTTGGGTGGTGGCAGCAACCTGGTGATCACCGGCGACATCAAACAGTTGGTGATCAAGGTTGAAATCACCGGACGACGGTTGGTGGAGGAAACGCCGAAAGGCTGGTTGGTGGAGGCTGGCGCCGGCGAGGACTGGCACGACTTCGTGCGCTGGACGCTGGAGCAGGGATACCCGGGTCTGGAAAATCTGGCGCTGATTCCCGGCACCGTGGGTGCCTCGCCGGTGCAGAACATCGGGGCCTATGGGGTTGAGCTGCAGGACCGGTTCAGCGCGCTGGATGCCCTCGACCTGCATACCGGCCAAAGCTTCACGCTGGACGCTGCGAAATGCGGCTTTGGTTACCGCGACTCGGTGTTCAAGCACGCGCCGTCGGGAGAAAAGGGCCTGGGCCTGGCGGGTCGCGCGCTCATCACCCATGTGCGCTTCTGGCTGCCCAAGCCGTGGAAGGCGGTGCTGGGCTACGCCGATCTGGACCGCAAGATGGCCGAGACCGGTATCGCGTCACCAAGTGCCCAGCAGATCTTCGAGTGGGTCTGCGCGATCCGCCGCGCCAAGCTGCCCGACCCGGCGGTGATCGGCAATGCCGGCAGTTTTTTCAAGAACCCGACCGTGTCTCGCGAGCAGTGCGCCGACATCATCGCGATCGAGCCGAAGGTGGTGCATTACCCGATGGACGATGGCAGCGTCAAGCTGGCGGCTGGCTGGCTGATCGACGCCTGCGGTTGGCGGGGCAAGGGCGTTGGCAATGCCGGGGTGTACGAGCGTCAGGCGCTGGTGCTGGTGAACCGGGGTGGCGCCACTGGGGGGGAGGTGATGACGCTGGCCAGGGCGATCCAGACCAGCGTGTACGAGCGGTTCGGGATCTTGCTGGAGACCGAGCCTGTGGTCGTTTGACAGGCTCAGGCTTGAAGGGGGCCCTTATTCGCCTTCCAGCTTCAACATGCTGGCGCCATCGCCCAGCGACAGCAGCCCGGCCTTGGCATAGATGCCCAGTTTGGCTCGCGTGTCGGTGATGTCCAGGTTGCGCATGGTCAGCTGGCCGATGCGGTCCAGCGGCGTGAACGGCGCGTCTTCCACTTTCTCCATGCTCAGGCGCTCCGGCGCATAAGTCAGGTTCGCGCTTTCGGTGTTCATGATCGAGTAGTCGTTGCCGCGGCGCAGTTCGATGGTGACCTCGCCCGTGATGGCGCGCGCCACCCAGCGCTGGGCCGTTTCGCGCAGCATGATGGCTTGAGGATCGAACCAGCGGCCCTGGTAGAGCAGGCGACCGAGCTTCAGACCGTTCACGCGGTATTGCTCGATCGTGTCTTCGTTGTGGATGCCGGTCACCAGGCGCTCATAGGCAATGAACAGCAGCGCCAGGCCGGGGGCTTCGTAGATGCCTCGGCTCTTGGCTTCGATGATGCGGTTCTCGATCTGGTCGCTCATGCCCAAGCCGTGGCGGCCACCGATCTCGTTGGCCTTGAGGATCAGGTCGACCGGGCTGGCGAAGGTCTCGCCGTTGAGCGCCACGGGCTGGCCTTCTTCAAAGCGCACCGTCACAGTCTCGCGCTTGACCACCACGTCGTCTTTCCAGAACGCCACGCCCATGATGGGGTTGACGATGGAGATGCCGCTGTTCAGGTGTTCCAGGTCTTTCGCTTCGTGCGTGGCGCCGAGCATGTTGCTGTCGGTGCTGTAGGCCTTCTCGGCGCTCATCTTGTAGCCGAAGCCGTTGGCCGTCATGAAGGCGCTCATCTCGGCGCGACCACCCAGTTCGTCGATGAACAGCTGGTCGAGCCAGGGCTTGTAGATCTTCAGGCTGGGGTTGGTCAGCAGGCCGTAGCGGTAGAAGCGTTCAATGTCGTTGCCCTTGTAGGTGCTGCCGTCGCCCCAGATGTTGACGTCGTCTTCCTTCATCGCAGCCACCAGCATGGTGCCGGTGACGGCGCGGCCCAGCGGCGTCGTGTTGAAGTAGGTCACGCCAGCGGTGCTGATGTGGAAGGCGCCGCACTGAAGCGCGGCAATGCCTTCGTGCGCCAGCTGGGTTCGGCAGTCGATCAGGCGCGCTTTTTCAGCGCCGTACTGCATGGCCTTGCGCGGAATCTCGTCGTAGTCCGGCTCGTCGGGCTGACCGAGGTTGGCGGTGTAGGCGTAGGGGATCGCGCCTTTTTGTTTCATCCACAGCAGCGCTGCGGAGGTGTCGAGGCCGCCGGAGAAGGCGATGCCGACTTTTTGCTGCGTGGGGAGGTTTTGAAGAATGGTGGCCATGGCGGTCGCTCGGTGGTTCAGCCGAAATGGCAGATGTAGTGGTAGGGCTCGGTCACGCGGATCTCGAAGCTGCTGTTGCCGGGCACGCTGAATTTCTCGCCAGGGTTGGATTTGAGCCAGGCGTCGGTGCCCGCGAGCTTGTATTCACAACCGCCAGCCACGCATTCCATGATTTCGGGCGCGCCGGTGTTGAAGGTGAGCGTGGCGGGCAGCACCACGCCGACCGATTTTTTCGTGCCATCGGCCAAGGTGATGCCGTGGCTGACGCACTTGCCGTCGAAGTACACGCTGGCCTGGGTGTTGACGGTCACGCCGTCGAAGTGGTTGGTGCTCATGGTGTTGGGGTGTTGCTCGAAAACAGAAGCGGAAGACGAAACCACGATTTTAGGCGGCGAGGTTGCGGCGCTTGCCGGTGGTCAGAGGCGCGCTTGCCAGGCCGTGGCGTCGAAACCCACCGTGATGCCGTCGGTCCACTGCACCACCGGGCGCTTGATCACGCTTGGGTTCGCCAGTGCCAAGGCTCGTGCGCTGGGTGCACCGGTCACGCCGGCCCGCACGGCCTCGTCAAGCTGGCGCCAGGTCGTGCCCTTGCGGTTGATCAAGGTTTCCCAGTCAACGGCGGACAGCCAGCGGCCGAGCTCGGCCTCGGGCACGCCTTGCTTCTTGAAATCGTGAAAGTGGTGTTCGACGCCGTGTTCGGTCAGCCAGTCGCGGGCCTTTTTGACGGTGTCGCAGTTGGGGATGCCGTAGACAGTGATCATGGAGAGGGATTGTCGGCGATGGAGACGAAGGTCGTGGACCCGATGGGACAATCCAGACATGCTCAACATCCCACTGCCTCCTCACCCCACCACGCTGCCCGAGTGGCTGGCCCACGCCGAGCGCCTGCACCCGGTCACCATCGACATGGGGCTGGAGCGTGTGCAGCGCGTGGCGCAGCGCATGGGGCTGGCGCTCACCTGCCCGGTGATCACCGTGGCCGGCACGAACGGCAAGGGCAGCACCTGCGCCATGCTGGAGGCGGTTTACACCCAGTCGGGTTACCGCACCGGCGTCTACACCTCGCCGCACCTGGTGCATTTTGAAGAGCGCTGCCGCATCGCCGGTGAGCCGGTGGCCACCGCCGAACTGCTACCGGCCTTTGCCGAGGTGGAGGAAGCGCGCAAGGGGCAGGGCGGGGACGAAGAAATCAGCCTGAGCTACTTTGAATTCACCACGCTGGCCATCCTGCGCACGCTCTCCCGCGCGGGACTTGATGTGGCGATTCTGGAAGTGGGTCTGGGCGGGCGGCTCGACGCGGTGAACATCATCGATACCGACTGTGCGGTCATCACCTGCATCGCGCTGGACCATATGGCGCTGCTGGGCAACGACCGTGAGGCCATCGGTTACGAGAAGGCCGGCATCATGCGCACCGGCCGCCCGGTGGTGGTGAGCGATCCGGTACTGCCGCAAAGCGTGCTCGACCGCGCGCTCGAGATCGGTGCCGATCTCTGGCGCATCGGCAAAGACTTTCATTTCGCCGGCGACCAGCAGCAGTGGGGCTGGGCCATGCACCCGTCACACGGCGGGCGGCGGTACGCCGGGCTGGCCTACCCGGCGCTGCGCGGTGCCAACCAGCTGGTGAATGCCTCGGGCGTGCTGGGTGCGGTGGAGGCCCTGCGCTCCAAGCTGCCTGTGACGGCTCAGGCGGTGCGCAACGGCCTGGCGCTGGTGGAGCTGCCCGGGCGTTTCCAGATCGTGCCGGGTACACCCACCCTGGTGCTCGATGTCGCGCACAACCCGCACTCGGTGGCCGCACTCACTGAAAACCTCGACGCCATGGGCTACTACCCCACCACCCACGCGGTGTTCGGCGCCATGGCCGACAAGGACCTGGGCGCCATGATCGAGCGCATCGCACCACTCATCGACCGCTGGCACCTGACCGACCTGCCGCTGCCCCGCGCCAGCACCGCCGCCGCTCTGGCCGAGACCCTCAAAACCCACCCCGCCACGGCCAAAAGCACGGTGGCGGGCTGCCACGCCAACCCCATGGAGGCGCTGCAAGCGGCGGTGTCCCACGCGGACCCCGCTGATAGAATCGTGGTCTTCGGATCGTTCTTCACGGTGGGGGGTGTTTTGCAGGACGGTGTGCCCCGCTTGTCGGCCAAACACCTGCCTTCTTGACCTCTCCACCCGAGCTATCCCGACCGCTCCCCGTGTCGTGCCCCTCGCCAGGCCTCCTTTGGCGCCATGGTTCCCACCCGAATGTTCAAATCCCGTTCAGGCTCACAGGGCAATCCATCGACACCGCCGCCGCAGAGCATTGACGCCGTGCGCCGCCGAGCGCGGCACCGCCTGATTGGCGCCAGCGTGCTGGTGTTGCTCGGTGTGATCGGATTCCCTTTGTTGTTCGACACGCAGCCGCGCCCTATTTCGGTCGACATTCCGATCGAAATTCCTGCCAAAAACACGCCGGCGCCCGCTGTGAAGCCGCCGACCATGGCAGCGGCGCCTGTTGCCACGCCGCCCAGCGCCAAGCCACCCGCGCCCAGCGTTGAAGCTCGCGAAACCCTCAGTGCTCGCGAAGAGGTGGTAGAGGCCTCCACCCCGACCAAGCCTGCCTTGGAGCCCGCCAGGGCAGCTCCATCACCCGCTCCCTCTGACGCCGACCGCGCCCGTGCCTTGCTCGAAGGCAAAACCGTCACCCCGCCAGCGGCTGCCGTTGCGGCGACGCCGGCCACCGCAGTCGCCGAGCGCCTCGTAGTGCAGGTGGGTGCTTTCTCTGAGGAAGCGGGCGCCCGCTCGGTGCGCCAGAAGCTCGAAGCCGCCGGGCTCAAGACCTACACCCACGTGGCCGAAACATCAGAAGGCCGCCGCATCCGCGTGCGTCTGGGGCCTTACAACAGCCGCGCCGAGGCCGACAAGGCGGCGGCACGGGTGAAGGCTTTGGGCTTGCCCGCAGCCGTGCTCACACTGTGACGCACTCACGGACGATGGCTGCATGGGGTTGACGGATGGTTTGCTGCTGACGGTGTTGTTGCTGTCTGTGTTGCTCGGTGCGTGGCGCGGCCTTGTGTACGAGGTCCTCTCGGTGGCCGGTTGGGTCGCGGCTTTCCTGCTCGCGCAGGCGTATGCCGATGAGGTGGCCGTGGTGCTGCCGCTGGAGGGGTTGTCGCCGCCGCTGCAGCTGGCGGCGGGA
Source organism: Burkholderiales bacterium (assembly GCA_038327405.1). GTDB lineage: Bacteria > Pseudomonadota > Gammaproteobacteria > Burkholderiales > Burkholderiaceae_C > Hydrogenophaga. The sequence goes on along the minus strand of JBBQKZ010000002.1, from coordinate 5,973 downwards.
TTCCTGGTGGTGTTCATCGCGGTGGCGTTCGTGGGCGGAATGCTCGCGTGGTTGGTCAAGAAGCTTGTGGCGTCGGTCGGGTTGCGCCCGGTGGACCGGATTCTGGGGAGCGCCTTCGGGCTGGCGCGTGGCGTGGTGATGCTGCTGGCCTTTGCGGTGGTGGTGAGCATGTCGCCGCTGCGCGATGCGGCTTGGTGGCAGGGCTCGGCGGTGGCTGAACTGCTGGTCGCCACCTTGCACGCCATCAAGCCCTTGTTACCCGAGCCCGTGGCCCGATATATCGCTTAGAACAGCTTGAGTTTTTACTGAGGAACGAAACATGTGTGGAATCGTGGGCGTGGTCGGAAAAACGCCAGTCAACCAGTTGATTTACGACGCCTTGTTGCTGCTGCAGCACCGCGGCCAGGATGCCGCTGGCATCGTCACCCAACAGGGCCGCAAGTTCTTCATGCACAAGGCCAAGGGCATGGTGCGTGACGTGTTTCGCACCCGCAACATGCGTTCGTTGCCCGGCATCTGCGGGTTGGGCCAGGTACGCTACCCCACGGCCGGCAATGCCTACAGCGAAGAAGAGGCGCAGCCGTTCTACGTGAACGCGCCGTTTGGCCTGGTGCTGGTGCACAACGGCAACCTGACGAATGCGCATGCGTTGAAACAGGAGCTGTTCCAGACCGACCACCGCCACATCAACACCGAGAGCGACTCCGAGGTCTTGCTCAACGTGCTCGCGCACGAGCTGGAAAAGGTCACGCGCGGTGTCACCCTGAAGCCGGCCGACGTGTTTGCAGCCGTGCGCGGCGTGCACCAGCGCGTCAAGGGCTCGTATGCGGTGGTGGCATTGATCGCAGGCCACGGCCTGCTGGCATTCCGCGACCCGTTCGGCATCCGCCCGCTGTGCGTGGGCCACAACGACCAGGGTGGTGTGATGGTGGCCAGCGAGTCGGTGGCGCTCGAAGGCAACGGCTTCGAGTTGGACCGTGACGTGCTACCCGGCGAGGCGGTGTTTGTCGACATGGACGGCAAGATGCAGTTTGAGCAGTGCGCTGAAAAAACCAGTCACAACCCCTGCATCTTTGAATACGTGTACCTCGCCCGGCCCGACTCGGTGCTGGACGGCATTTCCGTGTATCAAGCCCGCCTGAACATGGGGGTGACCCTGGCCAAACGTGTGGTGTCCACCGTGCCGCCGAGCGAGATCGACGTGGTCATCCCGATCCCCGAATCATCGCGGCCCAGCGCCATGGAACTGGCCCAGCTGCTCGGCCTGCCGTACCGTGAAGGGTTCGTGAAAAACCGCTACGTGGGACGCACCTTCATCATGCCGGGCCAGGGCGTGCGCAAGAAGTCGGTGCGCCAAAAGCTCAACGTGATCGGCAGCGAATTCAAGGGCCGCAACGTGCTGCTGGTGGACGATTCCATCGTGCGCGGCACCACCAGCCGCGAGATCGTGCAGATGGCGCGCGACGCCGGTGCCCGCAAGGTGTACCTGGCCAGCGCCGCGCCGCCGGTGCGCTACCCCAACGTCTACGGTATCGACATGCCCACGCCCGACGAGCTCGTGGCCCACAACCGCACGGTGGACGAGGTGCGCGAGAGCATTGGGTGCGACGCGCTGATCTACCAGGACGTGGACGCGATGAAGCAGGCCATCGGCTCACTCAACCCCAAGCTCGCCGGTTTTGACGCGTCTTGTTTCGACGGCGTGTACGTCACCGGCGACATCACGCTGGCCGACATCGCGCGCCTGAACGCGGGCCGCGACCAAAGCGAAGAGGGCGAAGAGGACACTTCACGCTTGGCCTTGCCCAACGCGCAGGTCGCCTGAAAGCCGCGGCCCATGACCCAGAAGAAAACCGACCTGCACCGCGACACGCTGGCCGTGCGCGAAGCTGTGGAGCGCAGCCAGTACGGCGAGAACTCGGAGGCCTTGTACCTCACCAGCGGCTATGTGCAACCCAGCGCCGAAGCCGCCGCGCGTCGCTTTGCCGGCGACGAAGAGGGTTTCACCTACGGTCGCTACGGCAACCCCACCGTGGCCAGCTTCGAGCAGCGCCTGGCCGCGCTCGAAGGCGCCGAGGCCTGCATCTCCACAGCGTCGGGCATGTCCGCCATCCTCATGATGTGCATGGGCCTGCTCAAGGCCGGCGACCACGTGGTGTGTTCGCATTCCATGTTCGGCTCCACCATCAAGCTCATCGGCACCGATCTCGCCAAGTTCGGCGTCGAGTCGACTTTCGTCTCGCAGACCGACGTGGCGGCGTGGCAAGGCGCCATCAAGCCAACCACCAAGCTGCTGTTCGCCGAGACACCGACCAACCCGCTCACCGAGGTGTGCGACATCCGCGCGCTGGCCGACATCGCGCACAACGCCGGCGCGCTGCTGTGTGTGGACAACTGCTTTGCCACGCCTGCGCTGCAGCTGCCCATGGCGCTGGGCGCCGACATCGTGATGCACTCTGGCACCAAGTACCTCGACGGCCAGGGCCGTGTGATGGCGGGTGCCCTGTGCGCCAGCCAGGAACTCGTGACCAAGACCTTCTTGCCTGTGCTCAAGAGCGCCGGCATGACGCTCGCGCCCTTCAACGCGTGGGTCGTGCTCAAGGGCCTGGAAACGCTGGACATCCGCATGCAGGCGCAGTCGGCGCGCGCGCTCCAGCTCGCGCAGTGGCTGCAAGACCATCCGGCCGTGGCGCGTGTGCATTACCCGGGTCTTGCGAGCCACCCGCAGCATGCGTTGGCGATGGCTCAGCAATCGGGAAGCGGTGGTGCCGTTCTGTCGTTCGAGGTCAAGGCGCCAGATGCCGAACAGGCCCGCGCGCGGGCCTTCCACGTGCTCGACTCGCTGCAGGTCATGTCGCTCTCCACCAACCTGGGTGACACCAAAACCTTGATCGCACACCCCGCCAGCACCTCACACGGCCGCCTGACCGAAGCACAGCGTCATACAGCCGGTGTGGTGCAAGGCCTGATCCGCGTGGCGGTCGGGCTCGAACACCTCCAAGACATCCAGACCGACCTCGACCGCGGACTCCTCACCCCCTGACATGACCACCACCGTCCGCACCCGCTTCGCCCCTTCGCCCACCGGCTTCATCCACCTCGGCAACATCCGCTCTGCGCTGTATCCGTGGGCGTTTGCGCGCTCGACGGGCGGCACCTTCATCCTGCGCATTGAAGACACCGATCTCGAGCGCTCCTCGCAGGCTGCGGTTGACGTGATCATCGAAGGCATGAAGTGGCTCGGCCTGGACCACGACGAAGGCCCGTTCTACCAAATGCAGCGCATGGACCGCTACAAGGCCGTGCTCGCCGACATGGTGAGCGCCAGCCTGGTGTACCCCTGCTACATGAGCATGGCCGAACTTGACGCGCTGCGCGAAGCGCAGATGGCGGCCAAGGAAAAACCGCGCTACGACGGAACATGGCGGCCCGAGCCCGGCAAGGTGTTGCCCGCTGTGCCCGAAGGCGTGAAGCCCGTGCTGCGCTTCAAGAACCCGCAAGGCGGTGTCGTGGCGTGGGACGACAAGGTCAAGGGCCGCATAGAGATCAGCAACGCTGAACTCGACGACCTGGTGATCGCGCGACCCGACGGCACGCCCACCTACAACTTCTGCGTTGTGGTCGACGACATCGACATGGCCATCACCCACGTGATCCGGGGCGACGACCATGTGAACAACACGCCGCGCCAGATCAACATCTTTCGCGCGCTCGGCAAGGAGCCGCCGGTCTATGCCCACTTGCCCACCGTGATGGCTGAAGCGATTGACGAGCAGGGCGAGAAGCACGTTGTGAAGATGTCCAAGCGCAACGGCGCCAAGCCCGTCACACAGTACCGCGACGAAGGCTACCTGCCCGACGCCATGGTGAACTACCTCGCGCGTCTGGGCTGGAGCCACGGCGACGACGAGATATTCAGCCGCGCACAGTTCCTGGAGTGGTTCAACCTCGACCACCTGGGCCGCAGCGCGGCGCAGTTCGACGACGCCAAGTTGCGCTGGGTCAATGCCCAACACCTCAAAGCCATGGCCGACGACGCACTCGCGCCGCTGGTGGCCGAACAGTTGAAGCGGCAGGGCATCACGACAGATGACCGCCTGCCGCGCATCTGCGGCCTGTTCAAGGACCGCTGCGACACCACTGTGGCGTTGGCCCAGTGGGCCAAGGCGTTCTACACCGACATCATCCCCAACGTGGACGAGCGCGCGCAGCACGTGACCGACGCGGTGCGACCCGCATTGGCTGAGCTGGCAGGCAAACTTGGCGATGTGGCCTGGGACAAAGCCAGCATCTCGGCCGCCATCAAGGAGGTGCTCGCGGCGCACGGTCTGAAGATGCCGCAGATGGCCATGCCGGTGCGTGTGTTGGTGATGGGCACGGCCCAGACGCCGTCGCTCGACGCCGTGCTCGAATTGCAGAGCCGTCAAACAGTCCTGGACCGTTTGCAGAAGGCTTGAAAAAATCGCCTATAATTTGAGGCTTGCTGAAGCGCAGCGCTGGATCAAACCGGCGAAGCAGATCGGCAAACCCTGTGGGGGTATAGCTCAGCTGGGAGAGCGCTTGCATGGCATGCAAGAGGTCAGCGGTTCGATCCCGCTTACCTCCACCAAAAATCAGGAGCCGCGAGGCGCAGTTGAAGAAGGAACTTCACCTTCCAATGCTACAATTCGAGGCTTCCAAAAACGCGGTGAAGAAAGTCGCGTTTCGGTTAGTCCAAGGTTTTGACCCTATCGTCTAGAGGCCTAGGACATCACCCTTTCACGGTGAGTACCGGGGTTCGAATCCCCGTAGGGTCGCCAGAATTTGCCGCAAGGCAACTCAGGCACAAGTGGTTGGCACTTGGTTCGCAAGAACAAAAGTCATCTACCAGGAGTGGTAGTTCAGTTGGTTAGAATACCGGCCTGTCACGCCGGGGGTCGCGGGTTCGAGCCCCGTCCACTCCGCCAGTCAAGCCAAGAGGCCGTTGAGATCGATTGATTTCAACGGCCTTTTCGTTTTTCCTCTGCAAGGAACCTTCGACGGCGACTGCGCAGCTTCAGGCAAAGAGTGTGAACATGTCCAGACCATCCAGCTTGTTGGGTGTCGCGTCTTCCGTTTTGCACAACACCACCGTGATGTCTCCGGAGGACTTGCCGTAAACACAGACCTTGTGGTTCGAGGGCTCCACCCGCAGTTCTGTCCTGTTGGCCACAGCCCTGGCGCCCCACGGAACAACCATGTCGTGCAAGCTGGCGATCCCCAACCGGCCAGTGGGAAACGCCAACACGAGGGTGGGTGTCGCGCCGGTGATGCGGGCGTATTCCTTGGCTTCGAGGACCGGTTCGAGGGCGTCGATGAGCCGGATCTCGAAGCGGTAGGTTCCGTCACCACCGGTCGTGAAGATCAGGCGTTCTCCGGCCTGCATCCACGCCGCAGCAAGGTCGTCTCCCAGAGGCGTTCCCGGTGCGATGTCGGCGTCGCCGATCGCAAAAGTCGCAACCTCCGTACTCAGGCTGGCCTTTTTTCGTGCCAGCAATCGTGGTTCTTTGTGTCCACTGGCCTCCAGCCACCGCTTGGTGAGCTGGCCATGCAGCTTTCGCAGGTCTTGCGGAAAGGCGTGCATCGCCGCTGCCGTTTGCACCAGATTCATCCATTCACGCAGAAGCCGGGCATCTTGAATATCGGAATCGCAGGCCTTGCGCACAAGGAAGGCGGCACGCTTCAGCAGCCGTTGCTTGACCCTGAAGTCTTTGGTGTTGGAGGCTGCCGAGGCCAGTCGGCGCACAAGCGATTCGAGCTCGCTTGCAGACCACTGGCCAGGGTCTCGATTCGCTTGTTGTTCCAGCGCCTGCAGTCCGCCCGTGTTGTCTTCGTGTGCGGGATCTGAAGTGGTCGTGGTCTTGGGCATGGCCATGTGCTCCGCTCGTGATTTCGGCCGGCAGTGTAGCCCGGGCCGCCGGGGCCATGCATCCGGTCTGTTCGGCGGAAAAGCGC
>JBBQKZ010000001.1:0-69752 GCA_038327405.1 Burkholderiales bacterium | reverse complement strand
ATGTCAGGCTCTCTTTCAGACGCGGTGCTGGTCGCTGTAAGGCAACATGCCGAGGAAGCGCGCACGCTTGATGGCGGTGTTGACCTGACGCTGGTAGAAGGCACGCGTGCCGGTCAGGCGCGCGGGGATGATCTTGCCGTTCTCGGCGATGAAGTCGCGCAGGACATCCACGTCCTTGTAGTCGACTTCTTCGACGTTGGCCACGGTGAAGCGGCAGAAGCGCTTGCGCTTGAACAGCAGCGATTGGGTGTTGCGCTTGGGGCGCTTGTCTTTGTTGAAACGTTTGGGTGACGCCATGATGGGCCTTCCTATGTTTTGCTGAAATCTTGGATGTGGAACACCACGCCTTTGCCATTGCGCGCGTTGGTCAGAAAGCCGTGAAACTCACAAACCGAATCGAGTCCCTGTCGGGAGAGGATTTCGGCGTGCGACCCGAAGGCGATCGCCCTGAGTTGCAGTTTCACTTGCCTGGGGGTGTCCAGTTCGACAATCTGTGACTCGTGTTCGAGCACGAGGTTGACGGCCGGTATGCCTGCCGGTGTGTAACGCAGGCTCTGAACCTGCACCACCACGGCCGACAATTGAGTCTGGTTCACCCGTTGACGTTAACGCGCACCGGGCATCAAGCCTGGGCCTGTTCCTGCGGTTGGTGCTGCTGGGGGCGCTGCTCGGGCTGCTGGAGCTTGCGGGCTTCTTCGCGCTCGACCGACTTCATCATGGACGAAGGACCGGTGTCGGCCTTTTTGCGCAGCACGGTGAGGTGGCGCAGCACGGCGTCGTTGAACTTGAAGGCGTGCTCCAGTTCGGCCATCACGGCCTGATCGGCCTCAATGTTGACGCACAGGTAATGGGCCTTGGACAGCTTGTTGATCTGGTAAGCCATCTGGCGACGACCCCAATCTTCAACGCGGTGGATCTTGCCGCCGCCGGCGGTGATCATGCCCTTGTAGCGCTCCAGCATGGCTGGAACCTGTTCGCTTTGATCCGGATGGATCAGCAAAACGATTTCGTAATGACTCATGGACTCTCCTTGTGGATTCGCCCGCCGGGTGTGGCAGGCTTGGGTTGGAGCTGCCCCCAGCGTCAGATGGGGTGCAGCAAGGCAAGCCCACGATTCTAGCAAAAAACCCGGCCAGTCGTGAAACTGGCCGGGTCCGGGGGCTCACCGGCCACCAAGGTGGCGGGTGAACGGGGTTGCTGACGCTTGCGCTCAGTTCATGCGCAGGCTGGGATAACGCACATGTTCGACCAGCTGCTGCACCTTGCGGCTGGGTTCCGGGGTCACCAGACTGAGCAGGATGATCACGGCGAAGCCCAGCGGCACACCAAAGATACCGGCCGATATCGGCTGGATGCCGAACCACAACTCCACCGGCGAGGTCACGCCGAAGAGGCCGCGCATCCAGGGCTGGGTGGTCACCATGTAATAGAAGGTGACGCCCAGACCGGCGACCATACCCACCGAGGCGGCAATGCCGGTGGCGCGCTTCCAGAAGATGCCCAGCACCAAAGCCGGGAAGAACGCCGCCGCCGCAAACGAGAACGCCGCCGAGACCAGGAACAGGATGTCCGCCGGTTTCTGTGCCGCCACGTAGGCCGCCGCCAAGGCAACGATCAGCAGCAACATCTTGGAGATGGTGACGCGGCGTGCCGTGGAAGCGTTGGGGTCGATCATCTTGTAGTACAGGTCGTGCGACAGCGCGTTGGCGATCGTCAGCAGCAGGCCATCGGCGGTGGACAGCGCAGCGGCCAGGCCACCTGCGGCCACCAGACCCGAGATCACGTAAGGCAAGCCACCGATTTCGGCGGTCGCCAGCACGATGATGTCACCACCGATGGTCATTTCGTTGAGCTGAAGGATGCCGTCCTTGTTGATGTCGGTGATCGACATCAGCGAAGGGTCCACCTTGTTCCACGAGGCCACCCAGGCGGGCAACTGGTCAAACGGCGTACCAATCAGCACGTTGAACACCTCGTATTTCACCAACACAGCCAAAGCCGGGGCGGTGAAGTACAGCAGGAAGATGAAGAACAGCGACCAGGTCACCGACTCGCGGGCCTCCCGAACGCTGGGCACCGTGTAGTAGCGCATCAGGATGTGGGGCAGCGCGGCCGTGCCGATCATCAGGCAGAAGATCAACGCCAGGAAGTTGCGACGCGACGTGTCGTAGGCCTCCACGGCTTTGGCATCGCCGTTCGGATCACCAGCGAACTGCTGGGCATGCGGTGGCATGCCGTTGAGCGGACGTGCCTTGGTGTCGGCAGCGGCTTTGGCGCGTGTCCACGCGGCCTTGGCTGCAGCTTCGTCCTTGGGCAGCTCAGCAATCGCCTTCTCGGCAGCCGAGATTTCGCTCGACGGCGCATTGGCAGAGCGCAGCTGGGCCAGCCTGGCTTCGGCGGCGGCCTTGTCGGCAGCCAGCGCAGCGGCAGGGTCCTTGAGCTTTTCGGCCAGTGTGGCCGAACGCTGCTTGAAGATCTCGCGAACCTCGAGTTCTTTCGGATCGGCTGTCAGCAGCTTTTCCTTGGCCGTGACCTTCTCCAGCTGGAAGCCATAGATGGCTTGTGGTACGGGCACACTGGTCTGCTTCACCGAGAGCCACACCACCGGGATCATGTAGGCCACGATCAGGATGATGTACTGCGCCACCTGCGTCCAGGTCACCGCACGCATGCCGCCCAGGAACGAGCACACCAGAATGCCGCCCAGCCCCAGGAACACGCCCAGCTCGAACGCCACGCCGGTCAGGCGCGAGGTGATCAGGCCCACGCCGTAGATCTGCGCCACCACGTAGGTGAACGAACACAGGATGGCAGCAAAGATGCCGATGAAACGCGGCAGGTTGCCACCGTAGCGCTCACCCAGAAAGTCCGGAATGGTGAACTGGCCGAACTTGCGCAGGTAGGGCGCCAGAAACAGCGCAACCAGGCAGTAGCCACCCGTCCAGCCCATGATGAAGGCCAGGCCGCTGTAGCCGGTGAGGTAGAGCGTGCCGGCCATGCCGATGAACGACGCCGCTGACATCCAGTCCGCGCCCGTGGCCATGCCGTTGTAGACCGCTGGAACCCGTCGACCCGCGACGTAGTACTCGGCCGCATCGGTGGTGCGGCTCATGATGCCGATGCCCGCGTACAGGCCGATGGTGGCGAGCAGGAAGATGAAGCCGATCCACTCTCGTGAAAGGCCCATTTGCTCAAGGACCGCGAGCACGACGACGAAGGCAAAGAAGCCCCCCGTGTACCACGTGTAAACCTTGTTGAGTTGCTGTTTGAAGGCCTTGTTGCCTTGACCCGCAGCGCCTTGGGTTTCGAACATGCCTGCCATGGTGTTACTCCTCAATCTCTTCGACACCGTGCTCGATGTCGAGTTTGTTCATGTACCAGGCGTAGTACCCAATGATCACGCAGTACACCACCAGGGCGCCTTGCGCACCCACCCAAAAACTGAATGGCCAACCGAAAAAGTTGAAGCTCAGTTCACGTGCGAAGTAGCTCACCACAAACGTCACAACGAACCATATTGCGAGCAATATGGCTGTGACATTGAGGTTTTTCCGCCAGTAGCGGCGGTGCTTGTCAGTCAGTTCCATGCCGTCGACCTCCATCAAGAACACCCTCTCGGGCACATCACGGACGCCGCCAAAGTCCCCCAGGCAGCCTGCAACCGGTCCGCGTTTCTCGGAAACCAGCTCCCACCGGCTCCCCCTTTTGGCAGCTGCACAGCAGCAGCGCGAAATCAGGCCTGGACTTGCCCGAGTCCGGTTTCGCGCTCCAGCTGTGCGGCCACTTTGGGCTCGAACTTTCGGAGGTGGCGAATGATCTTCGCAGCCTCGTCGGGCTCTTGCCGGTCCACATGAACACGCGCCAGCTGGTACCAGCCGTAGGGGCTCATGGGTTGCAGTTCGGTGTTCTTCCGCAGGGCGGGAATGGCTTCGTCGAAGCGTCGCTGGCGGATGAGGCTCAGGGCCAGGCCGTACCAGGCCCGGTCGAGTTGGGGGTCGATCTCGGTGGCGCGGCGGAATGCGGCCTCGGCCTCTTCCAGCTGACCCATCTCTTCACTCAGGAAGCCCAGGTTGAACCAGGGCGCAGAGCGCTCGGGCTGCAACTCCACGAGCCGCTGAAGAGCTTGCAGCGCACCCTCCTTGTCCCCCAGCTCGGCCAGCACATGGGCGCGTGTGGCCAGCGCATACACATCCGCCGGGTCGGCCCGCAGCATGAGGTCGAGCTGTTCAAGGGCGGCCTGTCGCCGGCCCAGCACCAGCAGACCACGAACCTGCCAGCGGACGAACCAGTGGTTGACGGGATTCATTGGCACAAGCTCACCCCGATCTTGAGGCAGTGGTTGATTTTGGCGATCGTCACACCCACCCAAAGGAAGACCAGAATGAAAAACGCCACCAGAGGAAGGTGGCGTTCAAGGACGAATTTCGGCGTAACAAACCGGGCAACCTGCACAAACGGTTTACCGACTTGCTGGAGCACCTGATAGAAGAGGTTCTGGTCCTTCTTCTTGCCCGCGAGCAGGCCCAGTACCCACTGACCGAAAAGCGCCAGCAGCGCAATTTCGGCGATCAGCTTGACGGATGAAATGAAGAAGAGCATGGGGCCTTCGTTGGGATTGGCGCCATTCTGGATTTGCACCTTACCGACTTCTTACAAACGGAGTCAGGGTCCATTTGAGGCAGGTCAAACCCTCTAAGGATTTACCCGCATACCCTTATGAATGAGGGGTATACGATCAAGAACAGATTCTTAAGTCCTACTCAAAACAAAGCGATATGTCCACCCTCCCGATCGACGAAGACACTTCGACCACGACCCTCAAGGACGTTGGCGAACCCACCACCGATCCTGCGCTCACGCTCATGACCACACCGGTGAGCGCGCTGCTCAAACGCGCACCGGTAACGCTGCCGCCGCAGACGACCATCCGTGCTGCAGCACAACTCATGAGCGAGCAGCGGGTGTCTTCCATCCTGATCGTGGAACAAGACCATCTCTTCGGCTTGATCACCGATCGCGACCTGCGCAACCGCGTCATTGCGGCCGGGCTGGACACGCAGCGGCCCATCATGGACATCGCCACGCTGGCACCGCTCTTCGTGAACCTGCACGATCCGGCGTTCAACGCCTTGCTGCTCATGGCGCGCCACAACATCCACCACGTGCCGGTGCTCGACGGCCAGCGCATCGCCGGCATGATCACCGCCACCGACCTGACCGAGCAGCACAGCACATCGGCGGTGTACCTCGCCGGCGAAATTTACAAGCAGACCACGGTGCAAGGCCTTCAGCGCGCCAGCACCCGCATCCGTGCGCTGCAGCAGAGCCTGGCTGCGGCCGACGCCACCGCCTACAACACCGGCCACATCATCACCGCCATCACCGACGCCATCACCACCCGGCTGCTGCAGTTGGGCGAGGCGCAGTTGGGCCCGGCACCCGTCGAGTACGTGTGGGTGGCGGCCGGCTCCCAGGCCCGCAGCGAGCAGACCGCCAAGTCAGACCAGGACAACTGCATGGTGCTCGACGATGCGTACGACGAGGCCCTGCACGGCGAGTACTTTCGCCAGCTCACACAGTTTGTCTGCAGTGGCCTGGACGCGTGCGGGTATGTGTTCTGTCCGGGGGAGATGATGGCCATGACCGACACCTGGCGGCAACCCCGTGCGCGCTGGGCCGAGTACTTCCGGCGCTGGACGAGCGAGCCCGAGCCGAAGGCGCTCATGCTCACCTGCGTGTTTTTCGATCTGCGAGCCATCCACGGCCAGACCAGCCTGCTGGACGGCCTGCGCCACGACGTGTTGCAGCGCACCCGGGGCAACACCCTCTTCCTCGCCCACATGGTCGGCAATGCACTGACCCACGAACCGCCGCTGGGCTTCTTCAAGGGCCTGTCCCCGGCACGCAGCGGTGAGCACAAGGGCACCATCAACCTCAAGCACAACGGCGTTGTGCCCATCGTGGATCTGGCGCGCGTGTATGCGCTGGCGGGCGGCCATGCCGAGGTCAATACCCACGACCGGCTGCTGAGCGCAGCCGACGGCGGCGAGATCAGCGCACAGAGCGCACGCGACCTGCGCGATGCACTCGCGTTTCTGGCTGCGCTGCGCATCCAGCACCAGGCGCAGCAGATGGCGCGGGGCGAGGCACCCGACAACTTTCTGGATCCGGCAGAAATCTCAAACTTCGAGCAAACACAACTTAGGGATGCGTTTCAGGTCGTTCAGACCCTGCAGACGGTCCTGTCCAACCGCTACAAGTTCTGAAGCACGCCCGGCCCTTCAGAAGATCAATATTTCAGGCGCGCGTAGTAGGTTTTTTGGGCGGCCTCTCTCGCCTGCCCCAGCGTGTGGATGCCCTGCTGGGCCAGCAGCGGAATCAGCTTGATGAAGACCTCGGCCGTGACCATGGCGTCGCCCATGGCTGTGTGGCGCCCGATCACCGGCACGTCGAAACGCTCGGCGATCGCCTCCAGACGGTGCGAATCCTGGTTGGGGTGGATCACCGCCGACAGCAGCAGGGTATCGAGCACCGGTTGATCGAACACCACACCGGTGGCTTTCTCCTTGAGTTGCAGAAAGCGCATGTCGAACGCAGCGTTGTGCGCCACGAGCACCGTGTCCTGCGCGAAGGCGTGAAAGGCTGGCAGCACCTCGTTGATTTTCGGCTGCCCCACCACCATGGCGGGCTGGATGCCGTGAATCGGAATGGAGGCAGCCGGTATGGAGCGCTGCGGGTCCACCAGCTGTTCAAAGCACTCCTGGTGCAGCAGCTTGCCGTTGACAATGCGCGCCGCCCCGATCTGGATGATCTCGTCGCCCTGTGACGGCTCCAGTCCGGTGGTTTCGGTGTCGAACACGGTGTAGACCAGATCGACCAGGCGGCGCTCTTCGAGCGAACGGGTCTGTTCGGTGGTCTTGAAGAGATCGAAGTCGTAGTACTCCGGCCGGCTCTCGCTGCGCACGAAGTTGAGCGCATCAGCCCGGTCGCGCGGGTCGGCCAATGGAAGCAGGACGCGAAAGAACGCCTGATGGCGCGAGCGCTCGCGTTCGAACCAGAACGCACCGTCGTGGCGCTCCACCACGTCGCGCACCGTGAGCCCGGTGGTCTCGGTGCCCGCGGTCATGGTGTCCATCTCCCAGCTCATCACCGTCTCGTTGCTCATGGCCTGGCCCGACCACACCAGGTCGAGCTGGGCCTTGCCCGAACTCCCGTTTGCGTGGTCCAGACGCAGCTGCACAAAGCGCACCGCAAACTCGTCGGCCAACCGACCCGCGAGATACACCAGCACCTGCAGCAGCGAAAAACTCTCGACCTTGAGCCAAAGCGTCGGGTTCACATCCAGCGCCGACGCCGGCAGACCGGTCACGATCTCGATGCGGCGCAAGGCGGCCGACACCAGGTCGGCACCGAGCATGTCTTCCAGAGGCCAACGGGTCTTCAGGCTCTGTGCAGCGTCCGCCTCGATGCCGGCGATGCGCCGGCCGAGCCCGGTGGTTTCTTCGCGGATCACCCGCAAAAAACGCTCACGCGCCGCTGGTTCGAGCTCGGGATGGTCCAGCACATCGAGCGCGGCCTGTGTGTTGGCCAGCGCCGAGCGCGTGCCCTCGGTCAGCGTGTGCAGAACGCGGTCCCGCGCCGATTCGGCCTCGAACTCACGTGTGATGTTGTCGAGCATGAGCACAAAGCCGGTCAGCTCGGCGCGGTCGGCCGGCTCTTGTGCGGCCTGGGCCTGGCTCGATCGAACCGGCGCCATCTGCACGCGCAGCAACTGGCCCACGGCGGTCGATGTCACGAACTGGGCAGAAGGCTGAGCCACACCCGAGAGCATGCGCTGCTGGATGGTTTCGAGAGCGTGCGCCACCAGCTTGCGCTCGAACACCGCATAAATCGAACGACCCAGACCGATCAGCTCGGCGCCGCCCGCCACGTCGGGGGCTTGCGAGAGCGCGCGGAACTGCAGGCGCGCGCGCTGGTTGTAGAGCAGGATGCGACCATCCAGGTTGCACACCACCACGCTTTGCGTGAGTTCGGACATCAGCGCGGCCAGCCGGCTTTTTTCCTGCTCGATGTCGCGGCTGGCTTCCTGCACACGGGCATCCATCTCTTCGCGCAACCGGGTGCGCTGCGCCACCAGTTGGTTGATCACGCCGGTGATGGATCGGTTCTCCAGGCTGCCTTGGGCCGGCAGGTTGCGAGCCACGTCGGTGCGCACCAGCACCATGCCTTCCTCCCCCAGCTGGGCGGCGGGTTCGATGAAGTGTCCGACCAGGGCCCGCACCGCGAAGGCCATGGCGCCAAGCAGCACCAGCAGCATCATGACCACCAGCGTGCTGCGCGAGGCCAGCACATCGGCCACCAGACGGCGCTCTTCAACATCGAGCGTGGACCAGACAATGCCCGCCGTTGCCCCCAGCCAGATCATCAGCGCAGCACCGGCCAGTGCCACACCGACCCACACCCGGCGATCCACGCGACGCCGACTCATGGCACAGGTTCCAGCAGGTCACGCACTTTCTGCACCAGCTCCTTGGTGGAGAACGGCTTGGTCATGTAGGCGTTGGCACCCAGGGCCAGACCCTTGGCGATGTCCGTGTCCCGGCCCTTGGCGGTGAGCATGACGATAAGGGTACGGCCCAAGGCCTCGTCGGCACGCACCTCGCAACACACGTCGAACCCGGTCTTGATCGGCATCATCACATCGAGCAGCACAAGGGCCGGGTGCTCGCGCCGGATCGCGTCGATGGCTTCCTGGCCGTCACGCGCGAGCACCACCTCGAAGCCTTCGCGCTTCATGAGGAACTCCAGCGAAATCAGGATGTTGGGCTCGTCGTCGGCAATCAGGATCTTGTGGCTCATGTCTTGTCTCCTTGCGCTGTTGTTGTCTGTATGCGTCGCGGCAACGAGAAGCCGAACTCGGCACCCTGCCCCACCACCGAACGCAGCCACATGCGCCCTCCGAAATAGGTCACGATCTGGCGGCTGATCGGCAATCCCAGGCCGGTGCCACCCGGTCGGTAATGGGCATCACCGCCGACCTGGCGAAACTTCTCGAACACCATCGCCTGCTGGTCGGGCGCAATGCCCGGGCCATTGTCCTGCACCTCGACCTCCACACCCTCCTCCAGCTCCTTGAGCCGCAGCACCACATGCCCGGTGTTCCGCGGGGCGTACTTGGCCGCGTTCGACAGCAGGTTGAGCACCACCTGCATCACACGGTCTGCGTCGGCATGCAAAGGCCTGCTCCGCTGCGGCAACACCAGCTGCAGCTCCACGCCGCGCTCGCGCAGTGGTTCGGTCATGGTGCTCGCGGCCTGTTCCAGCAGGGCTTTCATGTCCACCTCGTCGTCGTGCCACTCGGCATGGCCGGATTCGATCTTGGCCATGTCCAGCACCTGGTTCACCAGCCGGCTCAGACGCTCGGTCTCGCCCACGATGATGCCGACAAACTGCTGCCGCTGCACGGCCTCCATGTGCACATCGTCGCGCATGAGTTCGGCCAGCGCCCTGATCGAGGTCAAGGGTGTGCGCAGTTCGTGGGTGACCGAGGACATGAAATCGTCCTTGAGGCGGTCCAGGCTTTTGAGCTGTTCGTTGGCCTGCCGCAGTTCCGCCGTGGCACGCTCCAGCGACTGCGACTTTTCCTCCAGCGCGTGCGAGTAAGCGCGAAGCTGCGAGGCCTCGTCCAGGATGCGCATGACGTCGTCGAGGTCCAGCGCCTCCTCTTCCACCACCGAGGCCACCATGACGCGGGCCGAAGCGCTCCCGATGGCGCCCGCCAGCTGGGTTTCCACAAAGTGCACCAGCCGCGCGTCGGCCGGGATCTGCTCTATCTGGCGCGCTCCCACGCGCAGCGCGTAGTCGGCAAACAGACGCTGCGCTGCCTCCACGCCCAGGAATCGCCCCACCAGCGGAAGCAGGGCCGACACCTGCGCCTTGCCCTGCCAGAACACAGGGCGCGATGCCGCGGTGCGGTGGAACACGTCCACAAACAACAAGGCCTGGCTGGTCTCGCGCGCGGTCGGTGCGCGCCACAGCGACACGCCCACATAGCCCGCCACATTGGCCAGCAGGCTCCAGATCAGGGAATGTGTGAGGTTGTCCAGCCCGGCCAGGCCCATAAAGGCTTCCGGCCTGAGCAGCCACCAGCCAAAAGGCCCCTGATCCATGAAGCCGGCGGTGAGCCAGCCCGACTTCACCAACGAGGGCAGCATGAGCGTGTAGGCCCAGAAAGCAAAGCCCAGCAGCAGGCCCGCCAGCGCTCCGCGCTGCGTGCCGCCTTTCCAGTACATGCCGCCCAGCAGGGCGGGCGCAAACTGCGCCACCGCCGCGAAGCTGATGAGGCCGATGCTCACCAGCGCGTAGGCCTCGCCAGCCAGGTGGAAATACAAATAACCCAACAGCAAAATGCCCAGGATGGCCAGGCGGCGGATGCGCAACAACACCGCGGTGAGGTCGCCACTGGCGCGGGCGCCAAAGCGCCGCATGCGCAGCAGCAGTGGCATCACCAGGTCGTTGCACACCATGGTGGACACCGCGATGGCTTCGACAATCACCATGCCGGTGGCAGCCGACAGCCCACCCACAAAGGCGAACAGCGCCAACGCACCGTGGCCCTGCGACAGCGGCAGCGACAGCACAAAGGTCTCCGGATCCATGCGTCCCGTCCCGAAATGCAGCAAGCCGCCCAGCGCGATGGGCAACACAAACAGGTTGATAAGCAGCAGGTACAACGGAAACGCCCACACCGCGCGCTTGAGGTGGTTTTCGTCCACGTTCTCCACCACCATCACCTGGAACTGGCGCGGCAGAAAGATGACCGACAGCATGGCCAGCAAGGTGAGGCCCAGCCACTGCGCGTAGGCGAAGGGCTGGCCTTGATCGAACTGCATCAGGCGGCGCAATTCCTCCACTGCGTGGGCCTGGTCGAACAGCGCCGCCGGGCTGGCAAACAGGCCGAAGCAGACGAACAGACCCACCGCCATGAACGCCACCAGCTTGACCACCGACTCGAACGCAATAGCCGCCACCATACCTTCGTGGCGCTCGGTGCTGTCCAGGTGGCGCGCGCCGAACACGATGGTGAAACCGGCAAGCGCCAGCGCCACATACAGCGTGCTGTCGCTCCACCAGTCGGCGCTCTGCACCGCCGGCATGCCCAGCGGTGATGTGAGCACCGCATAGCCGCTGGCGATGGCCTTGAGCTGCAGGGCGATGTAGGGAACGATGCCCACCACCGTGATCAGCGTCACCAGGCCGGCCAGCAGCGGGCTCTTGCCGTAGCGGCTGGCAATGAAGTCGGCAATTGAGGTGATGCGGTACGTCTTGGCGATGCGTATCATCTTGCGCACCACCATCCAGGCCAGCAGCATGGCCAGCATGGGCCCGAGGTAAATGGGCAGGAACCACACGCCCGAGTTGGCGGCCCGGCCGACGCTGCCAAAGTAGGTCCATGCGGTGCAGTACACCGCCATGGACAGGGCATACACCCACGGGCTGGAGATCACCGAGCGACCCTGCGCGGCACGACGGTCGCCCCAGTAGGCCACCGCAAACAGCAGCAGCAGGTAGGCAAAAGAGACGCCGATGACCAGCGGGGCCGACAGCATGCTCAGTCGATGTGTGACACGTTGCTGTGGTGTTCCACCACCCAGGCCAGGGCGGCGATCAGCACTCCCCAGATGAGGAACAGTGCCAGCGGGAACAAGGGCAAACCCCACACGCGCGCATCGTGGTCCCACAGCGCCAGCAATGGAAAGTTGAACAACGCCGCAGCGGCGAAGAACAGGGCCACCAAACGCTGGGCGGCAAGGCCTTTGAACATGTTTGTCTCCTCGATCGTCCGCCGCGGCCATTGACCGCTGACAGGCAATTCGATTGTGCGCCATGCACTGACCTCAGACTGACGCGGCATGGCCATGAAAAAAGCGGCAGGGTTGCCCGCTGCCGCTTCCTCATCAAACGCCTCAGCGCTGGAATTTCACGTCTGGCTCGATGACAACAACTGCCAGGTGTCGACCACCGAGTCCGGGTTCAGCGAGATCGAACTGATGCCCTCGTCGCGCAGCCACTGCGCAAAGTCGGGGTGGTCGCTGGGGCCTTGGCCGCAGATGCCCACGTACTTGCCCTCGGCCCGGCAGGCGCTGATAGCCATCTTGAGCAGCGCCTTCACGGCCGGGTCGCGTTCGTCGAAGTCGTGCGCGAGCAGCTCCAGGCCAGAGTCGCGGTCCAGACCCAGGGTGAGCTGGGTGAGGTCGTTGGAACCGATGGAGAAGCCGTCGAAGTACTGCAGGAAGTCCTTGGCCAGCACCGCGTTGCTCGGAATCTCGCACATCATGATGACCTTCAGGCCGTTCTCGCCGCGCTTCAATCCCTTGTCGGCCATGAGCTCGGTGACGCGTTTGGCCTGCGCCAGCGTGCGAACGAACGGCACCATCACCTGCACGTTGTCCAGGCCCATGTCTTCGCGCACACGCTTGAGCGCTTCGCACTCCATGGCGAAGGCTTCGCGGAAGTCTTCGCTGATGTAGCGCGCCGCACCGCGGAAACCCAGCATCGGGTTTTCTTCGTCGGGCTCGTAGCGCGAGCCACCCACCAGCTTGCGGTACTCGTTGCTCTTGAAGTCCGACAGGCGCACGATGACCGGCTTGGGCCAGAAGGCGGCTGCGATGGTGGCCACGCCCTCGGCCACCTTGTCCACGTAGAAGGCACGCGGCGAGGCATGGCCACGGGCCACCGATTCCACCGCCTTCTTCAGGTCGGCGTCCACAGCGGGATAGTCCAGGATCGCCTTGGGGTGCACGCCAATGTTGTTGTTGATGATGAATTCGAGGCGCGCCAGGCCCACCCCGCCGTTGGGGATCTGGCAGAAATCAAACGCCAGCTGCGGGTTACCCACGTTCATCATGATCTTCACGTCCAGCGGGGGCATCTCGCCGCGCTGCACTTCGGTGATCTCCGTCTCCAGCAGGCCGTCGTAGATGTGGCCGGTGTCGCCCTCGGCGCAACTCACCGTGACCAGCGTGCCGTCTTTCAGGTGCTCGGTGGCGTCGCCACAACCGACCACCGCCGGAATGCCCAGCTCGCGCGCGATGATGGCTGCGTGGCAGGTGCGCCCGCCGCGGTTGGTGACGATGGCGCTGGCCCGCTTCATCACCGGTTCCCAGTTCGGGTCGGTCATGTCGGTCACCAGCACGTCACCCGGCTGCACCTTGTCCATCTCGCTGATGTTGTGCACCAGGCGCACCGGGCCCGTGCCCACCTTCTGGCCGATGGCGCGGCCGCTGGCCAGCACGGCGCCCTTGCCCTTGAGCTTGTAGCGCACCTCGGTTTTGCCGGCACTCTGGCTCTTCACGGTCTCGGGGCGGGCCTGCAGGATGTAGAGCTCACCGTCGATGCCGTCCTTGCCCCATTCGATGTCCATCGGGCGGCCGTAGTGCTGCTCGATCACCACGGCGTAGCGTGCGAGCTGTTCCACGTCGGCGTCGGTCAGGCTGTATCGGTTGCGCAGTTCCACCGGCACGTCGGTGGTCTTCACCAGCTTGCCCTGGAGCACACCACCGCCCGACTTCTCGGCGGCGGTGGTGAAGCCCATCTGGATCAGCTTGCTGCCCAGGTTGCGGCGGATCAGCGCGCGCTTGCCCGCCTTGAGCATGGGCTTGTGCACATAGAACTCGTCGGGGTTCACGGCGCCCTGCACCACGGTCTCACCCAGGCCGTAGCTGCTGGTGATGAAGACCACGTCTTCGAAGCCACTTTCGGTGTCGATGGTGAACATCACGCCGGCCGCACCCAGGTCGGAGCGCACCATGCGCTGCACGCCGGCGCTCAGCGCCACGTCGGCATGGGCAAAGCCCTTGTGCACGCGGTAGCTGATGGCGCGGTCGTTGTAGAGGGATGCAAAGACCTCCTTCATCTTGTGCAGCACCTCTTCGATGCCGATCACGTTGAGGAAGGTTTCCTGCTGACCGGCAAAGGACGCGTCGGGCAGGTCTTCTGCGGTGGCCGAGGAACGCACGGCGAACGAGGCCGTGTCGTTGTCGTGGGTGAGGGTGATGAAGGCCTCGCGGATGGCCTTTTCCAGATCGGCCGGGAACGGCTGGTTTTCCACCATGGCGCGAATCTCGGCACCGGCCTGGGCCAGGGCACGCACGTCTTCGGTGTCCAGCGCGTCCAGGCGCGCGTTGATGCGCTCGGTCAGGCCATCGAACGCAAGGAACTCGCGGAAGGCGTGTGCCGTGGTGGCAAAGCCGGTGGGCACTTTCACGCCGCTGGGCAGCTGCGAAATCATCTCGCCGAGGCTGGCGTTCTTGCCGCCGACCGACTCGACATCGGTCATGCGCAGGTGCTCGAAGGGCACGACCAGATCGGTCGCTCCAAACAGGTTGGACATGGGAAAACTCCTAAGGTTGAAAAACCGGGGTGTCCATGCAGGGGCTGGTGACCTGTTGTTCTGTTGTGGGTCTGGCACCGGGCAAGGAGGCAAATGAGACGGCGAGGCCATTGATAATGGCTTCGACACAACACCCGGTATTGTAAGGACGCGCCCCCATGCCCAACCGCACGGTCTTCTTCATCTCCGACGGCACCGGCATCACCGCCGAGACCTTCGGCAACGCCTTGCTGGCCCAATTCGAGACCGAGGTGAGGCGTGTGCGACTGCCGTTTCTGGACAGCGTGGACAAGGCGCACCAAGCGGTGCGCCAGATCAACCACACCGCCGTGATCGAAGGAAGACGCCCCCTGGTCTTCACCACCGTGGTCAACATGGAGGTGCTCGCCGTGTTCCAGGAACACTGCAACGGCATGATGCTCGACATGTTCGGCACCTTCGTTGAGCCGATGGAACTGGAGCTGGGCATCAAGTCCAACCACCGCGTCGGGCGCTTCTCCGACGCGTCGAAAAGCAAGGCTTACAACGACCGCATCGAGGCCATCAACTTCTCGCTGGCGCACGACGACGGACAAAGCCACAAGGACCTGCAAGGGTCCGATGTGATCCTGGTGGGGGTGAGTCGCAGTGGCAAGACACCCACCTCCCTGTACCTCGCCATGCAATATGGGTTGAAGGCATCCAACTATCCGCTGATCCCCGAAGACTTCGAACGCCGAAAGCTGCCACCCGCGCTGGTGCCGCACCGCAAGAAAATCTTTGGTCTCACCATTGCGCCAGAGCGCCTGAGCGAGATCCGCAATGAGCGCAGACCCAACTCGCGCTACGCCAGTCTGGACAACTGCCGGATGGAAGTGAGTGAAGCCGAGGGCATGATGCGGCGCGAAGGCATCCGGTGGTTGTCGACAACAACCAAGTCGATCGAAGAAATTGCCACCACCATCCTGCAAGAGGTCCGGCCAGAACGCCTGGAGTACTGAAGCTCCGCGTTCCCCCGCTTCGCGAGGTCCGCTGTCCGGCCGGAATCAGCTCTTCTTGCG
The DNA here is from genome assembly GCA_038327405.1 of Burkholderiales bacterium. Taxonomy (GTDB): domain Bacteria; phylum Pseudomonadota; class Gammaproteobacteria; order Burkholderiales; family Burkholderiaceae_C; genus Hydrogenophaga. The sequence continues at coordinate 54,320 of JBBQKZ010000001.1, read as the reverse complement.
CCCCAGCCCCTGACCATGGGCCTGGCGGCTGAGTGCAAACGAGGCCAGCAGCTTCATCCACAGGGTCACACCGGCCACGGCGATCCAGTCTTCGGACGCGAGCGCCTGGAAGCCGAGCACAGACACCAGCACGCCGACCATGATCACGCCGCCCACCAGGTTGATCGCCATCTCGTAAGGCGCGTAATGCTCGGCGTTGGGTGGCGCCACGCCCTTCTTCAGCGCCACTTCGGAAAAGTCGCGTTTGACGAGGATGCGGTAGGCGCGGCGCAGCCAGAAGAACGCCACCGGGAACAGGGCAAGCAGGAAGATCCAGTTGAAGATGAAGACGCTGGGCAGGTTCATGGTGGGCCGTGTGTTGGTGCTGGATTGTCCTCCAGCGCTCTCCAGAAACACCAAACCCCGCAGGCGGACCGACGGGGTCTGGATCAAGAGCAGACCGGATAGGGGCCCGGACTGTGTGGATTCAAGCCATCAATGGCCGGTGGCCGTGCCCGCGCCCTTGGGCACGCGCACCGATTCCACGAGTTCCACGATGTGCTTGGGCACAGGTGCCGACATCTTGCTCACCACGTAGGCGACCACGAAGTTCACGATCGCGCCCACGGTGCCGAAGGCCTCGGGGGTGATGGTGAAGAAGCCGTTCACGCCGCCGACCATGTGCACGAAGTCCGTGCCCTTGATGAAGAAGATGCCCTTGTGTGCGAACACATAGAACAGCACCACGGCCAGACCGGCCAGCATGCCGGCGATGGCGCCCTTGTCGGTCACGGTGCGGCTGAAAATGCCCATCATCAATGCGGGGAAGATGGTGGATGCCGCGATGCCGAAGGCCAGGGCCACGGTACCGGCCGCGAAGCCCGGCGGGTTCAAGCCCAGCCAGCCCGCCACGAAGATGGCCACGGCCATGGCAATCTTGCCGGCCATGAGTTCACCCTTTTCACTGATGTCGGGCTTGATGGCGCCTTTGATCAGGTCGTGCGAGACGGCCGACGAGATGGCCAACAACAAGCCAGCGGCGGTGGACAGCGCAGCGGCCAGGCCACCGGCGGCGACGAGTGCGATCACCCAGTTGGGCAGCAGTGCGATTTCCGGGTTGGCCAGCACGATGATGTCGGCGTTCACGGTCAACTCGTTGCCCTTCCAGCCGGCCGCTTCGGCCTTGCCTTTGGCGACTTCGTTCTTGGTCTTGTCGTTGTAGTACTGGATGCGGCCGTCCGCGTTCTTGTCTTCCCACTTCAGCAGACCGGTCTTTTCCCAGCGCTTCATCCATTCAGGACGCTGCTCGTACTGCAAGCTGGCTTCGGTGGCGTACAGGTCGCCATTGGCCTTCACCGCATCGGAATTCACGCCGATACCGCCTTCCGCGCTGCGGACCAGACCGACGGCGGAGTTCACCGTGCCGTGCAGGTTCAGCTTGGCCATGGCGCCCACGGCGGGAGCGGTGGTGTACAGCAGCGCAATGAAGATCAGCGCCCAACCGGCGGTGGAGCGTGCGTCGGCCACCTTGGGCACGGTGAAGAAGCGAACGATCACGTGGGGCAGGCCCGCGGTGCCGATCATCAGCGACACGGTGTAGAAGAACATGTTCAGCGTGGAGCCCGCGCTGGTGGTCGTGTACTGGCCAAAGCCCAGATCGGTCACCACCTGGTCGAGCTTGGTCAGCAGCGACACGTCGGTGCCCGCCATGTCGGAGCCCAGACCCATCTGCGGCAGGAAATTGCCGGTGAGGTTGAGCGAGATGAAGAAAGCCGGCACCAGGTAGGCCGCGATCAACACGCAGTACTGCGCCACCTGCGTGTAGGTGATGCCCTTCATGCCGCCGAACACCGCGTACATGAACACGATGGCCATGCCGATGTAGATGCCCTGCTCGCTGGAGACGCCCAGGAAGCGCGCGAAGGTCACGCCCACGCCGGTCATCTGGCCAATGATGTAGGTCAGCGAGATGATCAACAGACACAACACGGCCACGTTGCGCGCGGTGGGGGAGTAGAAGCGGTCGCCGATGAATTCAGGCACGGTGAACTTGCCGAACTTGCGCAGGTACGGCGCCAGCAGCATGGCCAGCAGCACGAAGCCGCCGGTCCAGCCCATCAGGAACACGGAGCCTCCGTAGCCCATGTTGGAGATCAGGCCAGCCATGGAGATGAAGGACGCAGCCGACATCCAGTCAGCGGCCGTGGCCATGCCGTTGGTGATGGGGTGAACCCCGCCGCCGGCCACATAAAACTCGGACGTGCTGCCCGCGCGTGCCCAGTAGGCGATGCCGAGGTACAGCGCAAAGCTGAGTCCGACGAACAGATAAATGGTGGTTTGAAGTGCCATGGTGTTTTCTCAGTCTTCCTGCATGCCGAACTTGCGATCGATCTGGCCCATCTTGCGGGCGTAATAGAAGATCAACGCAATGAACACATAGATGGAGCCCTGCTGTGCAAACCAGAAGCCCAGCGGGTAACCGCCGAGCGACATGTTGTTGAGCAGGGGGGCGAACAAAATGCCCGCGCCGTAGGAAACCAGGAACCACACGACCAATACCTTGGTCAGCAGGCCCAGCGTGGCGGACCAATAGGCCTTTGCGTTGCTGTCGCTGTTCATGAAAGTCATCTCCATTGAATGAAGCTTGCCGAGAAAGGCGGCCAAGGCCACCCGCTTGTGCACTCCACAAGACCCAGGGCTTGTGGCACTACGTGGAGGACTTTGTTATCCGTTTCTTACAGCTAAATTGCGAATGGTCCCTTCGTTGTGCAAACCGAGGGTATGCCCCTAGGCCGGTGCGCTGAAGCTGACGCGCAGCTTTCAAATCGAGAGCGGGCAGCGCCGCTTTGTGGTCACCGGACAGACGTGTTGTCAGCGCCGCTTCATATTCGGGTCAGTGCTTGGTAAGAGCCCGGGCCTAGGCTGAAGGCTCCACCACACCACCGAGGAGACCCCATGCAAGACGACATGGTCCAACGCATCCTGAGCCACCCCAAATACCAGGAGCTCAAGGCCAAGCGGTCCCGCTTCGGCTGGTGGCTGACCCTGGCGATGATGGTCGTGTACTACGGCTTCATCCTGCTGGTGGCCTTCAACAAGGAATTCCTATCGCAGCGCCTGGGTGACGGCGTGATGACGATCGGCATACCGATCGGCTTCGGTGTGATCGTGTTCACCATCGTCATCACGGCGATCTACGTGAAACGCGCCAACACCGAGTTCGACGAGCTCTCCAACGCAGTGGCACAGGCGGTGATGAAATGAAGCAGCCTTCCCCTACCCTGCGCCGCGTGCTCACGCTGCTGGCTCTTTTCGGTGCGTCAGCGGCGGTGTGGGCCGCCGGGGCCGACCTCGGCCAGGCCGTGAAGCAGCCCACCAACTGGACCGCCATCGGCATGTTCGGCACCTTCGTGCTGTTCACGCTGTTCATCACCAAATGGGCGGCCGCCAAGACCAAGTCGGCGTCGGACTTCTACACCGCCGGCGGCGGCATCACAGGCTTTCAGAACGGCCTGGCGATCGCGGGCGACTACATGTCGGCAGCGTCTTTCCTCGGTATTTCGGCAGCGGTGATGGCCAGTGGCTTTGACGGCCTGATCTACTCCATCGGCTTCCTGGTGGGCTGGCCCGTCATCACGTTCCTGATGGCAGAGCGCCTGCGCAACCTGGGCAAGTTCACTTTCGCCGACGTGGCGGCTTTCCGCTTCGAGCAAACGCCCGTCCGCATTTTCGCGGCCTCAGGCACGCTGGTGGTCGTGGCCTTCTACCTGATCGCCCAGATGGTGGGCGCAGGCCAGCTGATCAAGCTGCTGTTCGGCCTGGAGTACTGGATCGCCGTGGTGATCGTCGGCGCGCTCATGATGGTTTACGTGCTCTTTGGTGGCATGACGGCCACCACCTGGGTGCAGATCATCAAGGCCTGCCTGCTGCTGGGTGGCGCTTCGTTCATGGCGCTCTCGGTGCTGTGGCACTTCGGCTTCAGCCCCGAAGCCATGTTCGCTGGCGCAGTCAAGATCAAGACAGACCTTGCTTTGAAGGATGGCAAGACCGCCGAGGTGGCCGCCTCACTGGGCCAGTCCATCATGGGGCCGGGCAACTTCGTCAAAGACCCGATCTCGGCCATCAGCTTCGGCATGGCCCTGATGTTCGGCACGGCCGGCCTGCCGCACATCCTCATGCGCTTTTTCACCGTGCCCAGCGCCAAGGAAGCGCGCAAGTCGGTGATGTGGGCCACCGGCTGGATCGGCTACTTCTACCTGCTGACCTTCATCATCGGCTTCGGCGCCATCACCTTCGTGCTCACCAACCCGCAGTTTCTGGACGCCAAGGGCGCGCTGCTGGGCGGCAACAACATGGCGGCGGTGCACCTGGCCAACGCCGTGGGCGGCAACGTGTTCCTGGGCTTCATCTCGGCCGTGGCCTTCGCCACCATCCTCGCGGTTGTGGCCGGCCTCACGCTCTCGGGCGCCTCGGCCGTGTCGCACGACCTGTACGCCACCGTGATCAAGAAGGGCAAGGCCGACAGCGCGTCCGAGCTGCGCGTATCCAAGATGACCACCATCGCGCTGGGCTTGGTGGCGGTGGTGCTGGGCATCGCGTTCGAGAAGCAGAACATCGCGTTCATGGTGTCGCTGGCCTTTGCCATCGCGGCCTCGGCCAACTTCCCCGTGTTGTTCATGAGCGTGCTGTGGAAAGACTGCACCACCAAGGGCGCGGTGATTGGTGGTTTCCTCGGTCTGATCTCTTCGGTGGCGCTCACGGTGGTGTCGCCTTCGGTGTGGGAAGTGACGCTGGGCAACCCCAAAGGCTCGGCCCTGTTCCCCTACACCTCACCCGCCCTCTTCTCCATGACCATCGGCTTCGTGGGCATCTGGCTCTTCTCCATCCTGGACAACAGCAAGCGCGCCAAGGTCGACCGCGCGGGCTTCCTCGCGCAGCAAGTGCGCTCGGAAACCGGCATCGGCGCATCGGGTGCTTCAGGCCACTGATCCCCACCCGCCTGAGCATCTCGATGCAGACATGGGGGGCCTCGAACGCGACGCGATCCAGGCCCCCCTTGTCCATGAGAGGGTCACGCACGCACAGCCACCCGCTTAACCCAAAAGCACCCAGACCAGACATTCACTTACAACTTGAGGTTTGCTTCATAACGACAAACTGCCCAGAATTTGTGACTGATTGCACAGTTCGCACAATTTGAAACAGCCAGTCGGGGGAGATCCACATGGCCGGAAAAGTTGCTGTCACACCTTTGAAGAAGCCACAGGCCCTGTCACTGCACATCGGCATCAACGAGGTCAGTGCCGCCCACTACGAGGGCTGGACCGGGCCGCTGGCAGCCTGCGAATTCGATGCCCATGACATGGCAGCCCTCGCCGCTTCGCAGGGCATGAAGAGCACCCTGCTGATCACCAAAAAAGCCACCCGGTCCAACCTGCTGACGGCCCTGCGCAAGGCGGCCAGAACGCTGGGCTCTGGCGACCTGTTCTTCATGAGTTTCTCCGGGCATGGCGGCCAGGTGCCCGACGTGAGCGGCGAAGAAGACGACAAGCAGGACGAGACCTGGTGCCTGTTTGATGGGCAACTCATCGACGACGAGCTCTACTTCGAGCTCAGCAAGTTCAAGGCCGGCGTGCGCATCATCGTGGTGTCAGACAGTTGCCACAGCGGCACCGTGGTGCGCGCCGCGCGGCCGCCACCCGGCACACCGGCGCAGCGCCCGCGCATCATGCCGCCGGCCGTGGGCCTGCGTGTGTATGCAGCGCACAAGGCCTTCTACGACAAGCTGCAGAACGACGTGGCCAAGGTGGCCGGCGGGCGCGTGACCGACCCCGACACCGCGCTGGCCAACGTGACCGTGAGCAACCGGCTCACCGGCATCGTCAAGGAGTTCAAGCCCGCGCTCATCCTCATCTCGGGTTGCCAGGACAACCAGTTTTCCATGGACGGCGACCACAACGGCGCCTTCACCGAACAACTGCTGCGCGTGTGGAACCACGGCGCCTTCACCGGCAGCCACGCGCGCTTTCACGCCCTCATCCGCGCTGGCTTGCCACCCAGCCAGTCGCCCAACCTGTTCACACTCGGCCCGGCGGCCGCGTTCCTGAAGCAGGCACCGTTCAGCGTATGACCCGGTAGCGCCCCGCACGGCGCCTTGTTCGCATCGGCAACCCAAGGGAGGGTTTCACATGCTCGGCATCCAGAACCACCGCCTCACCGGCCCCAACGTGAGCTTTCGCGCCACTCCCAACGTGGGCGGTGCCATGCGCCCGCAGTTTGTCGTGCTGCACTACACGGCCGGGCGCACGCTGGAGAGTTCGGTGGAGTCGTTGTGCACCAAAAAGCCCCAGGGCAACGCGTCGGCGCACATTGTGCTGGGCCGTGACGGTCGCATCGTGCAGCTCGCACCGTTCAATGCCGTGACCTGGCACGCCGGCGTGAGCCAGTGGAACGGCATCGACGGGCTGAACCACCACGCCATCGGCATCGAGATGGACAACGCCGGCCTGCTGCACCGCGAAGGTGAGCGCTGTGTGTCGTGGTTCGGCAAGGCCTACCCGGACAACGAGGTGGTGGTGGCCGAACACCGGCACGGCGGCGGTGTGCGGCCCTGGCACCATTTCACCGAGGTGCAGATCGAGCGCGCGCTGCAACTGTGCGAGGTGCTGGTGGCGCACTACGGCTTGAAGGACGTGCTGGGCCACGAGGACATAGCGCGCGGTCGCAAGGTCGACCCGGGCCCGGCGTTTCCACTGGGCGCCGTGCGAGCCCGCGCATTGGGTCGCGGCGCCGACGTGGCGGTGCGGCTTGTGGTCAACGCGACCAGCCTCAACATCCGCAGCGGCCCCGCCGCCGAGTTTCCCAAGGTCGCGCCGGCGCTCAAGCGCGGTGCAGAGCTGGTGCTGCTGGAGCCGCAAGACCGCTGGAGCCGCGTGGCCGTGGTGGGCGCCACAGACCTCGAAGGCTGGGTCTGCAACGACTTCGTGTCGCGCCAGGCGGCCACACGGTCGGGACCCACTGTGCTCTCGCGCACGCAGCGCGCCGTGCCGTTGGTCACCAGCAGATCCCGCACCGCCCCAGCCTCCAAAAAACGCGCGGCGCCCGCAAAAAAAGCCGGCACCCCCCGCACCACGCGCTGAAACCCTCCGCACCCCCGCCGCAGAAAGGCCCGCATGTCCACCGCCGCCACAGCCCCGATCACCTTCATTGTTCGCGGCCAGCCGCAGGTCAGCGTGGGCAGCACACGGGGAGCGGGTGCGGCCGCAGCGGCAGCCTTCGGCGGACGCGGCCAGACCTTGCAACGGGTGCAGGTGGGCGCCACGCGCGGCAGCAGCGACACCGTTCGCCTGACCGCGCGCCCCGGGCTCGACGCGGTGGTGCTGCACATCAGCAACGGTCCCTCGCTCATGCTGCACCCCGAGACGGCGCGCGACCTGATGCTGGCGCAGGCGGGCCTCACGCGCAGCGGCATGGCGGCACAAGCCCGCAGCCGCTCGGCGGGCAGCGCGGCCACCGAGGTGCAGGTGCCAGCGCAGCTCGGCTGGCAGGGGCTGGAACAGGCGGGCGCAAGCCGAGGCGCCACCCGCGGCCGGCTGGGCGATGTGCTGCTCTCGGCCATCGAGGTGGTCACCGGCCTGCTGCTGGAGCCGGCCTCCCGCATCACCGCCGCCAAGATCGCTGCGCGGGTGGACGATCAGGTGGACGCCGGCCTGTATGCCCTGTCGGCGCAGAGCTTCGCCGCCACGCTCAAGGGCAGCGCACAGCCGCTCACGAGCGTTCCGCCCGCCACCAACCCGGACGATCCCCTGCTGGTGCTGCTGCACGGCACCTTCTCCAACACCCACGGCACCTTCGGCAAGCTGTGGCAGCACCACCCGCACAAGGTGCGGGAGCTGTTCGCACGCCACGGCAACCGGGTTTACGGCTTCGATCACCCCACGCTCATGGCCAGTCCGATCGACAACGCGCTGATGCTGGCACGCGCGCTGCCCGATGGTGCGCGCCTGCACCTGCTCACGCATTCGCGCGGCGGTCTGGTGGCCGAGGTGCTGGCCCGTGTGTGTGCCAGGCCCGACCTGGACGAAAAGTCCCTCGCGCCGTTCAAGGCGGCGGCTCACCGCAACCAGCTCAAAGCCCTGCGCGACCTCGCTGCCGAGCTCAAGGGCCGCAACATCCGCGTGGAGCGTGTGGTGCGCGTGGCCTGTCCGGCCCGCGGCACTTTGCTGGCCTCCAAACGGCTCGACGCCTACGTCTCGGTGCTCAAGTGGTCGCTGGAACTTGCGGCCATTCCGGTGGCGCCGACGCTGCTCGATTTCATCGGCGAAGTGGCCAGCCAGCGCACCGACCCCACGCTGATGCCGGGCCTCGAATGCATGATGCCCGAGAGCCCGCTGGTGCAGTGGCTGCACGCCAGCGAAGGCGCCGACGCCGGGCCGCTGCCAGGACAGCTGCGGGTGGTGGCGGGCGACATCCAGGGCGACTCCATCACCTCGTGGGTCAAGACGCTGCTGGCTGACGCTTTCTACTGGACCGACAACGACCTGGTGGTGCAGACACGCTCGATGTATGGCGGCGCGCCGCGCTCGCCGGCCGGTGGACATGCAGCGGCCACCTTCGTGCTGGAGCGCGGCGGCAAGGTCAGCCATTTCAGCTACTTCAGCGAGCCGCGCTCGGCCGAGGCGATCTGCAACGCCCTGGTGCAGGAGTCCCCGGCGGGCTTCCAGCCGATCGGACCGATGTCGTGGGCCGGCAGCTCCAGCGACGGGTTGCGCGGTATGCCGCGCTCGGCCGGTGCGCCACCCGCTTCGGAACGGCCTGCGGTGATCCTGCTGCCAGGCATCCTGGGCAGCCACCTCGCTGTGGACGGCAAGCGCATCTGGCTGAGCATGCGCATCCTCGGCGGTCTGGGGCGCCTCGCCTGGCCCGACAGCGGCGGGCGTGTGATGCCCGACGGCGCCATCGGCAGCGTCTACGACGACCTCGCGACTTTTCTGTCGGCGACCCACGAGGTCATCGAGTTTTCGTTCGACTGGCGCCGACCGATCGAGGAGGAGGCAGCCCGTCTGGCCGACGTGATGGACCAGGCGCTGACAGCGCGGTCCACCAGCGGCCAGCCGGTGCGCCTGCTCGCGCACTCCATGGGCGGTGTGGTGGCGCGCACGGTGCAGCTGGAGCGCCCCGCCGTGTGGCAGCGCTGGCTGGAGCGCCCGGGTGCGCGCCTGCTGATGCTGGGCACGCCCAACGGCGGATCGTTTGCGCCCATGCAAGTGCTCTCGGGCGACGACACCATGGGCAACGCGCTGGCTGCTTTCGGCCTGCCGTTCCAGGACCACAAGGCGCGCAGCCTGATGGCCGCCATGCCGGGTTTCCTGCAACTGCAGACCGGTCTGCTCGACCCGGCATGGGGGCTGGCGCAGAGCGAGCGCTGGCAGGCCCTGGCCGATCAGGACATGAAGGCGCTCGAAGAAGCCAACTTCTGGCATGACCCGGGCAGCCAGCGCGCGATCTACCGCTGGGGCGTGCCGGCGCAAGACGTGCTCGACCGCGCGGTGGCGCTGCGCCGCCGGCTCGACCAGCAGCGCGACTCGGCCCTGCCGGGGTTTTGCGACCGGGTGGTGATGGTGGTGGGGCACGCGCGCTTCACGCCCGCAGGCTTCGAGGTGGATGCACGCGAAGGGCTGGTCTACCTCGACCAGCCCGAGGGTGGAGACGGCCGCGTGACGCTGGACAACGCGCTGCTGCCCGGCGTTCGGGCCTGGCGGGCGGACAGCTCGCACGGCGACCTGCCCGATGCCGAATCTGCCTTCCCGGCCTACCTGGAACTGCTGCAGCACGGCGAAACCCAGCGCCTGCCGGCGGTGGCCACAGGCGCGGGCCTGCGCAGCGGCGCAGCGGCTGCCGGCGCACTGGTGCGCAACCGCCCTTCGCGCCAGCGCAGCGTGGTGGTGGTGCCGCCCTCGGGCCTGACCGAGCTGCTGGCGCCGGTTGCAGAGCCGTCCACCGCCACCGAGCCACCGCACAAGGTGCTGCATGTCAGTGTGCACAACACCAACCTCAGGTTCACCAGCAAACCGCTGATGGTGGGCCACTACGTTGCCTCCACGCTCAGCGGCACCGAGGCGGTGGTCGACCGCTTCATCGGCGGTGTGATGACGGCCTCGCTGGCCGCAGGCCTCTACCCGGAAGCTCCGGGCACGCACCAGATCTTCATCAACAACCGGCAGGACCCCGACAGCCCGTTGTCGCTGCCGCGCCCACCCCATGTGGTGGTGGTCGGGCTGGGCTCGGAAGGCAAACTCAAGAGCGGCTCGATCACCCACACCGTGCGGCAGGCCACGCTGGCCTGGGCCCAGCGGGTGGCCGAGTTGCCTGGAGGTGGCCCGTCGCAGTTCGAGCTGGCCGCCACCCTCATCGGCAGCGGCGGCTCCGGCATCAGCGTGAGCACCTCGGCCCAGGCGCTGGCGCAGGGCGTGCGCGAGGCCAACGAACGGCTGGACGCCGGCGGCTGGCCCCAGGTGAGCCACCTGCACATCGTGGAGCTCTACCTCGATCGCGCCACCGATGCCTGGGGCGCCTTGAGGCTGCTGTGCGCGGCCGCGCCCGACCACTTTGCACTTTCGCCCACCATCCAGTCGGGCGTGGGTGCGCTGCGCCGGCCGCTGGACAACGGCTACCGGGGAACGGCTTACGACTTCATCAGCGCGGTGACCGAGAACGACGAGACCGGTGAACCCAGCATCGTCTACACCCTGGACACCCAGCGCGCCCGCGCCGAGGTGCGGGCCCAGGCCACGCAGGCGCGGCTGGTGGGTGAGCTGGTGCGCCGCGCCTCGAACGACGCCAACCGAGACCGCAACATCGGCCGCACCCTGTTCCAGTTGCTGGTGCCGGTGGAAATGGAGGCCAGCCTGGGCGGCACCACCGAACTCTTGCTTGAACTCGACGATGGCACCGCCGCCATTCCCTGGGAGCTGCTGGACGCCCCCGACGATGGCCGCGGTGGGCCGGAGGCGCCCTGGGCCATCCGCAACAAACTGCTGCGCCGCCTGCGCACCGCCGCCTTTCGCAGCCAGGTGAGCGACTCGCGGCCCGATGACTGCGTGCTGGTGATCGGTGAACCGCTGTGCGACCCGGCGCAATACCCACCGCTGCCGGCCGCACGCGCCGAGGCCGAGGCGGTGGTGGAGGCGCTCAGCGGCCAGCTCGGGCTCGATGCCTCGCGCGTGCATGCGCTCATCGCACCCGACGACAACCTGGGCCCGGACGCGGCCGCCGTCACCACCGCGCTGCTGGCGCGGCGCTACCGCATCGTGCATATCGCCGGCCACGGCGAGCCCGAACTGCAGCGCCCCGGAAAGCCCCCGCTGCTGCGCGGCGTGGTGCTCAGTGACGACACCTTTCTCGGCCCGCGCGAGGTGCAGGCCATGCGGGTCGTGCCGGAGCTCGTCTTCCTCAACTGCTGCCACCTTGCGGCCGACCCGGACAAGCTGCTCAAGAGCGGTTACGACCGGGCACTGTTCGCCGCCGGGGTGGCCAAGCAGTTGATCCGCATCGGCGTGCGGTGTGTGGTGGCCGCCGGTTGGGCGGTGGAGGATGAGCCTGCCAACCTCTTTGCCACCGCCTTCTACCGCGCCCTGCTCTCGGGCCAGCGCTTCATGGATGCGGTGCAGGCCGGCCGGCTGGCGGCCTACAACGCCAGCCCGCTGGGCAACACCTGGGCCGCCTACCAGTGTTACGGCGACCCGGACTGGGTCTGGCAGCGCAACGAGATCGACACGCGCCGCGCGCCACCGACGCCGGCCAAGATCTACGCCGGCATTGCGTCACCGGTGGCGCTGGCGCTGGCGCTCGAAACCCTGGCGGTGCAAAGCGCCACCCAAGGTGCGGCGCCGGAGTCGCAGCGGGAAAAGATCCGTTACCTGGAGGCCCGGTTCGACAGCGATTGGGGCAGCATGGGCGCCGTGGCCGAGGCCTACGGTGTGGCATGGGCCGCCGCGCGCGACATCGACCGCGCGCTGCACTGGTACCGGCGCGCCGTGGCGGCCAACGACGCAAGCGCGTCGGTGAAGGCCAACGAGCAGCTGGCCAACCTGGGCGCGCGGCAGGCCTGGTCGCGGCTGCAGAGCGCCGTGGCGGATGGCGCCAGACCCGCCACCGTGAAGGCGCTGGTGGAACAGGGTCGCGTCGAGCTGACCCAGGCCGTGAGGCTGCTGGACGCGCTGGTGGACCTGGCGCCCACGGTGGAACGTGAAAGCCTGCTCGGATCGGCATGGAAACGTCTGGCCCGGCTCGAAGCCATGGCGGCGGCGGGTCAATCCACGGCGGCCACCGCACAGGCCATCGAACGCATGGCCGACCACTACCGCCGGGCCGAGGCACTGGCGCTGCAAGCCGGCGAGTCCGATCTGTTCTACCCCGCGCTGAACCTGGTGGCGGCCGAACTGCTGGTGCGTGCCAGCGATCAGCGCTGGGCGGGGTTCGAGGCCGAACGCATCCAGCGGGTGCGCCAGAGCCTGGAGCGCAAACGGCGCGAAGACCCTGATTTCTGGAGCGTCGTGGGCCTGCCCGAACTCAGCGTCTACGAGGCGCTGGCCGGCCACACGCTGGCGCAGCAGCTGCCCGCCGTGCTCACCAGTTTCGAAGACATGTACCAGCGCGCCGGCACGCCCTGGATGTGGGCCTCGGTGGCCGACCAGCTGGCCTTTGTGGTGGAACACCTGCGCGGCATGTCGCGCGCAGACCAGCAGGCCGCGAGCGAGCTGCTCGATGTGCTGCGCCGATACGCCGCGCCATGAACCGCATCTTCATCAGCTACCGGTCGTCCGACGGCAAGAAGGACGCAGACCGCCTGTGCGCCGACCTCAGCCGGCTCTACGGCGCGGACCAGGTGTTCTTCGACAAGCAGGACCTGAGGGGCGGGCATTCGTGGCGCAGCGCCATCATGGCCGCGCTGGGCACCCAGCCGGTGGTGCTGCTGCTGGTGACGCCCGAGCTGCTGGGCATGGTCCACCCCGAGGGCGGGCGACGCATCGACCGGGACGACGACCCCATTCGCGGTGAGGTGCTCACGGCGCAGGCCAACGGCGCCACCATCGTGCCCTTGCTGACCGAGGGCATGGTGATGCCGGCCACCGCCGACATACCGGTGCCGCTGCGCTTTCTGAAGGAATCACACGCGCTCAAGCTGCGCACCGAAGACTGGGCCGGCGACCTTGACAAGATCGTGGCCGACCTGGCCACCCACGGCATCACGCCACTCGTACCGCCTGGCCCCCAACCGATCCGGCGCAGCTGGTTGCACCGCATGCAGCGCGGCTTCATGTGGATCGGCGGCATCTTCGTGGCGCTCATCGTGATCGGTCTGCTGGTTCCTGAAGATGAAGAAGCGGCACCACCCTCACCTCCACCGTACGCGGCAGCCACACCGCCACCGGCGCCGGCGCCGGGCCAGAGCACACGCGATGTCTCCGGTCTGTGGTGGTCGATCGACGAAGACAACCGGCGCCTGCGGGTGCAGTTCACCGTGAACAACGGTGCCATCCAGCTGCAGACCGACGCTTTTCCGGTGTCCTGGTATCCGGAGTGGCAGGCGTACGCGCAAGGCGTTCGTGGGCAAGGCCTCATCGTCAACGAGGTGCGCTACGTGGGACAGGGTGTACTCACGGATGTCATGGGCGTGCCGCGCATCGAGATCCCCTACCAGGCCGTCACCGGCGATGGCCGTGGACCGCTGGACACCGGCAGCGTGGTGCTCAACGCCAGTGCCGACGGCCGCGAACTCACCGGCCAGATCTGGAGCAACGGCGAGCAGGCCGAAAGCCCGCTGCGGCTGGTGCGACAACCTTGAAACCCCGTGGAGGCCTTCATGACCAAATTCGTTCACGTCTGCACCCAGCGCCTGCTGCCCGCCGAGCTCATGCAGTTCCAGCCCGTGGTGCGCAGCCGCAGCCGCACGCGCGCGATCATGCCGCTGGGCAAGCTCTGGATGAACGGCAGCACACTGCGCGTGCGCTTCATTGGCGGTACCGCCGCGCAGCAGACCAAGGTGCGCGAGCAGGCCTCTTGGTGGACAGTGCACGCCAACCTGAAGTTCGAGTTCAACAACGCACCCGACGCCGAGATCCGCATCGGCTTCGACCCGGCCAAGGGCGCCTGGTCTTACGTGGGCACCGACAACCGCAGCATCCCGCTGGACCAACCCACCATGAACCTGGGCTTCATGGACGGTGGCACGGTCGCGCACGAGTTCGGTCACGCCATCGGGCTGATGCACGAACACCAGAACCCGGCCGGTGGCATCCAGTGGAACGAGGCGGCGGTGATCCGCGATCTTTCGGGCCCGCCCAACAACTGGAGCGAGGCGACCATCCGCCACAACGTGCTCAACAAGTACCGCGCCGACCAGATCAACGGCACCACCTTCGATCCCGACTCGGTGATGCTGTACTTCTTCCCGGGCAGCTGGGTGCAGAGCGGCGTGGGCACGCGCGCGAACCCGGTGCTTTCGGCGCTGGACAAGGCTTTCATTGGCGGCGCCAAGGCCTATCCCAAGGCGGCGCCCACGCTGGTGGACGCGAAAGAAATCAAGGTGGGCGCCACGCGGCGCACGTCGGCGTCCATTGGCAAGGCGGGTGAAGAAGACCTGTTTCAGTTCACTGTGACCACCGGCGGCCCCCACATCATCGACACGCGCGGCCCGACCGACGTGGTGATGAAACTCTTCGGCCCTGACAGCCCCACCGCCGTGATCGCCGAAGACGACGACAGTGGCGTGGACACCAACGCACTCATTCGCGCCAACCTCATCCCGGGCCGCTACCACGTGCAGGTGCGCCACTACAACCGGGCCAGCGGCATGGGCAACTACACGGTGAAGGTCCGCAAGGCCTGAGCGTGTTGTGTCCACCAGAAACAGAAAAGGCCTCGGTTTCCCGAAGCCTTTTCCATGGGCCGAACCTGTTCAGGCAGCGACGACCTCTTCCGCCTTTTCAACCACCACCGGCTGGCGGATCAGGTAGTCGAAGGCGCTGAGCGCGGCCTTGGAGCCTTCGCCCGCAGCGATCACGATCTGTTTGAACGGCACGGTTGTGCAGTCACCCGCGGCGAACACGCCGGGCACATTGGTATGGCCCTTGGCGTCCACCTCGATCTCGCCGTAGCGGCTGAGGTCCACCGTGCCCTTGAGCCACTCGGTGTTGGGCACGAGGCCGATCTGAACGAAAACACCTTCGAGCTCAACATGTTTGATGCTGCCGCTCACACGGTCCTTGAACGACATGCCGTTGACCTTGCCGCCGGCACCCGTGATTTCGGTGGTCTGGGCGTTCACATTGATGGTCACGTTGGGCAGGCTCTTCAGCTTGCTCACCAGCACCGCGTCGGCCTTGAGCGCGTCGGCAAACTCCACCAACGTCACGTGTTTCACGATGCCGGCCAGGTCGATCGCTGCTTCCACACCGGAGTTGCCACCACCGATCACCGCCACGTCCTTGCCCTTGAAGAGCGGGCCGTCGCAATGCGGGCAGTAAGCCACGCCCTTGTTGCGGTACTCGTCCTCGCCGGGCACGTTCACATTGCGCCAGCGCGCACCGGTGGACAGGATCACGCTGCGCGCCTGCAGCACCGCACCGTTGGCCATCTGCACCTGCAGCATGCCACCCCCTTCTGCGGCCGGCGTGATCTTGTCGGCGCGCTGCAGGTTCATGATGTCCACGTCGTAGTGGCGCACCTGGGCTTCCAGCGCTGCGGCAAACTTCGGCCCGTCGGTCTCCAGCACGCTGATGTAGTTCTCGATGGCCATGGTGTCGTTGGTCTGGCCACCGAAACGCTCGGCGGCCACACCCACGCGGATGCCCTTGCGGGCCGCGTACACGGCAGCAGCCGCACCAGCCGGGCCACCGCCGACGATCAACACATCGTAGGGGTCCTTGGCATTGAGCTTGGCGGCTTCACGCGCGTCGGACTTCACGTCCAGCTTGGCAACAATTTCTTCCAGCAGCATGCGGCCCGAGCCGAACAACTCACCGTTGAGGAACACCATGGGCACGGCCAGAATCTGGCGCTCTTCCACTTCTGCCTGGTACAGACCGCCGTCGATCACGGTGGCCTTCACAGCGGGGTTGAGGATGGACATCAGCGTGAGCGCCTGCACCACGTCGGGGCAGTTGTGGCACGAGAGGCTCATGTACATCTCGAAGTTGAAGTCGCCTTCCAGACCCTTGATCTGATCGATCACGGCGGCCTCGACCTTGGGCGGGTGACCACCCGTCCACAGCAGCGCCAGCACCAGCGAGGTGAACTCGTGGCCCAGCGGAATGGCAGCAAAATGAACACCGGTCGTCTCACCGTCACGAGCGATCACGAACGAAGGCTTGCGCGCGTCGGTGCCGGTCTCATCAAAACTCACCCGGTCGGAGAGTTCGGCCACTTCCAGCAGCAGCTCCTTCATCTCGGCCGCGCCCGCGCTGGCATCCAGCGAAGCGATCAAACGGATCGGGCGCTGCAGCTTGCCCAGGTAGGCCTGCAGTTGTGTCTTGAGGTTGGTGTCGAGCATGAAATTCTCCTGAATGGGTTTGAGGCATCAATGCCGCCGGTGGATGGGCCCAAAGGCCCATCGGTCTGCGGTACTAAAGGCGGCGAAGGCCGATCAGATCTTGCCGACCAAGTCCAGCGAAGGCGTGATGGTCTTGGAGCCTTCGTTCCACTTGGCGGGGCAAACCTGGCCTGGGTTGTTGGCCACGAACTGGGCGGCCTTCAGCTTGCGCAGGGTTTCCTTCACATCGCGAGCGATCGCGTTGTCGTGGATTTCAGCGGTCTTGATCACGCCTTCGGGGTTGATGACGAAAGTGCCTCGCAGTGCCATGCCGTCTTCTTCGATGTGCACGCCGAACGCGCGGGTCAGCGTGTGGGTCGGGTCACCGATCAGCGGGAACTTGGCCTTGCCCACGGCGGGGGACGTCTCATGCCAAACCTTGTGCGCGAAGTGGCTGTCGGTGGTCACGATGTAGACCTCGGCACCGGCCTTCTGGAACTCGGCGTAGTTGTCGGCTGCATCTTCCACTTCGGTCGGGCAGTTGAACGTGAAGGCAGCGGGCATGAAGATCAGAACGGACCACTCGCCGCGCAGGCTGGCGTCGGACACGGGCACGAACTTGCCGTTGTGAAAGGCTTCTGCCTTGAAGGGCTGGACGGTGGTGTTGATCAGGGACATGGTGGTTTCCTTGGAGGTGAAGTTGCGGGAAGGGTGAAAACGGAGCTGCGGTGGCAGCAATGCAGTTAACTATAGCCCATGTCTATCGGTAATCTTTATTGATAGTCACTATCCGGCCGATAGTTGAAATGTTGCGACGCAGCAGCCATCGACTCAAGACCGATTTCATCTCAATGCGAATCGTTCTCGTTCGATATACACTTCGAACCTCCAGCCAGCCAGGACGCCGCCGCGTGCAGCCAGCCGAAAACCCCTTCAGCTTGTTGCCACCATGTCCCAACGGAAACCACGCCAACGCCGCGCCATCGTCCGCTCCCCGTCCTCGAACGCCTCCACAGCCATGCTGCCCTTGGGCGCCATGCTGCTCGCCGGCTCATTGAGCGCCATGGCGCAAACCACGCCGTCCGACACGCTCCCCACGGTGACCGTGCGCGAGCAGGCCGATGTGCCACAGACCAAGAACAGTTTGCGCACCACCGACAGTGGCATTGGCAAAGGCAACCAGGCGCTGCGCGACATCCCCCAATCTGTGACGGTGATGACCGAACGCCTGATCGACGACCGCAACCTCGACGACTTTCGCGACGTGCTGCGCACCACCGCCGGCGTGACCTTCCAGGCCGGCGAAACGGGTGAAGAAGACGTGCGTCTGCGCGGCTTCTCGCTGTGGCAAGCCGGGGACATCTACACCGACGGCATCCGCGACGGCGCACTCTACGAACGCGACACCTTCAACAACGACCGCGTGGAAGTGCTCAAGGGGTCGGCCTCAATGCTGTTCGGCAAGGGATCCACCGGCGGCGTGGTCAACCAGGTCAGCAAACAGCCCTTCTTGCTGGACCAGCACGAGGTGACCACCACGCTGGGCACCGGCCGCGAAACGCGTCTGACCGGCGACTTCAACTTCATGACCGGCGAAGACTCGGCTTTCCGCCTCAACGCCATGGTGCACGAGGAAAACAACCACGGAGCCACGGTGAGCAAGCGCGGCATCGCGCCCACCTACCGCTGGGGCATCGGCTCGCGCAATGAATTCTCGGTGGGCCTGTACCACCTGGAATCTGAAGGCCAGCCAAACTACAACCACCCCTGGTTCGTGCAGGACGGCATCATTCAGCCCACACTGCCGGCGCGCAACTACTACGGCCTGGCCAGTGACCATCTGGACACCTCGGCCGACTACATCACCCTCAGCCACACCCACCGCTTCGACCGCCAGAACTCGCTCACCACGCGCGTGCGCCACGGCAGCTACGAGCGTGACCTGCTGGCCAGCGTGATCCGCTTTGGGCAGACGGACGGCGCGGCAACCACCATCAACAACCTCGGCCCGAACACCATCCTCACCCGCTCGCCCAAGGGCCGCATCGGCACCAGCGACACCACACAGATCCAAAGCGATTTTGTGGGAACGTTCAACGGCCTGGGCAAGAAGCACGACCTGCTCGCCGGCGTGGACATCTATCAGGAGGACGCCAAACGCGCGAACAACTTCGCGGGCCCTTCCAGCGGGCTGACCACCACCGTAGGCACGCCCAACGACGGCGACACGTTCGCCGACGCACGCGGCGCCGTGCCCTTCAACACGTTCGACGCGCGCAACCTCGGCCTGTACGTGCAGGACACGGTCAACTTGAATTCCACCGTCAAACTCATCGGCGGTCTGCGCTACGACAACTTCAAAGCCACCTACCTGACCAACACCGGTGTGGCCAACGAGGTGTCGGAAAACCTGTGGAGCCCGCGCGTGGGCGCCACCTTCCAGCCCGACGACAACACCTCGTACTACGTGTCCTTCGGCACCTCGTTCAACACCTCCGGCGACACCTACCAGTTCTCCCCGGGCGCACCCAACACCAAGGACGCCAACACGCCGCCCGAGAAGAGCCGCAACCTGGAGATCGGTGGCAAGTTCGAAATTTTCGAGAAACGTGCCTCGCTCGGCGCAGCGCTGTTCTATTCCGAAAAATACAACGAGCGCAACACCGATCCGGACACCGCCAGCACGCAGCAACTGCTCTCGGGCAAACGCCATGCCGCCGGCATGGAGTTCAACCTGGCCGGGCGCATCACGCCGAAGTGGGACATCTTCTACAACCACACGTGGATGCCGAGCGCGAAGATCGACAAGAGCAACGTGGCGCTCAACGCCACCGGCACTGGCGCACAGGTGCAGGGCGACCGCCCGGGCCTCACGCCCAGGCACAGCGCCAGCCTGTGGACCACCTACATGGTGCTGCCCAAACTGCGCATCGGTGGTGGCCTGAACTACCGCGGCAAGCAGAACCCGGAAGGCGCGCGCCATGTCCAGGCCGACAGCTTTGTCACATTCGACGCCATGGCCGAGTACACGATCACGGAAACGACGACGCTCAAGCTCAACGTCACCAACCTGACCGACGAGCTTTACGCCGATTCGCTGTACCGCGGCTTCTACGTGCCCGGTGCTGCGCGCACCGTTCAGCTGACGTTGAAGAAACTTTTCTGACCCGCCCCTGCCCGCACTGAAACACGATGCTCCTGCTCCTGAAGAACGTCCTCACCGGCGATGAACTGAAGACAGCCCGATCGCTGCTCGGCGATCAGGCGGTATGGATCGATGGGCGCCACAGTGCGGGCACCCAGGCACAGACCCGGAAGAACAACGAACAGCTCGCCCAGGACTGCGAGGCCGCGCGTGCGCTGCAGGCGCTGGTCCTGGGCGCCATCCAGCGCGACCCGCTGTTCTTCTCCGCGGCGCTCCCGCGCAAGATATACAACCCGCTGTTCAACCGCTACAGCGGTGCCTCCAATGCGTATGGTGACCACGTCGATGGCGCCGTGCTGCACTCAAAGTCCACCCAGCAATGGGTGCGCACCGACATCTCCTGCACCCTCTTTTTGAGCGACCCCGCCAGCTACGACGGCGGTGAACTCGTCGTGAAGGACACCTTCAGCGACCAGCGCATCAAGCTGCCCGCCGGCGACATGGTGATTTACCCCGGCACCAGCGTGCACCGGGTCGAGCCGGTCACGCGCGGTGAGCGTGTGGCCAGCTTCTTCTGGGTTGAGAGCATGGTGCGCAGCGACGAGCACCGCCGCCTGTTGTTCGACCTCGACATGAACCTGCTCGCGCTGCGACAGCAGCACGGCGAAACCCCCGAGACCACCGCACTCACCGGCACCTACCACAACCTGCTGCGCCTGTGGGCCGACACATGAGGCCGGGCAACCTCCCCGATGAGCTGCCCGAAGGCGTGTTCACGCTGGCCGATCACGAGCAGCGGGCCCGCGAACGCACGAGCGAAGCGGTCTGGGCCTACTTCAACGGCGGCGCGGCCGACGAGCTCACCCTGCGCGCGAATGCACAGGCCTGGCGAGGACTTGAGCTGCTGCCGCGCGTCATGCGCCCGCTCGCCGGGGGCCACACGCGCATCGAGCTGCTCGGGCGCACCCTCGCCCACCCCGTGCTCGTTGCCCCCATGGCCCACCAGTCGCTGGCCCACCCACTGGGCGAACTGGCCACGGCACTGGCCGCCGCTGCACTCGGTGCCGGGCTGGTGCTCAGCACCCAGGCCAGCACCCGCCTGGAACACGTGGCACGGGCCTACCTGCCCGACCCGGGACGCGGACCCTTGTGGTTCCAGCTCTACCTGCAGCACGACCGCGGCTTCACGAAAGAGCTGGTGCACCGCGCCGAAGGCGCCGGCTTCGAGGCGCTGGTGCTGACCGTCGATGCAACCGTCAGCGGTGTGCGCGACCAGGAACGCCGCGCGGGTTTTCAACTGCCACCGCATGTGTCCGCCGTCAATCTGCAGGGCATGCCACAACCTCCTGAATCGACCACCTCAACCGGGCGCAGCGCCCTGTTCGATGGTCTTCTCACCCACGCCCCCACCTGGGAAGACGTGGCCTGGCTGCGCTCCATCACCCACCTGCCCGTGCTGCTCAAAGGTGTGGTGCACCCGGACGATGCCCGCCAGGCCCTGGACTGCGGCGCAGCCGGGTTGATCGTCTCCAACCACGGCGGGCGCACGCTCGATACCGTGCCCGCCACCGCCGCGCTGCTGCCGCGCGTGCTGCAGGCCGTGGCGGGCGATGCCCCGGTGCTGGTGGACGGCGGCATTCGCAGGGGCACCGACGTGCTCAAAGCCATGGCGCTGGGCGCCTCGGCCGTGCTGGTCGGCCGCCCGGTGCTGCATGGCCTGACCAACGCCGGGGCCAAAGGAGTGGCCCATGTCCTGCGTCTGCTGCGCGACGAACTCGAGATCGCGATGGCGCTGACCGGCTGCCGCACCCTGGCCGACGCACCCGGCGTGCTTTGCCCTTCTGGCCAGATCCATTGAAACCTTTTTCGTCTTTGATGCAAATGCGACGCGTTCTCGTTTAGAATGAAGACCAAGTTGATTGCCCTGTCCAGACCCCTCGCACCGCTAAACTGATGAGCCCACCCAGCGCCACCCTGGCACAGCCCTCTTCCGCCATGCTTGCCACCATCCCCACCCATCTGCACCGCCGCCTGGGCATCGTGCTGGCGGTGGTCGTGTTCCATGTGGGCGCCCTCTGGGCACTCCAGAGCGGCCTGCTCAAGCGCGCCGTGGAGCTCGTGATCCCGGTGCAGGTGATGGCCGAATTCATCGAGCCGCCACAGCCACAGGTCGAACCGCCACCGCCGACCCCGCCAGTGGCCGCGCCCACACCGCCCAAGCCGAGACCACGGCCGCTGCCACAACCCTTGCCGCAACCGGTGGCCACCGCCGCCCCCGAACCTTCCACGCTGGCGCCCGTGGTGCCGCCCAGCCCACCCGCACCACCCACACCCGCCGAGCCGGTGGTGGCCGCTGCACCGCCGACTCCCCCCGCGCCCCCGGCCCCACCCCGCATCGAAATGCCTTCGAGCAGCGCCGACTACCTCAACAACCCGCGTCCGCCCTACCCGCCGCTGTCCAAGCGCCTGGGTGAACAAGGCAAGGTCGTGGTGCGCGTCTACATCGAGGTGGACGGAACCGCTTCTCGCGCCGAGGTGCGCCAGTCCAGCGGCTTCGAGCGGCTGGACCAGACGGCACTGCAAACCGTGCAGCGCTGGCGCTACGTGCCGGGCAAGCGTGCCGGCGTGCCCGAGGCCATGTGGTTCAACGTGCCGATCAACTTTGTTTTGGAATAAACCCCGTCAGCAGGAGTCAGAAAAACCATGGAACCGCAACTCGCAACTTCGGGCATCGCCCACGTCTGGACCCAGGGCGACTGGGTCACCCGCTCGGTGGCCATCGTGCTGCTGCTCATGTCGCTCGCCACCTGGATCATCCTTCTGTGGAAGGCCTTGGACCAGCGCGCACAACGCGCCCAGGCCAAAGGCATCGAAGGCTTCTGGCACAGCGCCGACTTCGCCGAAGGCCTGGACAAACTGGGCTCGCCCGAAGGCAATCCGTTTCGCGCCGTGGCCCTGGAAGGCCGCGAGTCGACCCGCCACATCCTGCACAAGGACGGCCACAACGGCTCACCGCCGCAGCGCCAGTTGCACGACAGCCTGGACGTGAGCGATTGGGTGGAACGCTCGCTGCGCAAGAGCGTGGACGATTTCACTGCCCGCGCCCAGAGTGGTCTCTCGGTGCTGGCCTCGGTCGCGTCCACCGCCCCCTTCGTGGGCCTGTTCGGCACGGTCTGGGGCATTTACCACGCGCTATTGGCCATCGGTGCCGCCGGCCAGGTCAGCATCGACCAGGTGGCCGGCCCGATCGGCGAGGCGCTGATCATGACCGCGCTGGGCCTGCTGGTGGCCATTCCGGCGGTGCTGGGCTACAACGCCCTGGTGCGGGGCAACAAGGGCATCAGCCACAAACTCAACCGCTTCGCGCACGACCTGCACGCCTACTTCGTCACCGGCGCCCGCGTCACCGCAGGCGGTGACGGCAAGGTGCTTCCGATGAAGAAAGCCTGAGGAGGAACCCCGCCATGGCCATCGGAACCCCACAAGACAGCGACGACATGCTGAGCGAGATCAACATGATCCCGTTCATCGACGTGATGCTGGTGCTGCTGATCATCTTCATCATCACGGTGCCGGTGATCAAACACGCCGTCAACATCGAACTGCCCCAGGCCAGCATGGAAAAAGTCCAGGACAAGCCGGAAAACATCCGTTTGTCGGTGGACGCAGAAGGTGTGTATTTCTGGAACGACCAGCGCGTGGACGACGCCGATTTCGCGACCCGCCTGCAGGCCGCTGCAGCGCTGGAGCCACAACCCGAGCTGCACATCCGTGGCGACAAGGCGGTGCGCTACGAGCGCGTGGCGCAAGCCATGGCCGCCGCGCAGCGCAGCGGCGTGCGCAAGATCTGCTTCATCACCGAACCCGCGCCATGACCATCGAGCCCCGCCTGGACCCCGGACGGGAACCGGTCCCTGCGGCGAAGGACACCAAACAGAGGGAAGACGATACGCCATACCTCACCAGCGACACGTTGCTGCGCGGCCAGAAGGCCGTCACGATCAGCCACAACGGATCGGTCTACCGCCTGCAGGCCACGCGCCAGGGGAAGTTGATCCTGACCAAATAGCACCGTCAATCGTGGGGCGAGCCCGGGAATTCATCATCCCGGGTGTCGTTTTTGACCAGCCAAGGGGCGCTGCGCCCGGTTGGCCAAGTCTTTTTTCAGGGGGGTTCAGAGCCCGATGGCGGCGATGCCGGCACGCGCAATCTGGGCATCTTCCGTCGACTTCACGCCGCTGACACCCACCGCGCCGAGGCACTGGCCGTCCTTCATGATCGGCACACCACCCTCCAGCATGCCCGAGAGACCCGGCGCACTCAGGAACGACACGCGGCCCTGGTTGATCACGTCTTCATAGACCTTGCTCTCGCGCCGGCCCATGGCCGCCGTGTGGGCCTTGGCCGGAGCAATGTGCGACGAGATGGCCGGTGCGCCGTCCAGGCGCTGCAGGCCCAGCAGGTGGCCGCCGTCGTCCACGATGGCGATCGTGACCGCCCAGTTGTTGCGCAAGGCTTCTGCTTCGGCCGCAGCGGCGATCAGCTTGACGTCGGCGCTTTCCAGCATGGGTTTGTTTTTCATGAACTTTGGTCCTGTTGGGGTGTCTGAAGGGCTGCAGGCAGGGCGTGTGAAGTCCCGTGCGCACAGGAAGAACGATACCGCGACCATTGCGGGTCATGGGGTCACAAGTGACCTTACCAAAAGAGCGGTTTGCAGCTCACCGTGTGCCGGGCGCCCCACCGCCCTACAATGCATTTCCACCGGTTGGGTGCCATTTGGGCGCCCACAGACCGGCCCACCGAGTCAGATGATGAAGGAGATCACCACCATGACCGACCAAGTCCACACCAGCGGCCGCTTCGGCACCGCGGTATCGAGCGATGCGCAGCGCAACAAAGTCATGCGCAACACTTACTGGCTGCTGGCGCTGTCCATGCTGCCCACCGTGCTGGGCGCCTGGGTGGGCCTGCAGACCGGCATCACGGCCGGCCTCACTGGCGGCGTCGGGCTGATCGTCTTCCTGGGCGGTGCCTTCGGCTTCATGTACGCCATCGAGAAGACCAAGAACTCGGCCGCCGGCGTGCCGGTGCTGCTGGGTTTCACCTTCTTCATGGGTCTCATGCTCTCGCGCATGCTGGCGATGGTGCTTGGTTTCAGCAACGGCTCCAGCCTGATCATGACGGCCTTCGGCGGCACCGCCGGCGTGTTCTTCGTCATGGCCAACCTGTCGACCGTGATCAAGCGCGACATTTCCGGCATGGGCAAGTGGCTCTTCGTGGGCGCGCTGGCCATCATGATCGGCGCGATCATCAACGTGTTCGTGGGCAGCCCGGCCGCCATGGCGGCCATCGCCACCATCGCCATCATGGTGTTCAGCATGTACCTGCTGTACGACCTCAAGCGCATCGTGGACGGCGGCGAGACCAACTACATCACCGCCACCCTGGGCCTGTACCTGAGCCTGTTCAACATCTTCCAGAGCCTGCTGATGCTGCTGGGCATGTTCGGCGGCGACCGCGAATAAACCCATCGCACCCAGTGAAAAAGGACCCTCGGGTCCTTTTTCTTTGCCGGTACCCTTCGGTCGCCAATCAGGTGTCAAGTTCTCGGGTCAAACGCCGAAACATCTGGAAACCGCAACCGAACACCATGCGACACATTGCCCTCACCGCCTGCCTTCTTGGTGCCGCCAGCCTGCTGGCGGGCTGCGACGCGCTCGGCGTCGAGAGTGCCAGCCAGATCGCCGCCAAAAAGGAGGCCGAAGGCAAAGCCATCGGTAGCGCCTGCCGGCACGCGGTCCGCAGCATCGAGGACTGCTTTGGCGGCTACCCGCGCGCCGGTAAGGCCGCCGTGTTTGCCGGCTGGAAAGAAATGGACGAGTACATGCGCGAGAACGCCATCGTCGGCATGCCGGCCGAGCCGGCACCGGCAAACGAGGCACCCGCCGCGAGCCCCAAGGCGCCCGACGGCGGCAAGCCGGCGAGCGCGTCGCGCAACTCCTGAGCCGCCCGGACTATTCCGGCGCAGCGTCTTCGCCCGGTACCCGGGTCGGATCCAGCTCGAACACCGCCATGCTCTCCACGTGCGCCGTGTGCGCAAACATGTTGACCACACCCGCAGCCACGCAGCGGTAACCCGCCTGGTGCACCAGCAGGCCCGCATCGCGCGCCAGCGTGGCCGGGTTGCAGCTCACGTACACGATACGTTGCGGCGGTGTCCAGCCACCGCGCTGGGCCGGGTTCTGGTGCAGGTCTGCCAAGGCTTTGGCCAGTGCAAAAGCGCCTTCGCGAGGCGGGTCCACCAGCCACTTCTGCGCGGTGCCGTCGGACACCAGCAGACCCGGCGTCATCTCGAACAGGTTGCGGGCGGCAAACGCGGTGGGAGCAAGCGCAGCAGCCCGCCCCACCTGGTTCAGCGCCAGGTTCTCCCGCGAACGGGCCACCAGCGTCTCGCTGCCTTCGATGCCCAGCACCTCACCGGCCGTGGTTGCGATCGGCAGCGTGAAATTGCCCAGACCACAAAACCAGTCGATCACACGCTCGTGCTTGCCGGCATCGAGCAGGCGCAGGGCGCGGGTGACCAGCACCCGGTTGATCGCCGGGTTGACTTGCGTGAAGTCGGTCGGTTTGAAGGGCATGGTGATGCCGAACTCGGGCAAGGCGTAGGACAGCAGAGGTCCATCCGCATCGAGCAGCTTGACGGTTTCCGGACCCTTGGACTGCAACCACCACTGCACCCCATGCTGCTGTGCAAAGGCCCGCAGGCGGCTGATGTCGTCCTCCC
Organism: Burkholderiales bacterium; assembly: GCA_038327405.1. GTDB lineage: Bacteria > Pseudomonadota > Gammaproteobacteria > Burkholderiales > Burkholderiaceae_C > Hydrogenophaga. The sequence goes on along the minus strand of JBBQKZ010000001.1, from coordinate 27,881 downwards.
CCAGGGGCTCCAGGTGCCGCAGCACCATGGCGGTCACATCGTCGCCGCAGGCCAGCTCGATCTGCGGGCAGGTCTCGCGCGCGTCCATGCCGAAGATGAGTTCGCGCAGCGGCATGAGCATCTCGCTCACGTGGGGCGGCAGCACCGGGCATACCCGCATGTCCGCCACGTAGCGGCTCTTGCGCTCGTGAAAGCCGATCAGCACCTCGCCTTTTTTGTGCACATGGCGCACCGAGAGGCGAGCGCGAAATCGGTAGCCCCAGGCCGGTCCTTCGATCGGGCGCAGCATGGACTCGACCCGCACCTTGCCCAGGTGCCAGAGGTTGTCTTCCAGCACGCGCTGCTTGATCGCCACCTGGGCGGATTCGTGCAGGTGTTGCATCTTGCAGCCGCCACAGGCGCCGGCGTGCAGGCCGAAATGTGGGCAACCGGGGCGCACCCGCTGCGAAGACTCGCGGTGCACCGCCGTGACCACACCGGCTTCCCAGTTGTTCTTCTTGCGGTGCACATTGACAGTGACCTGCTCGAACGGCAGGGCACCTTCGATGAAGACCACCTTGCCATCGGGCCGGCGGGCGATGCCCTGGGCATCGATATCGAGGGACTCCACCGCGAGCCAGCCGTCGGGCAAAGGGTTCTCGGGTGCGTCGTGTGCCGCGGCGTTGGCGGTGGTGAGGAGGCTGTTTTCGTGGAGGGTGGCGGCTGTCGTCATCCTCCGATTGTCTCAGGCCCAGGCTTTGAGATATTCGTCCCAATGGCTTTCTGATGGTGCGAGGTTGCCCAGCGTCTCCTTGACCATCGCAATCTCCTGCTCGTACTCAGCCTCGGTCAAGCCACCACGCATTTTCTGAAAGCGGCAATACACGAGGTAGGTGTTCATCACGTCGGTTTCACAGTAGCGGCGGATGTCTTCGGTCTGCCCGGCGAGGTACTGCGCGTACACCTGCGAGCCGTCCATGCCCAGCTTGCCGGGGAAGCCGCAGAGCTTGGCCATGGCGTCCAGCGGTGCGTTGTTCTTGGGCGAGTACATGGCCAGCAGGTCCATCAGGTCCAGGTGGCGCATGTGGTAGCGGCTGATGTAGTTGTTCCACTTGAACTCGCGGTCGTCCTCGCCCAGGTCCCAGTACTTGCTGGCCTCCACACCGTGGCGCAGGCCACGGTAGTGCAGCACCGGCAGATCGAACCCACCACCGTTCCAGCTCACCAGCTGCGGCGTGTGTTTCTCCACCGCATGAAAGAAGGTCTGCACCACCTTGCCTTCGCTCTGGCCGTCCCGGTCTACAAACGAGTGGATGCGCAGGCCCTCGGCGTTGCGGAACACACAGCTGATGACCAGCACGCGCTGCAGGTGCAGCGGCATGAAGTCGCTCTGACCTTTGTCTTTGCGCTCGGCCAGCCAGCCCGCGTAGACCTGCTCGTCGGTCTGGTCGGCCGGAGCGCCGCGCAGCGCCCTCAAACCGTCAACGTCGGGGATCGACTCGATGTCGAAGACAAGTACCGGCCATGCCAATTCAGCGCTCCATGGCGCTGGGCGCGTGGTTGGCCGAATGAAGTGACCCAGCCCGGGACCACCGCGGAACGGGCTCTGCCCGGCCGCAGGTGGTGCCCCCTTGAGGGGGTAGCGCCGACGGCGCTGCGGGGGTGAGCTCCATGCTAGCGTTTGGGCAGGTAGCCGAGCGGGTCGACCGGTTTGCCCAGGCGGCGCACTTCAAAGTGCAGCTTCACGCGGTCGGTGTCGCTGCTGCCCATTTCAGCAATCTTCTGGCCCTGGCGCACGGCCTGGTCTTCGCGCACCAGCAGCGCCTGGTTGTGGGCGTAGGCCGTGAGGTAAGTGTTGTTGTGCTTGAGGATGATGAGGTTGCCATAACCGCGCAGGCCGGCACCGGCATAGACCACGCGGCCGTCGGCTGCCGCCTGCACCGGGTCGCCGATCTTCCCGGCAATCGACACACCCTTGTTGGTCGTTTCATCGAAGTTCAACACCACCGGGCCCTGGGCGGGCCAGACGAAGTTGAGTTCGTCGGCGCCGGCCGACGCGGGCGCAGGGGCCGGGGCGGGGATGGGCGCTGCTGCGGGCGCCACGGGCGCGGTGTCGGTGAGTGGGCGCGCCACCACGCCAGCGGGATTCACCGGCGTGCTGGACACACCGGTTGCCGGAGCCGAATGGGCCACCATGGGGGCGGGCGGCTGCACGCGCAGCACCTGGCCGATTTCGATGGCATTGGCGTTCGACAGGCTGTTCCAGGCTTGCAGGTCGCGCCAGTTCTGTCCGCTGTCCAACGCAATGCGGTAGAGCGTGTCGCCAGGCTTGACGGTGTAGTAGCCGGGCTTGCCGGCGTTTTCGGCGCCGGGCAGCACCAGGACATCGGCGGGGCGGGCCATGCCGCGGTCTTCCACCGGGGCGGGACCGCTCACGCGGCGGGTCGAACAGCCGGCCGTGACCAGCACCACCGCCGCGATGGCCGCAACAGTCGCCACCTGCCAAGCGCTGCGGCGCTGTTCACGGGGCACGGTGGGTGCCAGGGGAAAACGCACGTACATGAAAACTCCCAACCTGTGGCCGGGGCCAGCGCGGTGGCGGCCCCGATTGAAAAAATGCGCCCGCTGCACCTGGCAGCGGGAGACTCATGCGATACCCGATTTTAGAGGCACAAAAAACACGGCCTCCAGCTCGGTGCGGACGATGCCGGTGGCCGTTTTGTCCACCACCACCAGGTTCTGTTTGCCCGCTGCAGTGACCGCAGGCGCCACCAGCCGGCCACCCACGGCGAGCTGGTCGATCCAGGCCTGGGGAATGTCGTTGCCCCCGGCGGCAGCAATGATGGCGGCATATGGAGCACCTTTGGCGTACCCCAGCATGCCATCGCCGAAGAGAAGGTGCAGATTGGAGATGCGAAAGGCCCGAAGGTTCTCACGCGCCTTCTCGTGCAGCCCGCGCAGGCGCTCGATGCTGTAGACCTCCCGCGCCACATGGGCCAGGACCGCCGCCTGGTAGCCACAGCCGGTGCCGATCTCCAGCACTCGGCCCAGCTTGCCCGTGTGATCTGCGCAAAGCAGCTCGATCATGCGGGCCACCACACCGGGCTTGGAGATGGTCTGGCCCAGGCCGATCGGCAGGCTGGTGTCTTCGTAGGCCTGGTTCACCAGCGCCGTGTCGACGAACCGGTGCCGCTCCACCGCCTGCAAGGCCGCAAGCACACCGGCGTGGCTCACACCCTGCGCCTGGATCTTGCGCACCATGGACGCGCGCACAGCCGACGAATCCATGCCCACACCGCTTGGGGACGCAGGCCGCAGGGCCGTCACAGACCTGACGGCGGGGCGGGGCAAGGGCTTGGCGGTGGTCACGGCGGGCTGGGAGACCCGGGCCACGGTCTGGCGCACCAGACTGTTCTGAGGAGCGGCCGGCAGCCGGGCGGGGAAGGTCGGCCGGGCCTTGCCGCCGTCTTTCAAGAGGTTGCTCCCCCGGCCACCAAGGCCTCGGGCGGGGCCGAGAGGCTCGCGGCCGTGGGCGCCCAGTAGGCCAGGCGCTCGTGGTCTGTGAGGTCCACCTTCAGCGGTGTGATGGTGGCGTAGCCCTGCACGGCGGCGTGGAAGTCGGTCCCCTCGGCATCGTCTTTGGCCGCTCCGGCACTGCCGATCCAGTACATGGTGTCGCCGCGTGGGTTGGTCTGCGAGATCACTTTTTCCGCCGCATGGCGCCGGCCCAGCCGCGCGACCTTGAAACCTTTGAAGTCGGCCAGCGGCCGGTTGGGAATGTTCACGTTGAGCAGCCAGGGGTCAGCGGGCGACCCGTTTTCCAGCGAAGGCAACAACTGCGACACCAGCCGCGCTGCCATCTGGCCCGCGTCGTCCAGGTGCCCCCATCCCTTTTCGGTCTGCGAGAACGCGATGGCCGGTATGCCGAAGAGGTAACCCTCCATGGCTGCGCCCACGGTGCCTGAGTAGATGGTGTCGTCGCCCATGTTGGCGCCGTTGTTGATGCCCGAGACCACCAGGTCGGGCCGGTAGCCCAGCAGACCGGTGAGCGCGATGTGCACGCAGTCGGCCGGTGTGCCGTTGACGTAGCGAAATCCGTTGTGCGCGGTGTGCACGTACAACGGCGAATGCAGCGTCAGCGCGTTGGATTTGGCACTGTTGTTGTGCTCGGGCGCCACCACCTCCACATCGGCCAGCCCCTTTAGGGCCTCATACAGCGCCACGAGACCGGGCGCCTGGTAACCATCGTCGTTGGAGATGAGTATTTTCATTGCCCCGATTTTAGGTGGGTTCCCCCCGGTCACGCTTGAGACAGACAACGGGCTTACCCGCTGCAAGGCGGGCCTGTGGCCTGCCTATCATGGCCCGACCCAACCCCAACAACCGAGGAGACGGCATGCACGCCTGGCTTTGTGAAAACCCCGTGGGCGTTGACGCCCTGACCTGGAAAGAACTGCCCACCCCCGAGCCCAAGGCCGGCGAGGTGCTGATCGAGATCGAGGCCGCGAGCCTGAACTTTCCCGATCTGCTGATCGTGCAGAACAAGTACCAGATGAAACCCGCCCTGCCCTTTGTGCCGGGCTCCGAATACGCGGGCGTGGTGCGCGCCGTGGGCGAAGGCGTGAAGCACCTGCAGGTGGGCCAGAGCGTCGCGTGCCTGAGCGGTACCGGTGGCTTTGGCACGCACACGATTGCGCCTGCTGCCTTGTGCATGCCGCTGCCAGCCGGTTTCCCCGCCGTGGATGCAGCCGCCTTCATCATGATCTACGCCACTTCGTGGCACGCCCTCATGGACCGCGCGGCCCTCAAGGCCGGTGAGACCGTGCTGATCCTGGGCGCGGCTGGCGGCGTGGGCACGGCGGCCATCCAGATCGCCAAGGCGGCTGGCGCACGCGTGATCGCTGCGGCATCGAGTGACGAGAAGTGCGAGCTGTGCAAACAGCTTGGCGCCGATGCCACCATCAACTACAGCGTGCACACGCCCAAGGAAGGTCTGCGCGACGCGATCAAACAGCTCACCGACGGCAAAGGCCCCGACGTGATCTACGACCCGGTGGGTGGTGACTTCGCCGAACCCGCGTTCCGCTCCATCGCCTGGCGCGGCCGCTACCTGGTGGTGGGTTTTGCCAGTGGTCCCATTCCGGCCCTGCCGCTGAACCTCACGCTGCTCAAGGGCGCGAGCATCGTGGGCGTGTTCTGGGGCGACTTCGCGCGCCGCGAGCCCAAGGCCAACGCCGAGATGATGCAGGCCCTGGCCGTGATGTACGCCAAGGGCCAGGTGAAGCCGGTGATCGACCAGACCCTGCCCATGAGCGAGCTGCACAAGGCCTACGCCATCATGGGATCGCGCTCGGTCAAGGGCAAGCTGGTGATGGTGAACCCACCCGCCTGATCAACCGCTGCGTCAGCCCAGACCCAGCAGGTGCGCCAGCCCGTGCGGTTCAGCGGGTCGCTCCAGCATCAGATGGCGTTCCAGGTCTCGCAGGTGCTGGTCCATCAGGGCCACGGCTCCGTTGGCATCGCCGCGCGCGATGCAATCCACGATGCGCTCGTGTTCGTCGTGCTCGCAGGCCGCGTTGCCCGGCGGCTGGTGCACCGCCACGATGAGCGAGCAGCGCGAGACGATCTCGATCAGGTAGCGCTGCAGGATTGCATTGCCAGAAAGTTCGGCCAGCCGCAGGTGGTAGGCACTCGCCAGGCGTGCCCAAGAAGGCTGATCCGAGCGGTGCATCTCCTGGTGCTCGTCCTTCAGCTGCTTTCGCAGCGCCTTGAGATCCGCAGGGGTGGCACGCTCGGCCACCAGCCGCACGATGGCGGCTTCCAGCGCGCGGCGGGCTTCAAAGATCTGCTGCGTTTCCTCGCGGGTGGGCACGGCCACGATGGCGCCGCGGTTGGGCCGCAGCTGCACGATGTGGTCGTGCGCGAGCTTCTGCAGCACCTTGCGCACGACCGCGCGGCTCACACCGAAGAGTTCGCACAAGGGCGCCTCGGGCAGCTTGGTGCCGGGTGCCAGGCGCTGGTTCATGACGCTGTTGAACACAGCGCGGTAGATGCGCTCTTCCACGTCGGCATCGGTGGCCTCGACGGCCGGCGCTGATTCGCCCTCCGGTGCACGAGGCGAGCGGCGTTTGCGGGCCAGAGGTTCAGCGGTGTTCGGCATTCAGCTTTCCTTGCAGTTGCACTGCCAGTCCAATGAGCGTCAGGTCGCTGCCGGCCGGGCCGAGCAACGAGACGCCGAGCACCGTACCGTCTGCCAGAGTGAGCGGCAGGCTCACTTGCGGCAGACCCGCAAGGCCGGCGATGCAGGTGATGGCCATGGTGCGCAGGCGCACAGCGTCCACGGCGGCGGGGTCGGCATCGCGGCGCGGTGCCAGGCTTGCAGCCGAAGGCAGCACGGCCACGCCATCCCCGCCCAGCAGCGCCCTCACCTGTTTGCGCACCAAGGCAGCCTGTGCCCGAGCGGTGGCGGCGGCTTCATGGGTGACGGCACTGGCCGCCTTCCAGCGCGCCCCGATCGCGGTACCAAACACCGGCTGGTGCTCGGTGATCCAGGCGCCGTGCGTGGCCCAGCCTTCGTGGGCACCGGCGGTGGCGTAGGTCTGGCGCCAGTCGGTCAGCGGCGTGTTGCCCGCCATTCGCAGGGTGTGTGGCTCGGTCTGGAGCAGTGTTGCCAGCGCATCGCGGGCGCGCTGCAGCGGCTCGTCAAACACCGGGTCGGCCAGGTCCCACGCGTCTTGCGGCACCAGCACTCGGGTGGGCGCAAAACCGCTCGGCGGCAGCAGCACAGCGGCCACACGTTCGAAGGTGGCAGCGTCATGCGCCAGCCAGGTCACGGTGTCGAACGCAGGGTGTAGCGGCACCAAGCCCAGGGAAGACACCAGGCCGTGGGTGGTGCGCAGGCCCCAGAGTCCGGCGTAGCTGGCCGGCACGCGGGTGGAACCGCCGGTGTCGGTGCCCAGCGCAAAGTCCACGAGATGCGCGGCCACGGCGGCGCACGAGCCGCTGGACGATCCGCCGGTCACGCGCTCGGGTGCGGCGCTGTTGAGGGGCGTGCCGTAGTGGGCGTTGTCGCCGTGCAGGCTGTAGGCCAGCTCGTCGGTGAGCACCTTGCCCATGAGCGTGGCGCCAGCGCCCAGCAGCTGGGCCACCACCGGACTGTGTGCCGTGGGCACGGCGTGCGTGGCCAGCCAGGTGGGGTTGCCCGCGCCGGTGGGGTGGCCGGCCACATCAAACACGTCCTTGGCGGCAAACGTCAGACCGCTCAGGGGTCCGCTGGCGACAGGCTCGATCACGAAGCGGCCGTGCGGCACCCAGGCGCCCACGGAGTCTTCAATGGGGAAACTCATGTGGACTTTCATGCAAAGGAAGTGGGGTCGTTCAGCGCCAGGCTGTTCACGTGTTCGCAGATCGCACCCGGCGTGGTGAACCACACCTCGCCGCGGTCGCGCGCGGCGCAGAGGTGGAGCAGTGCGCGGCGCAGGTGGCGCAGCCGGTAGGGCTGGCCCACCAGGTAGGGGTGCAGCGCGATCCCCTGCACCAGTGGCTGTGCGCGCGCCTGGTCCAGCATCTCGTCGGTGTTGTCGATGACCATTTGTGCGAAGTCTTTGGCGTCCATCTGGCGGGCCACGATCATGGGAATGTCGTTGAGCTCCTGCGGGTAGGGCACGGCCCACAGACCCTGCCCGTCGCGGGTTCGCATGCGCATGGGCTGGTCGTCGTGGCACCAGTTGAGCGTGTAGGTGTAGCCGGTTTCGCTCAGCAGATCGGGCGTGTTGCGGCTCTCGGAGATCCAGGGCGAAAGCCAGCCTTTGACGTCGGCACCGCTCCCTGCTTTCATCCTCTCGCGGCACAGCACCAGCAGTTCGCGCTCGGCGGCTTCATCGAGCACCCCTTGCCGCTCGGCGTTGCTGTGGCCATGGCCCACCAACTCGTCGCAGCGCGCCACGAAGGCCGCCACGAGCTCGGGGCAGTGGTCGTAGAGCGCGGTGTTGATGAGGGCGGCGGTGGGCAGGCCGAGCTGGTCGAAGAGTTCGAGGCAGCGCCACGCGCCCACACGGTTGCCGTATTCGCGCCAGCTGTAATTGAGCACATCGGGCTGTGGTGACGCCGGGCCGATACCGGCGCCCAGTCCTTCGCCGAACGCGAAGTGCTCGATGTTGAATCCCAGGTACACCGCCAGCCGCGCGCCGTTGGGCCAGCGGTAGTCGGGCCGGCGTGTGATGGGCCGATAGTCAAAGCGCCCGTGGTCAGGCAAAGGTCCAAGGTACTGTGCAGGCATGGGCAGCGCGCTCACAAGGTCGCCAGGCCGGCACGCACCATCAACCACTCGGCGCTGTCGTTCCACACCTCCATCTGCGTGATGAGGCTGTGGCTCACCACGTAGCGGTCCACATAGCGGTTGCCTTCGAACGGCGTGCCGTCAGGCCACTCGCCGTGCAACGTGCCGATGCTGTAAACCACGGTTTCGGCCTCGGTGCCGCCAGCCACCGTCTCGGTGCGCTCGATGCGTTTTTTCACCCAGCGGTATCGCGTGGCGTTGAAGGCCGAACACTCGGCCGGGTCGCTCATGGCGCGCCCGCCGGTGAAGCGGATGCGCATGCCTGGGGCCACAAACTGGCGCGCGCCAGCGGGGTCGGGAATCATGATGATGCGCAGGAATTCGTCGACCACCTGGGCCGGCGATAGGGACTGCGAGGGCGCTTCGGACATCGGTTACTCCACAAAAATGCACCGTGTTGAGGAATCGTGCACCGCCTTGGCCTATGGCTGGGGTCGGGTGCATGCACGCTCAAAGTGCGTGCAAGACACGTGCCAGATTGTCAACAATCTGATTCTCCCAGTGTGCACAGGCTTGTTCAAGCTTTGGCTACATGGTTGGCATGCGACTTGCAAACGAAGACCCCAAAGACGGCAAGCATGCCGCCCAAGTCACCTCCGCCCACCCCCTACTTCAACTGGAGTCCTGCCATGTCCTCATCTGTCCAATCCACCCGCCGCGCCCTGCTCGCCGCCGGCTTCGCTCTCGCCGGCACCGCGATCAGCGGCCAGGCCTTTGCCCAGTCGGGCGAGCCCATCAAGCTCGGTCTGGTCACCGCGCTGTCGGGCCAGTCGGCTCTGGCCGGTGAAGCCATCACGCGCGGCATGCAGATCGCCATCGACGAGATCAACGCCAAGGGCGGCTTGCTCGGCGGGCGCAAGTTGGAGCTGGTGCGCCGCGACGACGAGGCCAACCCGGCCAAGGGCGTGATCGCTGCGCGCGAACTGATCTACCGCGAAAAGGTCGCCGTGGTCTTCGGCGGTCTGGACACCCCCGTGTCCATGGCCATCGTGCCGCTGATCAACCAGGAAAAGGTGCCGTTCATGGGTCCGTGGGCCGCCGGCACCGGCATCACCAAGAACGGCGCCGAGGTCAACTACGCATTCCGCGTGTCCGCAGTAGACGAGATCGTGGACGTGGGCATGCTCGCCTACGCACAGAAGATCTTCAAGTCAGTCAAGCCCGGTCTGATCCTGGTGAACAACCCCTGGGGCGAGAGCAACGAAAGAGGCCTGAAGGCCGCCATGGCGGCCAAGGGCGTGGTGCCGGCGGGCGTGGAAAAGTTTGAAGGCAACGACGTGGACATGGTCCCGCAGCTCACGCGCCTGAAGGCCGCTGGCGCCGACACCTTGTTCATGGTGGGCAACGTCGGCCCCTCGGCCCAGGTGGTGAAGTCGCTCGATCGCATGGGCTGGAAGGTGCCGGTGGTCTCGCACTGGGGCCCCGCTGGTGGCCGTTTCACAGAACTCGCCGGCCCAACCGCCAAAGAGGTGCACTTCGTGCAGACCTACAGCTTCTTCGGCAAGCAGGGCCCGGTGGGCGAACGCGTGATCAAGGCCATGATGGCCAAGTACCCCAACGTGAAAACCGCCGCCGATATCACCCCAGCCGTGGGCGTGGCCAACGCGTACGACGCCACGCACCTCGCGGCGCTCGCCATCCAGGCCGCTGGCTCCACGCAGGGTGAAGCGGTGCGCCAGGGCTTCTACAAGATCGAGAAGTACGAAGGCCTGATCAAGACCTACGTGAAGCCGTTCACCCCCACGGTGCACGACGCAGTCACGTCGGATGACTACGTCTGGGCACAGTTCATCGACAACCGCATCGTGCCCGTGGGCACCGTGAACTAACGCCCCCACGCTCCGCCGCTGCGCGGGTCGCTGCCCCCCGAGGGGGCTGGGCCCGCCTTGGGGCGGCCCGGCGGCTGGCACGGTCTTCTCTCTTTTACAAGGACTTTGGATGTTGGAGTTGTCAGCGCTGGTCAGCGGCCTCGGCCTGGGCAGCATGTATGGGTTGATGGCGCTGGGGTTCTACGTGACCTACGCCGTCTCGGGTACGGTCAATTTCGCTCAGGGCAGCTCCATGATGCTTGGCGCGGTGTTGACCTTCACCTTTGCCCAAACCTTCGGCTGGCCCGGCTGGGCCGCGGTGGTCCTGGCGCTGGCCCTGTGTGCGCTCTACGGTCTGCTGGTCGAGGTGCTCGCGGTTCGGCCCTTTGTGAACCGCGGCTCGGACGCCTGGCTCATGGCCACGGTGGCCATGGGCATGGTGCTGGACAACGTGGTCATGTTCACCTACGGCAAGGAGCCGCGCAGCCTGCCGTCTCCGCTGGCGCAGTCGCCGCTGGAGATCGCCGGCACCAACCTCGGCGTCTACCCGCTGCAGTTGCTCATACCGGTGGTGGGCCTGGCGCTGGCCGCGGTGCTGCATACGCTGTCAACCCGCACGCGCTGGGGCGTTGCCATGCTGGCCGTGGTGCAGAACCGCTCGGCCGCACGGCTCATGGGCATTCCGATCCGGCGCGCGGTGGCAGTGGCGTTTGCGCTGTCCACACTCTTCGCCGGCGTGGCAGGCGTGCTGATCGCGCCGCTGTTCAACGTGCATTCCGACATGGGCACGCTCTTTGGCCTCAAGGCCTTTGCCGTGGCCATTCTGGGCGGCATCACCAGCGCCTGGGGCGTGATGATCGCCGGCCTGATCTTCGGCGTGGTCGAGGCCATGATCACCTCCACACTGGGCTCGGGCTACACGCAGATCATCACCTTCACGCTGGTGATTGTGGCGCTGGCCTGGCGGCCCAACGGTCTGTTTGGCCGTGCCGAGGTGAATAAGGTATGACCATGCGCCATTCCTCCAAAACGCTTCTGGGTCTGGGCAGCGGCTGGCAGATCACCGCGGTGGCGGCGGTGCTCGCCCTGGGCGCCGTGCTCGCGCTCACGCTCAACGGCTACTGGGTCTTCGTGCTGGCCAACGTGGCGTTGCTGGCCATCGTCGGCGTGGGCCTCAACGTGCTGGTGGGCCTGACCGGCCAGGTGTCCTTCGGCCACGTGGGCTTCTACGCCATCGGGGCCTACACCATGGCCATCCTCACCACCAAAACGGGCTTGAGTTTCTGGCTGGTGTGGCCGATCGCCGCACTCATCGGCGGTGTGTTCGGCGCACTGGTCGCCTTGCCCGCACTGCGCGTCAAAGGCCCGTACCTCGCCATGATCACCATCGCGTTTGGCCTGATCGTGGAGCACAGCATCGTCGAAGCCAGCGGCCTCACCGGCGGGCAGAACGGCATCATGGGCCTGAGCGCACCGTCGCTGGGCAGCCTGGCACAGGGCGAACGCGCCATGGCGCTGCTGGCCATCGGCGCTGCAGCCCTGGCGCTGGCCGGCTACGCCTGGCTCTCGCGCGGCACCTGGGGCGCGGCCCTGCGCGCGGTGCGCGACGCCGAGACCGCCGCCGAATCGGTGGGCCTGAACCCGCTGGCGATCAAGACCGTGGCGTTTGCGGTGTCGGCCCTGTGCGCCGCTGCGGCCGGCGCCTTGTTTGCCCCGCTCTCGGGCTTCGTCACGCCGCACACCTTCGGCTTCGTGCAATCCATTTTGTTTGTGCTGGTGGTCATGATCGGCGGAGCGGGTTCGGTGGCCGGCCCGCTGGTGGGCGCCATCGTGGTGGGCCTGCTGCCCGAGCTGCTCTCGGGCCTGGAGGAATACCGCCTGCTCTTCTTCGGCGCCATGCTGTTGCTGGTGCTGTGGGTCGCGCCCGATGGCGTAGCCGGCCTGGTGCGCCGCCTGCGCGATCGCCTGCTGCCGCGCAGCGCTGCTGCAGTACCGGCGCCTTCCAGCGCGACGCTGGCCCTGCCCACCCGGGCACGTCAACCCATCGCAGCGCAGGGCCTCACCATGCAGTTCGGCGGCGTGCGCGCCGTGTCCGACCTGCACTTCACCGCACCGGCTGGCCAGGTCACCAGCCTGATCGGCCCCAATGGCGCGGGCAAGTCCACCGCGCTCAACATGCTGGGCGGCTTCTATCTGCCCACGGCAGGCGGCTTCGCACTCGGCAGCCAGCCGCTGCAAGGCCAGAACGCCATGCAGATCTCGCGCCGCGGCGTGGCGCGCACGTATCAAACGTCGCAGCTCTTCGGGTCGCTCAGCGTGCAGGACAACGTGGTGATCGCCATGCAGCGCGGCGCGCTCGGCCCGCTGCTCGGCAGTGCAAGGCGCAACGCTCCGGCACTCACAGAGCGCGCGCGCCAGCTGCTCGCCTTTTGCGGCTACACCGGCCACCCCGACACACTGGCCGGCGACCTGCCCCATGTGGACCGGCGCCTGGTGGAAATCGCCCGCTCGCTCGCCACCGACCCCGACGCGCTGCTGCTCGACGAGCCTGCTGCCGGCCTGTCGCGCGAAGACAAGCTGAGCCTGGGCTCACTGCTGCAGCGCATCGCCGACGCGGGCCTCACGGTGCTGCTGGTCGAACACGACATGACCCTGGTGATGGACATCAGCCACCAGGTGGTGGTGCTCGATGCCGGGGTGCGGCTGGCGGTGGGCACACCGGTTGAAGTGCAAGCCGATCCGGCCGTGCAACTGGCCTACCTCGGCGAAGCCTTGGAAACTGAAGCTTCAGCACCGCGCGACAACACCGCCCACCGACCCGAGATGCTGGGTGTGGGCTCACTGGTCGCAGGCTACGGCGCCTCACCCGTTCTGCACGGCATTGACCTGCAGGTGCGGCGCGGCGAGGTGGTGGCATTGCTGGGGGCCAACGGCGCCGGCAAGTCCACACTCATGAAGGCGCTGGCAGGCCTGCACCGCCCCATCCAGGGAGGCATCCATCTTGAAGGGCGTGAGCTCATGAACATGGGTGCCGAGCAGGTGGTGGCCCAGGGTGTGGTGCTGGTGCCCGAAGGCCGGCAGGTGTTTCCCGAGCTCAGCGTGCTCGACAACATCCGCCTCGGTGCCTTCCTGCAGACCGACGAGCGCGAGGCGCGGGTCGAAGAACAGCTGCGTCGTTTTCCGCGCCTGCGAGAGCGCCTGCATCAGCGCGCCGGCTTGCTCTCGGGCGGTGAACAACAGATGCTGGCGATCGCGCGCGCACTCATGTCGCGCCCGCGCATCCTGCTGCTCGACGAGCCGTCGCTCGGTCTGGCGCCCAAGGTGATTGCCGAGCTGTTCGCCGCACTCGATGCGCTGCGCCGCGAAGGCATGACACTGCTGCTGGTCGACCAGATGGCGGGCCTCGCCCTCGCGCTCGCCGACCGTGCGTATGTGATGGAAGAAGGGCGTATCGTGGCGCAAGGCACCTCGGCCGAGATCGCGGCCAATGGCGCGCTCGCGCAGGCTTACCTGGGCGAGTCGGGTGCCGACCACCCACACCCTGCTCTTCAAACTGCATGAACCACGAAACCGACTACCACGCTGAACCCTGCCAACAAGCCCGCGCCGACCTGGCGTTGGCCCTGCGTGCCGCGGCGCGCTTCGGCCTGTCCGAGGGTGTCTGCAACCACTTCAGCCTGGAGCTGCCCGACGGCTCGGGCCGCTTTCTTCTCAACCCGCGCGGCCTGCTGTGGAGCGAGGTGCAGGCCGACGACATCGTGATGGTGGACGTGCACGGCGAGGCTCTTGCCGGGCGGCATCAGGTGGAGTCCACCGCCATGCACATCCACAGCGGCATCCACCGACTGGCGCGCCAGGCCGTGGTGCTGCACACCCACATGCCCTACGCCACCGCGCTCACGCTCACGCAGGACCGAGCGCTGGACACCGCGCTGTCGCAAAACGCCATGCGCTTCCACGGCCGGGTGGCCATCGACCCGCACTACAACGGCCTGGCCCTGGACGCGAGCGAAGGCGAACGCATCGCCCGCGCCATGGGCACGGCCGACATCGCCTTTCTCGCCAACCACGGCGTGGTGGTGTGCGGCCCACGCATCGACCACGCCTTCGACGACCTCTACTACCTGGAGCGCGCCTGCATGGCCCAGGTGCTGGCGCAGTCCACCGGGCGGCCACTGAAGCCCGCAGACGCGGCCACCGCCGCGCGCGTGGCCAGCCAGATGCAGAGCGAGCGGCTGCAGTCCGAGTTGTTCTTCGAGGCCTTGCGCCGCACCGTCTGATCCAGCCGCCGGGTCAGCGCGTGCGGGCTGGCGACACGCGTCACAGGCCGGACACCGCCACAGGGCAAACCCCATGCGCGCGCCAGCGGCGTTCATGCCCAATGCACACGGGCCCGAAACCTTCGGCGCCGACCAGGAGTTGACCGATGACCAAGCTGATCCTCGATCATGTCTACCAGCACGAGCGCGAGCGACGGGACGAACCCTTTCTCACCCAGCCGATCGGCCAGGGCGAAGTTGACACCTTCACCTGGGGCCAGGCCATGGACCAGGCGCGACGCATGGCCGCGCACCTGCGTGCCCAAGGGTTTGAGCCGGGCGCGCGCATCGCCATGCTGGCCAAGAACAGCGCCCATTTCTTCATGGTCGACCTGGCTGTGTGGATGGCCGGCGGCACCACGGTGGCGATCTTTCCCACCGAGTCGGCCCACAACATCGCATACGTGCTGGAACACTGCGAAGCGCGCCTGCTTTTCGTGGGCAAGCTTGACGACTGGGAGCGCCAGGCCGCGGGGGTGCCCGCCACCCTGCCCTGCATCGCGCTGCCGCTGGCACCCGACACCGGCTTCGAGCGTTGGGAGGAGATCGTCGCCCGCACCGAACCACTCTCCGGTGAACCCATGCGCGCGGCCGACGAGCTCGCGCTGTTGCTCTACACCTCGGGCTCCACCGGACAGCCCAAGGGCGTGATGCAGACCTTCGGCAGCGTGAGCGCGGCCGCGCAATGCATCGTTGAAGAGATGCGGCACCGGTTTCCCGAAGGCACCGAGCTGCGCGTGTTGTCTTACCTGCCGCTGGCGCACTGCTTCGAGCGCGCCTGGGTGGAGTGCCAGGCCTTCGTGCGCGGCGACATGCAGGTGTACTTCACCGACACCGCCGCCACCTTCATGCAGGACCTTCAGCGCGCCCGGCCCACGCTGTTCATTTCGGTGCCACGGCTGTGGACCAAATTCCAGCAAGGCGTGCTGGCCAAAATGCCTGCCGCCCAGCTCGACGCGATGCTCGACAACCCGGCCACCGCCGCGGCGGTGGGCGCCAAGGTGCTGGCCAGCCTGGGGCTGGACCAGGTGAAAAACGCGGGCAGCGGCTCGGCCCCCCTGCCGGCCGAACTGCTGGTGTGGTACCGGCGGCTGGGCCTGAACCTGTTTGAAGGCTACGGCATGACCGAAGACTTCGCCTACTCGCACGGTGGCGACGGCGACGCCTCGCTGCCCGGCCATGTGGGCCGGCCCTACCCCGGCGTGCAGGCCCGCCTGGCCGACGACGGCGAGATCCTTGTCAAGTCGCCCGGGCGCATGGCGGGCTACTACAAACAGCCCGAGCTCAACGCCGAGGCCTTCACCGACGACGGCTTCTTCCACACCGGCGATCTGGGCGTGCTCAATGCCGACGGCGTGCTTCGCATCACCGGGCGCAAGAAGGAACTCTTCAAAACCGCCAAGGGCAAATACATCGCGCCGGTGCCGATCGAGAACCTGCTCAACGCCCACCCGATGGTGGAGCTGGCCCTGGTCTCGGGCGTGGGCCAGGCCACACCGTATGCGGTGCTGGTGCTCGACGAAGCAATTCGCCCCCGACTCACCGACCCCGCCGTTCGGGCCGAGGCGCAGGCTTCGCTGACGGCACTGCTGCAACAGGTGAACGCCCAGCTCGCGAGCCACGAGAAGCTGCAGTTCCTGGTGGTGGCCAGCGAGCCCTGGAGCATCGAGAACGGCTGTCTCACGCCCACCATGAAGATCAAGCGCAGTCGCATCGAGGCTGCGCTGGAGCCTCACCTGCCCCAGTGGTACGAACAGCCGCAAGCCGTGCTCTGGGCCTGAATCGCCCCGCGACAGTCACTGGCCCGAGGCGATGCTTTCTTCCCGGTTGATCAGGCCCGCCGCCATCTCCGCCGTCAGGGGTTTGACCAGGTAGTGGCGGATGAGCCCGATGTCTTGCGCGGTGTCCTTGTCCTCCGACCAGGCCGACGAAGTCAACATGTTCAACTGAAAGGCCGCCCTCGGCTGCAGCCGTGCGCCCAGCGTGCGCGCCACGTCAAAGCCGTTCATGCCGGGCATGTTGATGTCTAGAAAGACCACGGTGGACACGGCGACCTGGTCCTGCAGCAGATACGCCAGCGCGCTCTCCCCGCCTTCAAAGACCAGGATCTCGCCGCCAAAGCCGGCCTTTCGCAGCGCGATCTCGTGGAAGAAGTTGTCGTTCTCGCTGTCGTCGATGAGGACAACGCGCCGGACGGATGTGGCTTGGGTCATGGGGTGGGCCCGGCTCGTTCCAGTCCGATCGCCCGGGTGAGGCTGGGCAGGATCACCGAATAGCGGTTGCTTCCGTCCAACAGGCGTTCGATCTGCAGCTCTCCCTGGTGCAGATCGATGATGTGGGAGGCGATGGACAAGCCCAGACCGAGCTCGCGCACATCGTTCATGGCCCGCTTGCGGGCGCGCCGCGCGGACACCGGAGAGCCCGCTTCGGCCGCAGCGCCGCTCAATGCGGGCAGCGCGCCACGCCGCTGGACCTTGATGTCCACCCGGTGCGTGAACAGCTCCTCTTGCGAACGGATCACCACCAGCAGATCACCAGGCATCGAAGCCTGGCGCTGCGCCGAACCGAGCAGGTTCTCAAGGATGCTGCGGATGGCCAGGCCCATGAGGGGCGCATCCACGCGCACCGTGCCCTTCACATGCAGGTCCACCTCGGCGCCTTCGGCTTGCAGATCGGCCTCGATCTCCGCGATGGCTCCGGCGTAGATGCTTTGGGCGGGTTGCGGCTTCATGCGAATGTCGTTGGTGTCCACCTCGCTGTAGAGGCGCAGGTCTTCCAGCACCCGTGACAGCTTGGCGCTGGCGTCCTGGGCAATGCGCAGGCAGCGCGTCTCCAGCGGGTCGGCGCGCAACAAGGCAACTTCAGCCAGCAGGTGCGTGGCGTTGCTGATGGCGTTGACCGGCTCTTTCAGGTCGTGCGAAACGCTGTAGACGTATTTGCGGTTGGCCAGGCGTTTGGCCTGCAGCTCCTTGACGGCGTCGTCCAGTTGCCGCTCGCTCTGTTTGCGCAGTGTGATGTCGCGCGCACGCTCGACCACGCCATGCACCACACCCCCATCGCGGGCGGGAATGTGCGTGACCTCCAGGTACCGCATGCCCATGCCGGGGAAGTCCATCTCCAGTTCGAACTGCGACTCGTGGCCAGCCAGCGCCTGGTTGATGCTGGGCTTGAACAGCTCGCTGTAGCTCGTGCGGGCGATCAGGTCCTGCACGCGCATGCCCACGATCTCCCGAGGCTCCAGCGTCCAATAGCGATGGAACGCAGGATTGACGAACAGGTAACAGTGTTCCCGGTCGATGAAGGCGGCCATGTCGCGTCCTTCGTTGAGCACATCGCGGATGATCTGCTGGCCCTTGAGCATCTGCTCGACCATCAGCTCCGACTGGTCGCGCCGGTTGCGCTCGTGCTCGATGAGCTGCATCGCCAGCTCGGCCAGGTGTTTGAGCATGCCCAGCTGCGTTTCGTCGAGCTCGCGTGGCACGCTGTCGAGCACGCACACGGTGCCCAGTGCCGCGCCACTGGACGTGACGATCGGCGCACCGGCGTAATACACCAGCTCGCCACTGCGCACCATGGGAAAGTCCTGAAAGCGGACGTCCCTG
The DNA here is from genome assembly GCA_038327405.1 of Burkholderiales bacterium. Taxonomy (GTDB): domain Bacteria; phylum Pseudomonadota; class Gammaproteobacteria; order Burkholderiales; family Burkholderiaceae_C; genus Hydrogenophaga. The sequence goes on along the minus strand of JBBQKZ010000001.1, from coordinate 9,835 downwards.
GCCGCGTCCTGCACCACAAGCACTTCGTCGGGCCGCATGATGGCGTGGGCGCACAAAGCCTCATCTCGCGATGTCTGCGTCACCTCGATCCCGTGCCTGGCCTTGAACCACTGCCGCTGCGAGTCCACTAACGAGATCAGGGCCATGGGTGTACCGCAGATGCCGGCGGCCAGGCTGGTCAGGCTGTCAAAGGCCTGCTGCGGCAGGGTGTCCAGGATCTGCAGGCGCCGCAGCGTGGCCAGACGATCGCTTTCGTTGGCAGGAATCGGGGTGGGCATGGCGTGAGGTGTTGGCACCGAGGCTCAAGACAAGTGGATCAGCGCGGCAGCCGTCTCGCGCGTCAGCGGTTTCACCAGGTAACTCTGGATCAGACCGATCGATTCGGCCATGGCCCTGTCGACCGACCAGGACGATGTGGTGAGCATGTGCAACTGCAAGGGCACACCGGGCTCCAGCAGCTCTTCCAGCGTGCGGGCCAGTTCGAAGCCGCCCATGCCCGCCATGTTGATGTCCATGAACACCATGGTGGGCACGCTCACGCGGTCCTGCAGCAGGAATTCGAGCGCGTCTTCGCCCTTGTCATAAATCTGGATTTCACCGGTGAAGCCGCACTTGCGCACCGCGATGTCGTGAAAAAAATTGTCGTGTTCGCTGTCATCGATCAGGATGACGCGTTGGGTTTGGGTGTCATATTGCATGGCGAGGCTCTCGGAGCACAGGCGGGCGCCTGCTCGGCAACCGAATGTAGGCAATGGTCAACTTGCCTCGGGTGTCTTAGGACACAGTCCTCACCCGTTTGGTTCAACCCGGCGCGCACTGGATCACGCATTCCCCCGTGCAGCGACCGCAGGCCGCGACCTTGAACGGTTTTAGATGAAGCGCTCTATATGAATCAACGCGCCTTCGTCGAAGTGGTCGAAGTTGCGGTGGATCTCATGCGCGGCTCGGATGAGATCAGCCTCAACGAAACGCGGGCAGTCGATCGCCCAGAGTTGCAACGGGATGTTGGCCGCGGCGGCCAGCATCGGGCCGCTCGGTGCCCAGAACAGCGTGCCGCTGTCGTGGCCGACCCGCAGGTCCTGGTAGTTGTACTGGTAGCGGCGCGTGAACATGACCGCCACAAACCGCAACGCCGCCGCCATGGCCACCGGCTGCGGCTGTCCGGCCGACACGAACTGGTGCTGCAGGTACTGCATGCCCAGTTCCAGCGAAGGCAGGTCTTCGATGCCCGGGATCACCGGGTACGCCGTCAACGCAGAACGGTCGGTCTGCAGCTTGTTGCCCATGAGCTTGAGCGCACGGCGTGCGGCCTCGACAAACAGCAGCCGCGGAACCGGCTGGCAGGCAGCGTCGGGGTCGATCCGCACCACGGCGCAGGTGCCCGGGCGCTTGCTGTTGTCGGCGGGCTCGGTGTTCATGGCGCAGCGTGCGGTGGGTCGTCGTCAAGCCAGCAGGTTGAGCTGCGTGCCCACGCTGCCGCTGGTGGCCAGTGGCAGGTTGCCGGCGAGGCTGTTCAGCAGCGAGATGGCGCCTGCGCCCTGCAGGTCCATGGCTTTCTTCAGGACAGCCAGCTGCACGTCCTGTGCTGCGCCGGCCTGTTTGTTGGCGACATATGCGCCAACCATGGCTGCGGGAGATACGTCCACGGGGGTTCCTGGTGGGTGGTGATACCTCCTGTATCGGTCGGGCCCGCGGGATCTTGATGGCTGAGCGGGCAACGGCACGCGGTCGCAGCCGCGCGCGTGCGGATCAGCCCGCTCGATCTCCCTGCGGCGGGCTGCCCGCCAGTGGCGTTGCGGGCAGGTCGCCCGACAGCTCGGCGCGCTGGCGAGGGAGAAACTCCGCATACCCGCGCTGCATGAAATCCAGAAGACCTTCGCGCACTTCGCAGCGCAGGTCCCAGCTCGCCGAGGCCGAGGCCGAGGTCACCAGGCAACGCAACTGCATGGCCTGCGGGCCGGCATCCGTCACTTGCAGCATCGCCAGGCGCCGATCCCAATGCGCCGAGGCTGCGCACAACCGCTGCAGTTCGGCTCGCAGCGGGGACAGCGGCATGCGGTAGTCCACCCACAGGAAAACCGTGCCGATGAGTTCCGAACTGCTCCTCGTCCAGTTCTGGAACGGCTTCTCGATCCAGTATTGCAGCGGCACGATGAGGCGGCGCTGGTCCCAGATGCGAACCACCACATAGGTGCCTGTGATTTCCTCGATCACGCCCCATTCGTTTTCGACAATGACCACATCGTCGAGACGGATCGGCTGGCTCAGCCCGATCTGCAGGCCAGCGATCAGGTTGCCCAGCACAGGGCGCGCCGCAAAACCCGCCACGATGCCGACCACCCCCGCCGAGGCCAGCAGGCTGGCCCCGATCTGGCGCGCCGCGGGAAAGGTCATCAGCATCAAGGCCAACCCGATCAGCACCACCAGGCCCTGCAGGGACCGCGCCAGCACACGCGTCTGTGTCTGGATCCGGCGTGCCTCGAGGTTGTTGGCCACTCCCGTCGGGTTGGCTTCAATCACGCCTTGCCCCAGGCCCCGGATGGCGTTGGACACCAACCATGTCGCGCAGGCGATCAGCAGCAAGGCCATCACACGCTGGACTCCGCCCAGCCCCGGTACGTCCTCAGGCGCACCCTGAAGCACCAGGTTGACGAACAACATCGGCATCAACCACCGGGACGGGGCGCGGATGCTGGTCGCCACACTGGCGGCCACCGGCGCGTCCCGTGTGGCACGCCGCACCACACGCTCGCCCATGCTGAACAACAGGCTGGCAGCGAGCACGCCCACCAGCATGCTGCCCAGCATGGGCAGCCAGGTCACGAGCGCAGGTGGAAACCAGAGGGGAAATTCCATGCGGCAGGTTAACGCATGCTCAGCCTGACGAGACCTGGCCGATGTGGATGGCTCCGTTGGTTGCCTTTTCTGACGGCGGCAGAAACCGCCCTGCAGCTCATGATGCCCTCATTCATCGAACAACGAAGGGCCCACGCCGCTCACGCTGGTCATGTTCAAGCCACGCGGCGGCGCCATCTCGCACTGATCAGGTGGCGAAACGGCCACCGCCCACATCTCTGCGCACTGTCAAATCCCCATAAATCTGCAAGCTGGTACGCCCAGATGGGTGATCCCCGCAGTTTCCTCCCTAGAGGCTTGTACGACGCCCACCCTTCGTGGTCGGCGTGTGTCGTCGGCGCGCCTGCGCGGGAGGGCGTCCTGCAACCCTTGACTCAAGCGGACGGCCAGCGCGGTCCATCCACTCGTCAGCGCCAGCAGTGAGCCCGCCATCCCGGCGGGCTTGAGGTCAGGCGTTGCCGATCACTGCCGGCGTCTGCGGGACGCAGCCAGCCCGGGAAGGGCGAGGCCGAGGAGCGCGAGGGTGCCCGGTCCGGGTACTGAATATCCAAGCTGGAGCGCAGCCACGTGTTGCAAGGCAACTGCGTCGCTCGCCGACGTGCCGAGGTCACGACCAGCCCGCGGATTCAGATCACTTCACTTCGGTGACGAACTGCTCCATCGGGCGGCGCACCTTCTTCAGGTTCACCAGCCAGTCGCCTTCGTCGGCGCGGTAGCCCAGCGGCAGGATGGCGACGCTGCGCAGGCCGCGCTCGCGCAGCTGCAGGATCTCGTCGAGCTTGGCGGGGTCGAAGCCTTCCATGGGCGTGCTGTCCACCTCTTCAAAGGCGGCTGCGATCAGCGCGGCGCCCAGGCCGATGTACGCCTGGCGTGCAGCGTGGTTGAAGTTCACCTCGGCGTCGCGTTGCGGGTAACTCTTCAGCAGCATCTGGCGGTAGTTTTCCCAGCCTTCGTTGGTGCCGCCGCGCTGCTCGTTGGTCAGGTCAAACATGTGGTTGATGCGCTCGGCCGTGTAGTTGTCCCAGGCGGCGAACACCAGCAGGTGCGAGCCGTCGGTGATCTGCGCCTGGTTCCAGGCGATGGGCTTGATCTGCTCGCGCACGGACGGGCTGGTCACGACGATGATCTCGAACGGCTGCAGGCCGCTGGAGGTGGGCGCCAGGCGCGCGGCCTCAACGATGCGGTCCACCTTGTCTTGCGTCACAGCGCGCGTGGGGTCCATTTTCTTGGCGGCGTAGCGCCATTGCAGTTTGTCCAGCAGGACGGGGGTGTGGGTCGGTCGCGACAGGTCGCTCATCGGGTGTTCTCCAGAGGGGGTGCCCACAAGGTGTGGGAGCCGGCCGATTCTGTCGCAGTGCAGCAAAGTCTGCTGGTGCCTGCCCGCATGGGCTTGCATGGCGCCCGCCGATCACGGCGCCGAGATGGCAAAAGGGTCCAGCAAGGTCGTTGCGTGCAGCGGATCCTCCGTCTGTGCGGTGCAGCAAACGGCCTGCTTGAGCAGGCGCCGGCACTAGGTGCGCCGGCTCCTGGGCGAGCGCCCGCTCGATGCCGCGCTGCTGGTGGAGCGCGACGGGGAGCGGCTCTACCTCCCGCTGGCGCTGGATTGAGGTGTTGCATCAAGGCCAGACCCCGAGAGAGCACAATGGTCGATGCTTCTGTTCCAACGATGGGCCCGCGCAAGGGCTGCCCTGCCTTCCCGCCATTGCTCGGCGGCGCTGCTGCTGGCCACCACCTTTATGGCCATCCCGGCCTGGGCCCAGACCCCGTCGCCCGACGCACTGCGCGCCCAGTTCGCCGCCCTGCGTGAACAGGGCACGGGCCAGCTGACCGACCGCTCGATCTACCTGCGCTCTTCCGAATCCGCCGACCGCATGCAGGGTGAGGTGCATGCGCTGATCAACCAGCCATTCGAGCAGGTGCGCCGGGAGCTGGCCAAGGCCGACCGCTGGTGCGACGTGCTGATCCTGCACATCAACGTGAAGTACTGCCGGGGCCAGCGCACGGCGGCCGGCGAAGAGCTGGTGTCGGGCTTGGGTCGCAAGTTCGACCAGCCGCTGTCCGAGGTTTACTGGGTGCGCTTCGGCTTCAACGTGGTGGCCGATCGCGAAGACCACATGCTGGTCGAGCTGCGCGCACCCAGCGGCCCGCTGTCCACGCGCGACTACCGTATCGTGGTGGAAGCGGTGCCGCACAGCGGCGGACAGTCGCTGGTGCGCATGACGTATTCGTACGGCTTCGGCACCGCAGCGCGCTGGGCCATGAAGACCTACCTGGCCACGCTGGGCAGCGGCAAGTCGGGCTTCAGCGTGGTGGGCCGGTCGGCCGGTGGTGCACCCATCCTGGTCGATGGTGTGCGCGGCGTGGTCGAGCGCAACACCCTGCGCTACTACCTGGCGCTGCAGTCGCACCTGCAGTCCGGCGGTGCGCCTGACGGCGGTCCGCTGCAGAAGAACATGGATCTCTGGTTCACCGCCACCGAGCGCTACGCCGAACAACTGCACGAGATGGACCGCGCGGACTACGTGGCGATGAAGCTCAAGGAAGTGAAGCGCCAGGAGACGGTTGCACCACCACCTGGTTGAACTTCAGGTGGTGCATCAGCTCGCGCAGGATGAGCAGCGTGGCGGCCACCTCGGGGCCCGGTGGCAGGCCCTTGAGCGCCGAGGGCTGGCCCAGCGAGGCCGAGGCCAGGCGCTGGAACAGCGCCTCCACCACCTCCAGTGAGAGCACGGCTTCGGTCTGCGCGAGGCTGCGCACGAGCGCGTGGTCGGTGACCAGCGTGGCCCGGCCCCCGCTCCAGACCAGCGCGCGCATGAGCTCGTCTTCCACATGGTCGATGGCGCGCTCCAGCTCTGCGGGCCGGGGTGGGTCGGACTTGAAGAAGAGCCGCGCCGTGCTGTGCGTTCCCAGCTCCAGGTCCAGCGAGGCCAGGCCATGGGTGCCGTTGCGGCGTACCAGCCACAGGGTGTCTTCACCCATGTGCAGCCACACCAGCGGGGTGGCCACAGCGAGCCTGGCGCGATCAAAGCCCTGTTGCACGTCGTCGGGCAGGCTCATGGGGGTGTCCTTGGTCGTGCAGGCGCCGATCGACAAAAACGATCCGGGTCAGTGTACGGTGTCGAACACAAAAGCGCCCATATACAACACCCCGTGCGTGATGCCGCCGTCGATCACGCACGCGGCCACACCATCGCCCGCAGCACCGGCGGCCACCAGCAGCGGCCGGAAATGTTCGGTGGTCGGGTGGGCACGCTGCAAACGCTGCGCGCGGGCTACAGGAGCGCGCCCAGCAGGGCCACCAGGGCCTGCTCGAAACCCCGCCGGTGTTGCACGCGCTGGCGGGTTGCACCACCCATGGCAGGGTCGGCCGCGCGCGGCGTTTCACCACACCAGAGCAGGCTGCCCACACCCACGCCCTGCCGGGCGGCCTCCATCAGCGCGCGCTCCAGGTCGGCACCGAGGTAAGCCGGATCGTGCACGTCCACGTCGTGCAGTTCGCCATCGGTCACCAGCAGGATCACGCGCCGCCAGCCGGGGTGTTGCTGCGCGTCGGCCCGGCACAGGTGCAGCCCATGGCGCAGCACCGTGCCCAGCCGGGTTGAGCCTTCGCTGTTCAGCATCGGCAGACCGGCGCCCTTCATGGACTCTCCCCAGGCCTTGAGGCAAGGCATGTGCACCTGATGGCGACCGTGGCTGGAGAAAGCCGACACCGCGGTGCGGTGGCCCAGGGCCTGCAGCGCCAGCGCGGTGGTGAGGGCGCTGGCCTGCATGTCGTGCAACACCGACGCAGAACCCGTCCAGCCCGGGCTGGCGGTGGAGCGTGAAGCATCGACCAGCAGCAACACCGCCAGCGGTGTGTGCAGGCGCTGCAGCCGCTGGTGGATGCGCGGGTCGGGAGCGCGGCCCAGGCGCTGGTCCACGCCCGCTTCAACCAGCGCCTGGGCATGCAGGCTGTCGCCGCCGTGATCGCGCCCGCCCGCGCGCTGCGGCCGGCCTTTCAATGCGGCGAGACGGTGCGCCAGCCGCCGGGCCGCGCCGGGAACCTCCCGCAGCTGGACCGAAGCGGAGCCCACCGGGGCCGGTGGCGTGTGAACGCTGCACCAGTTGGCCCGGTAGCGGCCGATGCGGTGGTCCCACTCGGGGTGCACCGCGTCGGGCTCCAGCGGGGCCGGCTGTTCGTCCACGGTGTGCGCTGCACCGCCCTCCTCGCGTGGCGGCTCGGCGTCCAGCGTGAGGGACACATCGGAGGCCGGCAGGCTGTCGTCGGGCAGCCAGAGGTGGCTGTTGTCGTCGCGGTAGGCCGCGTGCACGCAGTAGGTGCGCGCGTTGAACGGCAGGCGCATCTGGCCGATGTCGTGGCCCAGGGTGGAGGCCGCTGCGCGCACCGCCTGCGGCGTCCGCAGGGCCAGCGTGCAGCCATCGGCTTCAAAGAACAGCTGGCGCACGCGCGCCACCCAGGGGTGCGGCTCCTGTGCATCGGGGTCGAGCAGGCTGGCCGAGAGGCGCGCCAGCAGGTCTTCAAACCCGTTGCCGCGCCGGGCCGCCTCACCGCTGTGAAACGGCCACCACAGCGCGCGCAGGCCGGGCAGTTCCTGCAGCGCCAGCCATTCCACGCGCGCATCTTCGAGCACACCCAACAGCACCTGCTGGATGGGTTTGAGCCCGGTGCGCGATTGCGCGGGCCCGCCAAAGCGGCGGTGGGCAGCCACATGGCAAGCCAGCGCCACGGCCCAGTCGCCTGCGTGCGGAGGTGGCAGGTGCAGCACCCAGCGCTCCCCGGGCTGACCGGGCATGGGCGGCGGGAGCACGGCCCGCTGTGTGAGCGCATGGGCTCCCGGCAGGGGGCTCACGCCCAGCGCGTCGCCCCACAGCGCGCGCGCCACCAGCGGCACGGTGGCCAGCGCGTCGGTCTGGAAGCTCACGGCGTCAGAAGCTGGCGCGCACCAGCCCGTGCAGCGCGGCGTGCACATCGGGCTCGTCGCTCAACGGGTCGGCCACGGCCTGCAGGGCTGCGGCCTGCGGCGTGAGGCCCGCACCCACCAGCAGCGCGGCGTGCACCAGCATGCGGGTGGAGGCGCCCTCGCTCAAACCCTCGTCGGCCATGCGCCGGGTGCGCACAGCCAGCTGCACCAGGCGTTGTGCGAGCGCTTCTTCCACACCGCCTTCGCGCGCCACGATCGCGGCTTCCAGTGTCGGCTCGGGGTGGTCGAAACACAGGGCCACAAAACGCTGGCGGGTGGACGGCTTCAGGCTTTTGTGCAGGCCCTGGTAGCCCGGGTTGTAGCTCACCACCAGCTGAAAGTCGGGGTGCGCCTTCAGCAGTTCACCCCGGCGCTCCAGCGGCAGCACGCGGCGCGTGTCGGCCAGCGGGTGCAGCAGCACCGTGGTGTCCGAGCGCGCTTCCAGCAACTCGTCCAGGTAACACAACGCGCCGTGGCGCGCGGCCAGGGCCAGCGGGCCATCGAGCCAGCGCGTGCCTTGTTCATCGAGCAGCCAGCGGCCCGAGAGGTCGCTCGCAGTCAGGTCTTCGTGGCAGGCCACCGTCACCAGCGGCAGCCCGAGCCGCCAGGCCATGTGTTCCACAAACCGTGTCTTGCCACAACCGGTCGGGCCCTTCAGCAGCACCGGCAGGCGCGTACTGCGCGCAGCCTCGAAGGCCGCGATCTCGTTGCCCACCGGCTGGTAGTAAGGCTCGTCCGGCAGCCGCCAGTCCGCCAGCGTGTCGGCTTGTTCCAGCGCCATCACCGCGCTTCAGCGGTGACCCACTGAGTCCGGGTTCGGTATGCCCTCGATCGGGCACTCCTCGGTGCCCACCATGGGCCGGGTGATCGCTTCCACCGCCTTCTGCGTGCCTTCGGGGTCGTTGACCCAGCGCGCGTAGAAGTCGTAGGGGCAGGCGGCGGCGCCCTTGTCGCCCTCGCGCGAATTGATCATGCCGGTGTAGCCGCGGTGCAGCAGCTTGAACAAATGGTTCTCGCTCTGCGCGTTCTTGCGGAAGTCGCGGATCAGGCTGGTGGAGAGCGCGGCGTACTGGATGCCGTAGTCTTCCTCGCCGCATTCACCGAGCGTGCGGCCGTCGAAACCGATGATGGCGCTGTGGCCGAAATAGCTGTAAACGCCGTCAAAGCCAGACGCGTTGGCCACCGCCACGTAGGTGTTGTTGGCCCAGGCCATGGCCTTGGCCATGAGCACCTGCTGGTCCTTCGCGGGGTACATGTAGCCCTGGCAACGCACGATGAGCTCGGCGCCCTGCATGGCGCAGTCGCGCCAGATCTCGGGGTAGTTGCCGTCGTCGCAAATGATCAGGCTGATCTTCAGGCCCTTGGGGCCTTCGCTCACATACGTGCAGTTGCCCGGGTACCAGCCCTCGATGGGCACCCACGGCATGATCTTGCGGTACTTCTGCACGATCTCGCCCTGGTCGTTCATCAGGATGAGTGTGTTGTACGGCGCCTTGTACGGGTGCTCTTCGTGCTGCTCACCGGTGAGCGAAAACACGCCCCACACCTTGGCCTTGCGGCAGGCCTCGGCAAAGATCTCGGTCTCCGCGCCGGGCACGGTGGACGCGGTGTCGTACATCTCTTTCGAGTCGTACATGATGCCGTGCGTGCTGTACTCGGGAAAGATCACCAGGTCCATGCCCGGCAGGCCCGACTTCATGCCCACCAGCATGTCCGCAATCTTGCGGGCGTTGTCCAGCACTTCGGCTTTGGTGTGCAGCCGCGGCATCTTGTAATTGACCACGGCCACACCGACCGTGTCCTTGCTGCTTGAAATGTCGCCGTGGTGCATGGTCTGTTCCTGGGTACCGGTGAAGGGCGGTGATGGGCGGTGGAAGGCGCTTAGCAGGCCGGGCCGCTCAGCGCAGCAGAGCCTTGCTGATGCTCAATGGCTGATCATCCAGGGCCGTTTGCTCGGGAAGGTCTTGTTGCCATTGGCGCCGGTGACGGTGGCCTTGCGCGACGCACTGCCGCAGCAA